>NZ_JAVXIQ010000001.1:201651-522955 GCF_036648275.1 Hafnia sp. | reverse complement strand
CACCACCTTGACATGGTGGGGGTCGGTGATTCGAGTTCACTCGGACGCACCATTCAATTTTGATATTCCCTTCTTCCCAAAACTTTCCCAACCCTAGCTATTTTAGACTTTCGAATAATTCTTTATTACCCATTTCATCAATGCATTGCTGACAGAAATATCGCCATCACGTTCTTTTCATTTGTTGCGCAACAAACGCAATGGATTTGTTACATATGCGCAGCAATCGTCGTTTTTTTAACTAATCACGTGTTGATTTAGGCAAATTCGTTGTCATTTCCGATACTAAGACCGTATAATACGAAACGTCATTTCAATTGAATGGTTTCAGCCCTTGATCTGTCGCTACGCAAACTACAACTCATATATGCTTTCGCGCTTATCAATTCTTAAACGCGGAGAACACTTTTCCGCATCCATCCCTCAGCTGTCATCTATTCTTAGTAGTGTTTCAACATCCCGATTACCGACGTTCACACTTTTAGGCAACGTTAACCTTTTAAGCAACATCGTTTTATCGGCTTCATCTCTTGCTCACGGCAATGCCTTGAGCACTCTGTTTTTTCAATCCATCACAACTTGCAGAAATTAAACTTCATGAAAAAGACCAAAATTGTATGCACCATCGGTCCTAAGACCGAATCCGAAGAAATGCTGAACAACATGCTGACCGCAGGCATGAACGTTATGCGTCTTAACTTCTCCCACGGTGATTATGAAGAACACGGACAGCGCATCAAAAACATTCGCGCTGTTATGGAAAAAACCGGTAAGAAAGCCGCGATCCTGCTGGACACTAAAGGTCCAGAAATCCGTACTATGAAACTGGAAGGCGGCAAAGACGCTGCGCTGACAGCTGGTCAGACTTTCACTTTCACCACCGACCAGAGCGTTATCGGCAACACCAGCCGTGTTGCTGTTACCTACCCTGGCTTCGCTGCTGACCTGAAAATCGGCAACACCGTTCTGGTTGACGATGGCTTGATCGGTATGGAAGTCATCGAAGTTTCAGAAACTGAAGTGGTATGTAAGGTTCTGAACGCGGGCGATCTGGGCGAAAACAAAGGCGTTAACCTGCCAGGCGTTTCTATCCAACTGCCAGCGCTGGCTGAAAAAGACAAGCGTGACCTGGTATTCGGTTGCGAACAAGGCGTTGATTTCGTTGCAGCTTCATTCATCCGTAAGCGTTCTGACGTGATGGAGATCCGTGAGCACCTGAAAGCCCACGGAGGCGAAAACATTCAGATCATCTCTAAGATCGAAAACCAAGAAGGTCTGAACAACTTCGACGAAATCCTGGAAGCTTCTGACGGCATCATGGTTGCTCGTGGTGACTTGGGCGTTGAAATCCCAGTTGAAGAAGTTATTTTCGCTCAGAAAATGATGATCGAAAAATGTAACCGTGCACGTAAAGTTGTTATCACTGCAACTCAGATGCTCGATTCCATGATCAAAAACCCACGTCCAACCCGCGCAGAAGCAGGCGACGTGGCTAACGCCATTCTGGACGGTACTGACGCAGTTATGCTGTCTGGTGAAAGTGCTAAGGGTAAATACCCTCTTGAAGCTGTTAGCATCATGGCGACTATCTGTGAGCGTACTGACCGCGTGATGCAGAGCCGTATTGATACTCTGCACGACAGCCGTAAACTGCGCATCACCGAAGCCGTTTGCCGTGGCGCAGTAGAAACTGCTGAAAAACTGGACGCTCCACTGATCGTAGTTGCGACTGCCGGCGGTAAATCTGCTAAAGCCGTTCGTAAATACTTCCCAGATGCCATGATCTTGGCTCTGACCACTAACCCAGTCACCGCACGCCAGCTGATCCTGAGCAAAGGCGTGGTTCCTATGCTGGTTAAAGAGATCGCTTCTACTGACGATTTCTACCGTATTGGTAAAGAAGTTGCGGTTGAAAGTGGTCTGGCTCAGAAAGGCGATATCGTGGTTATGGTTTCTGGCGCACTGGTTTCTAGCGGCACAACTAACACCGCTTCTGTGCACGTTCTGTAATAGCATTTATTCTCAATATATCAAGCGCCGGTTTCCGGCGCTTTTTTTTTACATTTGTACAGCATTTTTTCCTCTTGAATTCGTATTATTAATATAATTAATTTTCAAATCAAATAAGATGAATCCAATAGAAATGACCTGTTTTCTCTCCTTTTTTTAACCTTTTGGCAAAAGAAGGCGTTTCTTTGAGCGAACGATCAAAATAAAGCGATTTAGTACGAAAAATTTATTCTCTTTAGAAAATAGTTTGTGTAATACTTGTAACGCTACATGGAGATTAACTCAATCTAGAGGGTTTTATAATGAATCGTACTAAACTGGTACTGGGCGCAGTAATCCTGGCTTCTACTATGCTGGCTGGTTGTTCAAGCAATGCTAAAATCGACCAACTGTCTACTGATGTTCAGACTCTGAACACCAAAGTTGATCAGCTGAGCAACGACGTTAACGCAATGCGCGCTGACGTTCAGACTGCTAAAGACGACGCAGCACGCGCTAACCAGCGTCTGGACAACATGGCTACTAAATACAAGAAATAATATTTCTTGAGTCATGTAATAAAGGCGCACTTCGGTGCGCCTTTTTTTATCTCTCAATTCTGCCCTTTCCCGCCCTTCCCTTCGCCAACTTGCCTTTAGCCCGCTTTTTTAAGATCGGTCCAGAACATTCTTACATCGCAGCAATAAAAAAAGGACACCTTGCGGCATCCCTTTTAAATAACGTGAGACTGCGCTCAACGCTCGCTGAGAGTTTTTACTCTGTTGCGCTAGTCGAAGTCGCCTTAGCTTGTGTAATCTTCACTACGCTCGTTTCAGGCTCTGATTTCACTTCCTGACCATGGTTCACAATCACCGGCATACCTGAACGGCGCTTCACCGCATCGT
The DNA here is from genome assembly GCF_036648275.1 of Hafnia sp. Taxonomy (NCBI): domain Bacteria; kingdom Pseudomonadati; phylum Pseudomonadota; class Gammaproteobacteria; order Enterobacterales; family Hafniaceae; genus Hafnia; species Hafnia sp. Next base: position 520,061 of record NZ_JAVXIQ010000001.1, on the reverse strand, counting down.
CAAACACCAAACGATCGGTTAGCTGGCTGTCTGCAAACTTCTGCGCTGCTGGTTTTAGCGCAATATGCATCGTTTGTGGATCGTCTTTCTCGGTGCGCGATAGCGGCTGGTGCACTTCTACATAGCGCTTGCCATCAGGCTCAACCGACACTTTCACTGGCGCATTCACGATCTGCACGCGAGTTCCTTTCGGAACGGTTTTAAATAATGCTTCTATGTCGTCAGGACGCAGACGGATACAGCCAGAGCTAACGCGCATTCCAATACCGAAATTAGCATTAGTTCCGTGAATCAGATAAACCCCGCCCTGTGCGGATAAACGCAGAGCGAACAGCCCCATAGGGTTCTCTGGGCCCGCAGGGACCACCGCTGGCAGCGTGATGCCCTCGGCTTTGTAATGCTTGCGGATATTCGCCGTTGGCGTCCACGTTGGGTTAGCAATCGGCTGAGAAACGCTGGTCACCATTTCTGGCGTATTTCGCCCCAGTTGACCAATGCCAATCGGATAAACCACCACTTTGCTCTGTCCTTTCGGGTAGTAGAACAAACGCATTTCAGCCAAGTTGATGACGATCCCCTCACGTGGGGCATCCGGTAGCAGCATCTGAGTCGGAATCGTCAGCACCGTACCCGGTTTCGGCAAGTAAGGATCTACGCCAGGGTTAGCTTCCAACATTCCTAGCAACCCGATTTGGAAGCGCGCGGCAACATCCTCTAGCGGTTTGCCATTATTCTGTACGGTAAAGGTGGTGTTTTCGCCAATCAAACGGCTGTCTGGCGGCGGCAAAGGATATTCGGTTGCATTGGCGACAGACGTCCCTGCCATCCATACCGAAAGCAACATAGTTACAAGAGGTAGTGCACGCTTCATGCTTGATTCCCAGTCTTATCAGTTATCCTTCAGGCCGAAAGATAATTAATTAATTGTACAAGGCTGTAGAACTGCCCGTTTTATAAACACCAGTTATACTAACAGCCAGAGAGGAAAAGGCAATTTAAATGCCAGAAAATCAATGCTTTACTAAAATATTTTTGCTATACATTTCAGGTTGTTAACGGTTTCGCTGCTAATATGCACAAAAAATTAACCTTCGTGAATCAGATTGATCTGTTCTTCGGCACACGCTAGTGATGCAAACTGCACAAAAAAACCGCACCCCATTTCCCAGCAACTATAATTAACCAAATTACGCGACTTCTCGCCCATCCTTCTTTCTCGTCCCCAACCGGGTGGAAATATTCAGGTGGAAATATTCAGGTGGAAATATGGTGCGCTGCCTATTTTTACTCATTACTTTCTTCTTCATTGGCACTGCGAGCCACGCAGCGCCGAGTAAACCTCTGTCGCTTCCTACCACCATTAACTCTGTCTATGGTGATTTCGATGCCATGCAACAGCGCAGGGTCATTCGCGTTTTGATCCCCTACAGCAAAACCTTCTATTTTCTGGATAACCAAGGCACGCCACGTGGGCTGATGGTTGAGCTGATGCAACAGTTTGATAAAACGCTAAATAACGGCATCAAACCCGACAAAAAGATCCATGTCGTTATCATCCCTACCTCGCGTGATAGGCTGATTCCTGATTTATTGGCAGGAAAAGGCGATCTGATTGCCGCAAACCTCACCATTACACCAGAGCGCCAACAGCAGGTTGATTTCACCATCCCGCTAGCCAGCGGCGTGCATGAAGTGATTGTGGCCAATAAACTTCAACCGGCACTCACAACGCGAGATGATTTAGCGGGAAAAAGCGTCTTTATCAATCCGTCCACCAGCTATGTGCAAAGTATTGCGCAGCTTAATCAACATTTAATCAGCAACAAGCTGGCTCCGGTTGAAGTCATTAATGCACCGGGCAATCTAGAGCCTGAAGATATTTTAGAAATGGTGAATGCAAATCTGGCTGGCTATACCGTGGTCGACCGCTATCTCGCTTTGCTCTGGCAGAAGATCTATCCCAATCTAGTAACCTACGATCAATTCGCATTACGAACCGATGGCAATATTGCCTTAGCCGTTCGTAAAAATTCCCCCCAGTTGCTGGCCGTTCTTAATCCATTTTGTAAAGCGCATAAATTAGGCACATCGTTTGGCAACCAGCAGGTTTATAAATATTTGCGCAGCGTTAGGTGGGTAAAAAGTGCCACATCAGAAAAAGAGATCGCCAAATTCAACCAGCTCACGACTATTTTCCAAAAGTACGGGCAGGAATACAGCGTAGACTGGCTACTGATGGTGTCACAGGGTTATCAAGAGTCACAGCTCGATCAACGCAAACGTAGCCATAGCGGCGCAATTGGCATCATGCAGATACTCCCCAGCACGGGAAAAGATCTTAAAGTCGGGGATATTTCGCAGGCAGAACCCAATGTGAATGCGGGCATTAAATATATTCGTTTTATGCAAGATCGCTATTTTGCCGATCAGCCGATGGATGAGCTCAATAAAATGCTCTTCACCTTTGCGGCCTACAATGCAGGCCCTGCGAAAATAGAAAAACTGAGAAAACAAGCCAAGCTGATGGGGCTTGATCCTAACCGTTGGTTTAATAACGTGGAGCGCGTGGCGCAATTAAAAATAGGCAATGAAACGGTGCAGTACGTGAGTAATATTTTCAAATATTACGTTGCTTATACGCTCATCAAACAACAACAACAGAAGAAAGAGCAGGCCGTTCCGCCTGCTCCCAACCAACCTAGTGCTTAATGATGTACATCGTCTGGCTATAGGCGACATCTTCAGGGTTAGTAATCGGATAGCCCTTCACCCAAGGCTTAATTAAGCGGCCATTGGTATATTGATAGATAGGTGCAATCGGTGCTTGGTCGGCCAAAATTTGCTCGGCCTGCGCGTAATCGGCATTACGTTTACCTGCGTCGGTCTCCTCGCTGGCCTGTTTTAGCAGTTTGTCGTATCCCGGACTATTAAATTTAGCGATATTGCCACTATGGGTCGACGTCAACAGCGTCAAGAACGTCGATGCTTCATTGTAGTCTCCTACCCAAGACGCGCGAACCACATCAAATTTGCCGGTGTTGCGGCTATCGATATAGGTTTTCCACTCCTGATTAGTCAGTTTCACCTGCGCACCCAGCGATTTTTTCCACATTGAAGCCACCGCAATCGCAATTTTCTGGTGGTTCTCTGAGGTGTTGTACAACAAGGTGAGTTTCAGCGGCTTATTCGGCCCATAGCCTGCTGCTTTCAGCCATGCTTTCGCTTGTTTGTTGCGTTCAGCCTGCGTCATTTTCTGAATAGCCAGCGGGACAGGCTCAAATCCTGCGGTTACATCTGGCGTTAAGTGATAGGCAGGCTTCTCGCCGGTACCTAATACTTTCTCGGCAATGATCTGTCTGTCGATGGCGTACGAGAGTGCTCTACGCACGCGAGCGTCATTGAGCGGCGCTTTTTGCGTATTAAAGGCGTAGTAATAGGTGCCTAGCTGGTCTGGCGTATAAACCTGCTCGGGGATATCCTTCATTAATTTGTGGTACATGTTTTTAGGGAAGGACTCCGTGATATCAATATCCCCTGCCAGATAGCGCTTGGTTGCAGCAGATTCTTGATTAATCGGAATAAACGTTACTTTAGTTAAGACGGTATTTTTATGATCCCAATAATACGGATTAGGTTTTAACACTATTTTTTCGTTAACCACTCGCTCCTGCATGGCGTATGCGCCGTTACCCACCAAATTCTCTGGCTTAGTCCAATCGTTACCGTATCTTTCGATGGTTTTTTGCGGTACGGGGAACAGGCTAAAATTAGCGAGAAGGTTTACAAAAAACGGTACGGGCTTATTCAGCTGAACCACCAGCGTGTGTGAATCCGGCGCAGCGACACCTAATTTTTGTACCGGCACTTGGCCGTTAATAATACCTTCGGCATTGGCGATACCCGCCATTTGCGCAAACCAAGCAAACGGCGACAGCGTTTTAGGATTCACTAAACGCTGCCAGCTATAGACGAAATCATAGGCCGTGACCGGATCACCGTTCGACCACTTAGCGTTCTCACGTAGCTTAAACACATAGCGTTTGTTATCGGTCGTTTGCCAGCTCTGAGCCACGCCGGGCGTTGGCTTGCCGTCTGCGCCCTGATTAACCAACCCTTCAAACAGATCTCGCGCCACCTGCGCCTCGGGTAATCCCACCACCTTTGCCGGATCTAGCGAAGCCGGTTCATCTTTAATATGACGAACAATCTCTTGTTTTTCAGCCAAAACGGTTCCCGCAGGAACCTGCGCGGCCTGCGCAGAAACGAACCCCGAAGCAATCAATGCGGATAATGCAGTAATACGAAAAAGATGCATAAATAGAACCCTATATATCCAAAATCATTGGCACGGCCGGCAGCATTCCCTAATCCCAGACACCGTTATTCCCCCCGCTCGTTTATTTTTGTCGTTGCGAACGTTTTCTGAGGTCAAAAAGTGTGCCTTAATAAGAAGGTTAACAGACGGAAATTATTCAGACTTAGACCCAAATAATTGGAGTTGCATCCAAGCAGAAAGCGAGCACGGATGCAGCTTCAAGTATGACGGCGTTATTCTACTATTACGGGAAACCTGTTGCATGGGAAATGGTGTAAAACAGATCCGCCCTCGCGCCGATCGCGGCCAAATTAGCGCGACGGCGGTCACCTATGGACATTCGTTGCTCGGCGCACCGCTGCTTTACTTTCCCGCCGTTCAACCCGATCGTGATACGGGACTGATTATTGCTGGCACCCACGGTGACGAAACCACCGCAGTCATCGCCTTATCCTGCGCGTTGCGCAGTCTCCAGCCGATGCAGCAACGCCACCATGTCATTTTGGCGGTCAATCCCGATGGCTGTCAGCTAGGATTGCGAGCAAATTCTGCTGGCGTGGATCTCAATCGTAATTTTCCTGCGGCTAACTGGCTGCCCGGCCATAGCGTGTATCGCTGGAACAGCGCCAGCAGCGAAAGAGATGTTAGGCTATCTACCGGCGACGCCGCAGGCTCAGAACCCGAAACGCAAGCGCTCTGCCAGTTGATCCACCGTTTGAAACCGGCGTGGGTCGTTTCATTGCATGAGCCTCTGGCCTGTGTGGAAGATCCGCACCAAACGCTGCTCGGGCAGCAACTTTCCGCCGATTTTGAACTGCCTTTAGTGAGCAACGTAGGATATGAAACACCGGGCTCATTTGGCAGTTGGTGTGCCGACCTCAGCCTTCCCTGCATTACGCTTGAACTACCGGCAATTTCTGCCGATCTCGCCAGCGAAAAATACCTTCCAGCACTGCTGGCGCTGATCGACTACGATTTATAACCCGTGTTTTACGCCGGTACTTTAAGCTGAATACCACCACAGCTAAAATTCAGCGCAGGACTCGCATCCTGCGCCAGCCACGTCGGACCATCGAAATCCACGAACTTAGCCGCTGGCGCTAACGGTAAAGCCGCACGAATGGCGCGAGAGGTGCAAATCATGCAGCCCAGCATAACCGCCATGCCCTCTTTCTGCGCTAATGAACGCAGCGCTAACGCCTCCGTCAGACCACCGGTTTTATCCAGTTTGATGTTTATCATGTCATAGCGGCCTTTTAGCGCGGCAAAGTCATCGCGGGTATGGCAGCTTTCATCTGCGCAAATCGGTAAAGGATGAATGAAATGAGCCAGCGCCTCATCTTGATTCGCGGGTAAAGGCTGCTCCAGCATCACCACACCCACGTCGGCTAACAACTGACAACGTGCCGCAAGTCCTTCAGCCTGCCAAGATTCATTGGCATCAACGATTAACGTCATTTCGGGTACAGCGGCACGGATCGCCATCAATCGTTCAGTAATAAGATGATCGTCGAGCTTAATTTTCAGCAGCGTCGCCCCTTTCTGAAACAAAGAAAGCGCGGTGGAGGCCATCTGTTCCGGCGATCCAATCGACACGGTCTGCGCCATCACAATGTGTTCTGGCTGTGGCACGTTGCATTGCTCCCACAACGTGGTGTTGGTCTGCTTACAGACCAGATCCCATAGCGCACAGTCAACCGCATTACGCGCCGCGCCTGCGGGTAATCGCGCCAATAACTCACGGCGATCAAGGCCGTTCTCAATGGCAGATTTCACCGACGCAAGCTGTGCCAACACAGAGTCCACACTTTCGTCATAGCGCGCATAGGGCGTACATTCACCGATACCAACCACGCCATCCTGTTCAATTTCTACTACGACAACGTAAGCTTCTGTGCGGCTGCCCCGGGCAATCACAAAAGGCGTATGCAAAGGCCAGATTTCTGAATAAAAACGCATTGTTTTCATGCTTATTCCTTAGCGCTAATAAAAGGCAGGATGCAGATAGCTGAAGTATTAGCCAATATCATCATAATGTTATACCCAAAATAATTCATGTTGCATTGAGGCAGCAAGTGAGCGCATCCCGATGAGCTTACTTATGTAAGTGATTCGGGTGTGCGAATGCAGCTAACAAAAATGCAGCATGAAGTATGAAGGGTATACGTAGATATTTAAAATTGTTCGTATATTCAAGGCTACCGTGTTAGCGTAAACTCTAGTTCGTGTTAACTAACTGTAATAGGAAATACCATAATGACGCAGACAGTTCATTTTCAAGGCAACCCAGTACACGTAGCCGGTAAAATCCCTCAGGCTGGCGAAAAAGCCAAACCTTTCAAACTGGTAGCTAAAGACCTTTCCGATGTTGATCTGGCAAGTCTGGCTGGTAAACGCAAAATCCTGAATATCTTCCCAAGCATTGATACCGGCGTTTGCGCAGCATCAGTGCGAAAATTCAACCAGCTGGCAAGCCAGACTGATAACGCCGTTGTGCTGTGCATTTCGGCTGACCTTCCTTTCGCTCAGTCTCGCTTCTGCGGCGCTGAAGGTCTGAACAACGTCATCACGCTGTCTACCCTGCGTGGCGGCGATTTCAAACACGATTACGGCGTAGCCATTACCGATGGTCCATTGGCCGGTCTAACCGCACGTGCCGTGGTGGTTTTAGACGGCAACGACAACGTGGTCTATAGCCAGCTGGTGAACGAAATTACCGAAGAACCAAACTACGATGCGGCATTAGCTTCTCTGAAGTAATTCTGTTACGACATTCAGTGTAGTCACGATAGAAACAAAAACGCGGTGCTGAATTCAGCACCGCGTTTTTTTAGTTCTCTTCTGCGTCTGGGTGAGTTTCCACGTGACGCCGACTGCTAAGTCCATACTCACGAAGTTTATTAGCAATCGCGGTATGCGATACGCCCAAGCGTTTTGCCAACTTACGCGTGCTTGGATAGTTACGGTACAGACGGGTCAGCACTGAACGTTCGAAGCGTTTGCAAATATCATCCAGCGAACCATCCAGTACTTCATCACCTAGCGCCATTTCAGCTTCAAACTCCGGCAGAACAACGTCCTGTGGACGCAATTCATAGCCCTCAAGCTGAGTTAACGCGCGGTAGATCGCATTCTTTAACTGACGAACGTTGCCCGGCCAGCCGTACTGGCTGAGGAACGCATTCAACTCAGGCGCCAAACGCGGTCTTGGCATCCCTTGCTCATCGGCAAAGCGTGAGACAAACAGCTCGGTCAACGGCATGATGTCCTGCGTGCGTTCACGCAGCGGCGGCAGATTTAGCGTCAAGACGTTAAGGCGATAGTAAAGATCTTCACGGAACAATCCACGCTGCACCAGATCGATCAGGTTTTTCTGCGTCGCACAGATAACACGAACGTCTACGCTCACTTCATGTTCTTCACCCACACGGCGGAACGTTCCGTCGTTGAGGAAACGTAGCAGCTTGGTTTGCATGCGCGGTGACATCTCACCGATTTCATCCAGCAACACCGAACCACCGTTGGCTTGTTCAAAGAAGCCTTTTTTGCCTTCCAGCGCATTCGGATAAGCACCCGCTGCGTGGCCAAACAGTTCACTTTCAGCAACGTCGTCCGGCAGTGCGGCACAGTTCAATGCCAAGAAAGGCTGTTTGCCGCGTGGGCTACGCAGATGACAGGCGCGAGCCAGCACATCTTTACCAGTACCGGTATCGCCCACAATCAGCAAAGGTGCGTCTAGCATGGCGAGTTTGCGTGCCTGCTCGAGTACCTGACGCATTTTCGGGCTAACACCAATAATGTGCTCGAATTCGCTATCGTCATTTACCGTGAGGTTTTGCAGCTGACGCCCAATGCGAACCGCCGATTTCAACACCACAACCGCCCCTACTGGTGCAGACATTTCGCCCTGCTCTTCACCCAGATAGATTGGTGTGATGTCCATCAGATAGTCCTGCCCGCGAATAACCACTTTTTCGGCATGCGGAGCAACGGTTTCGTTCTCCAGCCAGCGTAAAAAGTTATAGCCGCCAATCAGTCCACCTGCGGTTTGATTACAGATTTTGTCTTCGGTAGTACCAAACAGCATTAACGCCGCCTGGTTAGCCAGCTCAACCTTCCCTTTCATATCAATAGAGAAAACTGGCTCTGGCAGAGATTCTAGCAACGCCCACATCGCACGGTGTTCACGCTCTGACGGCATGTATGGCACGGTACGTACGTCGGTGACGCCGCTGATGCGGCGGATCTCTGCCATCAACTGACGGAAGACTTCGAAGTCAAGTTCATTAAAATTCAAATAGATACGACCGATGGTATCGATCTCAATCCCGCGCAAATCAATATTACGCGCTGCTAGCAGATCCAGCAGTTCTCGGGTTAAGCCGATTCGGTCTTCACAAAAAACTTCCAGGCGCATCAGTTTTGACCTTAATCTGCATATTACGGTGTGTAAAACATACGTGTAGATACACGAGAGAAAACCAATTGCCCTACATCACGCTCACTATCATTGCGATTGTACGACAACTGAAACAGTAACTGTCAGTATAAGTTGACAGATCTTTCTATTGTTATCCAGCCAGTCATTTCTGATTTACAACTTAGCTAACTATAAACTAGCGCAATGACACCTCAACAATTGTTACAACAGGCTATATAATTGTCTTCGAGGTAGGCATCATGTAAATATCATCATATCTAGACAGCAGAATCTTATCACCTATTCATCACACATTTTAGATATAAATAGGGGAAGTGCAGCATATGATCATCCGACAGGCCGTCCCTACAGACTATGATAGCATTTTAGAAATTCAGCGACTGAACACACCTGAAAATCTGGTTGCTGAAAACCTCCAACAGGGATATATCGTTTCACAAATGAGCCGAGCGCAGCTTGAAGCCATCAACAGCAAACTGGGCATTTTAGTTGCCGTTGAAGGCAAAACCGTCGCTGGATTCGTCTGTATGACCGCGACCTGCGCCAAACCTCATCCTCCCGTCATTGATGCGTTGCTCGAACAGGCCGAAACCCATTCGCTCAATCAGCGTCCGATGACCGAACTCACTCCTTTTCTGTATGGCCCCGTATGCATCTCACGCCGGTTTCGCGGCGCTGGCGTGCTTTCCCAGCTTTTTACCGCAGTAAAAGCACATATGCATGGAAAATACGACGCGGGCTTAGCCTTTATTGCCGACGATAATCCGCATTCGCTGGTTGCCCACATTCAAGGACTTGGCATGAGCGATGTTTCACGCTTCCGCTTCGATGGAAAAGATTACCACCTTGTGGCATTTGAGGTATAAATAACAGCTTAGATATTGTTTCAATGAGATTTTATTTAACTATACCCAAAATAATTAGAGCTAATTTAAGGCGGCAGGTGAGTAAATTTCAAAGCGCTTACCCTAGTAAGTGATTTGGGTTCACGAGCGTAGCCAACGCAAAGCGGCTTCAAGTATGAAAGGTATAAAAGGATAGTTATCCCCCATGACAAACACCTTTTTCGTTACGGCCGACTGGCTTTCTGCTCATTTAAACGACGATGATATTCAGCTCATCGACGCGCGTATGCCTCTCGCCGGACAAGAAAATCTGCGCGATATCCATGCCGAATTCATCGCTTCACATCTTCCCGGTGCGCTGTTTTTTGATATCGATACCCTCTCCGATCACACCAGCCCATTACCTCACACGATGCCGTCAGCTGAAAAATTCTCTGCTGATATGCAAGCGTTGGGAGTTAATCGGGAAAAACATCTGGTGGTATATGATGAAGGAAACCTGTTCTCAGCCCCGCGTGCGTGGTGGATGCTGCGCACCTTTGGCGCAAACAAGGTTTCCATTTTGGCCGGTGGTTTTCATCAATGGAAAGCACAGGGATACGAGCTTGAAAGCGGCGTGCCAACGCCTAAACTGGCCTCCTTCAGCGCTCAGCTTGATCCGAACGTGATTAAAAACGCCAACGACGTTTTGCTGGTAACGCAAACTCACAGCGCTCAAATCGTTGACGCACGCGCGGCTGCGCGCTTTAGAGGTGAAGTCGCCGAGCCACGAGCGGGATTGCGACAGGGTCATATTCCCGGCAGCCATAACGTACCGTGGGGAGACTTAGTCAAAGACGGGGCATTGAAATCAAACGAAGAATTGAAAGCGATCTTTGTCGCTGCGGGCGTGACGTTTGAACAACCGATTATCGTCAGCTGTGGCTCAGGCGTCACCGCCGCGGTGGTGGTTCTGGCGCTGACCACGTTACAGGTTAACGGCGTGGCGCTTTATGATGGTTCATGGAGCGAATGGGGAGCCAATCCCGAATTACCCATAGAGCGCTAATACATTTGGGCAGAATACAACATTACCCGCCGTTGTATTCTGCCCATGAACGCTTAAAAATTAACGCAACATATCACTGTTTATCAGTATTTTTCTTCGGCGCAACGCGCTTCAACTGAGTAATCAGCTCCTTACGGAAATCCCCCAAGCGCGGTTTATCATTTTCTAGCCACGGCAGCGGACGACACAGCTCCATCGCTTTAATCCCCAAGCGCGCAGTCAGTAAACCGGCACCGATGCCCTGCGCGGCACGCGCTGAAAGACGTGCGGCCAGATCCTGCGAGATCCAATCCATGCCCACTTCACGCACCAGCTCGGAAGCACCGGCAAAAGCAATATTGAGCAGCACCAAGCGGAATAAACGAATACGGCTGAAATAACCTAATTCAATGCCGTACAGCGCTGCAATTCGGTTAATCAGGCGGATATTTCGCCATGCGATAAACGCCATATCCACCAGCGCCAACGGGCTCACAGCGATCATAAGGGTTGATTCTGCGGCGTAGCGGCTGATTTCACGCCGAGCCTGAACGTCCAGCACCGGTTGTACCAGTTTGCAATACAGCTCGACCACTTCTCGATCGTTATGTGTTTCATGCAGCGACGCCTGCCAGCGCTGTACTGCCGGATGGCTCTGATCTAAATTTGCCTGCTGCATCAGCTTTTCACAAAACGCCTTACCCTGCCCGATACCGTGGCTATGCAACAAATCGCGCGCAACGTCACGCTCTTGCGCTCGTTCGCGTAAACGATATAAACGCCGCCATTCCGTGATTAACGAGCCCACGCCCGCCAATACGATCAGACCACCGGCAACGGTGCCACCCAGCGCAATCCAATCCTGCTGAACCCACGCCTGATGAAACCACTGTACGCCTTGAGCAATAACGCTCACGCCAAACAGGGCTAAACCAGCCCCCACCATGCGCCGCCATAGGCTGCGCTTTGGTTTAAGCGCCGCATTGATAATGCCTTCTGCGCGCCCTTCATCCTGCTCTTCCGTCAATACTTCTGGTTCGGCCGGTAAGAAATTTTCAGCGTCCTGTGGCGCAAACTGCTGGCTGGCTTTCAGCACCATTTCCGGCTCGGCCGCCAGCGGTTGGTCAAAATCAATTCTTGGTTTTATCGGTTCGCTCATCGCAGCTTATCTCCCAATAAAAACTCCATCACGCTGTCCATGCGGATATGCGGTAATGGGCTGTCCACGTTCATACTTTGTGGGCGGAAATCTTCAAAATGGAAACCCTGCTTCTGCCAGAATTCGTTGCTGGGCAAACGCGCGGGCACTTCACCGGGAAATACGGTCAGTGGCTTCTCATCGGCAAGACGATATCCCTTCAATGCAGGGATTTTCTGTCCGTGATGCTCAACTAAACCGCTCTGTGTCGCCTGTACCGAAGCTATACCGGCGCAGTCCATGCTAATCCCTTCGAACGCCGCATTTTGCCATGCGTCCTGCACCAGCTGTTGGAGCAAAGAGACCAGATTGGCATGCTGATCGGCAGTGACGTGGTCAGCTTTGGTGGCCGCAAACATTAAGCGATCGATGCACGGCGAAAAAAGTCGGCGATACAGCGTGCGTTTGCCATAGTGGAAACTCTGCATCAGCTGAGTTAACGCCAGACGCATTTCATTAAACGCCTGCGGTCCGCTATTCAACGGCTGTAAACAATCCACCAGCACAATTTGGCGATCGAAACGGACAAAGTGCTCTTTGTAGAAGCCCTTCACCACTTCGTTGCAATAATAGTTGTAGCGCGAGCGCAGCATGCCTATGTTGGAATGCTTATCGGCCTGAGCCAGTTTAGATTCCCCCATGCTTTCAACCTGTGGCCAAGGGAAAAACTGCAATGCCGGCGCACCGGCTAAGTCGCCAGGTAACACAAAACGCCCCGGCTGAATAAAGTGCTGCCCTTCTTCTTTGCAACGCAGCAGGTAGTCGGTATAGGCCTGTGAAATTGCCGCTAACTGTTTTTCATCTGCCGGTGCCAGCGGATCGCATTGTTCACACAGTGCTAACCATTCTGCGGCCCACTCTTTACGCTGCCCCTGCAGCAAACCATTCATCTGACGTGACCAGCTCAGATAATCTTGCTCCAGCATCGGCAAGTCGAGCAGCCATTCGCCGGGGTAATCGACAATCTCCAGATACAGCGTCGAGGTATCTTTAAAATGGCGCAGTAACGAATCATTACTGCGAAATTTCAGCGCCAAACGGATCTCACTCACGCCGCGCGTCGGCGTTGGCCACGTCGGTGGCATACCGTAGAGCTGAGAAAGTCCTTCGTCATAGGTAAAACGAGCCACGCCAAGATCCCGTTGAGGGACGCGCTTGGCGCCGAGCAACCGCTCTTCACGCACGGCAGAAAACAGCGGCAAACGAGCACCGCTGTGAATATGTAAAAGTTGATTAACCAGAGAAGTGATAAATGCGGTTTTTCCGCTCCGGCTTAACCCCGTCACCGCCAAACGTAAATGACGATCGACACCGCGGTTAACCAGAGACGCTAATTCATTTTGTAGCCTTTTCATTCCTCTCCTTACACGAAGCCGTTATGGCTTTTCAGCTCCGTGACGATAACGAGACGTTGCCTGACGAACTGCGCGCTGTAATAAGGGTTCTAGCCCCCATATTAACAGCCAGCGCAAGGGTCGCCACGTTACATAACGTAGTACACCGGCGGCAATACCGGCTGGGGCAAAGGTCAGCCCCAAAAGCAAACCGTTCTTAATCAGGCCAGGCAGATGACGCCGAGCCTTGCGGCCACCTGCACGCAGCATATCAGCAGGTTTAAATTGACTCATCGTTTTCTCCCCAGCACATAATTAATAAAACTATAAATTGCGGAAACGCCCATTGACGCCAAACGTTTCCGAAGTCACATAGCGTTCTAAACGACGCAGGCGCTGCTCGCATTCGTTGAGTTCGGTTGTGACCACCTGCATTTGCTGACGCGGTGACGGTTGATGATCGCCGCTAAGCTCCGCCACTTGGGCGGTTGGCAGCGTCATTGATAACACCACGTACAATATAGCGGTAATGATAAACAGGCCGCAGAAAATCGACAGCACCGCCATCACGCGCACCAGAGCAACAGGAACGCCCATATATTCGGCCAGACCTGCGCAAACGCCTTTCACCACGCCTCGCTCAGGAATGCGATACAGTTTTTTACCGCTCATCGGCGTTGTCATTAAGCGTCCCTCCAGTTTGGATGCTCCGCATCCAGAATGGATTCCAGCGCGCTAATGCGTTGACGCATGCGCTGCGCTTCTTCATTCAACTGCGCTAAGCGCTGCACTTCTTGCGTTTGCAATACGCTGTCGTTTTGCTGGCGGTTGCTGTAATGCAGCCACAGCCAAACAGGTAATACAAACAGCACAAAAATAGTCAGAGGGATGGCAAGAAAAAGGTAGCCCATCGTGAATTCCTTATTATTAGTTTACAGCCGTTAGCAACAGTCTATTCCCTTCTCCGGCGTTATGTATATCGCAGCAAACATAACGCCGGTCGTTCGGTTACAAATCGCGCTTATTCAGGACGATTCATTTTGGCTTTTAACGCTGCCAACTGCTGGCCAATTTCATCATCGGCTTTCAGATCGGCAAACTCTTGATCCAGCGATTTCTTTTTGCCTAAGCCCATCGTTTCAGCTTCGGCTTCCATGTGGTCAATACGGCGTTCAAACTGCTCAAAACGCGCCATGGCTTCATCTAGTTTGCCGCTGTCGAGCTGACGACGAACTTCACGAGAAGATGCCGCGGCCTGCTGGCGCAGCGCCAGTGCCTGCTGTCGAGCACGTGTTTCAGTCAGTTTGCTTTCCAGCTCGGTGATTTCGCGCTTCATGCGATCCAACGTTTCTTCCACGTTGCTCACTTCATGACGCAGCGTGGTCAGCAAATCACTTACACGCTGTTTTTCAATTAACGCCGCACGCGCCAGATCTTCTTTATCTTTACGCAGCGCCAGCTCAGCTTTGTCCTGCCACTCGTTAAGCTGAGTTTCACCCTGTTCGATACGGCGCATCAGCTGTTTTTTCTCGGCTAAAGCGCGGGCGGAAGTGGAACGCACTTCGACCAAAGTATCTTCCATTTCCTGAATCATCAGGCGAACCAGCTTCTGTGGATCTTCTGCTTTATCCAGCAGAGTATTGATGTTGGCGTTTACGATGTCGGCGAAACGAGAAAAAATACCCATTGTTAATACCCTCACTCTTGCGTTGCGGCGTGCGCTTGGTTCGGCACATCCGTTGTTAAAATGGTTTACTGTCTCGCAAATACATAATCAACTATCGTGCCAACTTTTAAATTAAAATTAATAAATTGATTTATATAGAAAAAATAAAATTTGTTGCCACCAACAGGCAAAACATGATGTGATGAATTTAGCCAACAGATAGCGAAATTCACTAAATGGAACCCCGCGATGTCAGATAATATTGAAAATATGCTTGGCCAAGCCAACAGCTTCCTTGAGGTGCTGGAGCAGACTTCGCAGCTGGCGAAGTTGAATAAACCAGTATTAATTATTGGCGAACGCGGAACAGGTAAAGAGCTGATCGCTCATCGCCTGCACTATTTGTCTAACCGTTGGCAGGGGCCGTTCGTGTCGCTGAACTGCGCGGCGCTCAATGACAACTTGCTAGACTCGGAGCTGTTTGGTCATGAGGCCGGTGCGTTTACCGGTGCGCAAAAACGCCATTTAGGCCGCTTCGAACGTGCCGACGGCGGTACGCTCTTTCTTGATGAACTGGCTACTGCGCCAATGTTAATTCAAGAAAAACTGTTACGCGTGATTGAATATGGTCATTTAGAACGCGTAGGCGGCAGCCAGCCTTTGCAGGTCGATGTGCGCTTAGTGTGCGCGACCAATGCTGATTTACCTGCTATGGCTGAAGCAGGTACCTTCCGCGCCGATTTGCTAGATCGCTTGGCTTTTGACGTTATCCAACTTCCGCCGCTGAGAGAGCGCCGCAGCGATATCATGCTGTTGGCTGAGCATTTTGCCATGCAGATGTGCGGTGAGCTGGGCCTCGCGTTCTTTCCCGGCTTCAGCGATGCCGCGCGGCAAACGCTGCTGGATTACGGCTGGCCCGGCAATATTCGTGAATTGAAAAACGTAGTAGAGCGTTCGGTCTATCGTCATGGTGATTCACCTGAACAGCTAGACGCGATTGTGATTAATCCGTTTAAACATCGCACAACCGACTTGCCCTCTTCTGCCGGCACACCTGCGGCGACACAAATGGATGCACAAACGGCGCAGCCGTCTTTACCCATCGATCTTAAAGATTGGCTGGCAGAGCGCGAAAAACAGATCATTATTCAGGCGCTGCAAGAGAGTCGGCATAATCAACGTCAGGCCGCAGAGCTGTTAAATCTGACCTATCACCAACTGCGTGGGATCATGAAGAAGTTGGGGATTCAGGGATAGTGGCGATCTGGCGGTTAAGTAATCATATCTCTGGGGCGATCGAGATACACGGGTCTAGCACACCGCGGGGCCGTTATGGAACACATCCTTGTGTTCCACCCTGCGGGCCAACGCTTCCGCGTTGTTCAACTTTGCTCCAAGCAAAGTTGTCGGCGGCTTACGCCGCTACGACCCCATCGGTGTACTCCCCCTAAAATCAAGCTCAAGCTTTAAAATTGCTCTAGATAAGAAGTTTTAGGCAAAAAAAAAGCCAGCACCCGGCTGGCTATAAAGTAGATCTGGAAGCAATGTGAGCAATGTCGTGTTCTTAAGAGAATTGATTGCCCTGAGGAGGCATTCTCTAGAGAACGAGATGGATGATAATGGTTATCACTACCATGTGTAAAGTGGTTTGTTGCGAATTTTTCTTATTTGTATTTGCAGCGTGCGCCAGCTCACATCTTCATAGCCGCTTTATTACGCAATATTTAGCGCAAAACCCCGCTGTTCCGTGATTTCTGACTTATGCTTACCAGTAGATTGGTTAAGCAAAAGGCAAATAACCCCTTCATCTCACTGGAATGATTGGGCTGCCAGCCAATGTACGTTACACTAAACACTTTGCTCAACAACCTCTTGAAGCGTTTATGCGTGGTCTAAAAACCCTGATGCTGGCATTAAGTTGCCTGTCTGCCGTTGCGACAGCAGCCGAAATTGCCCCTGTGACCAAAACCAAACCGCTGCCGGATATCCGCCAGAGCGGCTTCATTTATTGCGTCAGCGGGATCCTAAATACCTTCAATCCACAGATGGCAAGCAGCGGGCTTACGGTCGATACCCTTGCCGCGCAGCTTTACGACCGTCTGCTGGATGTTGACCCCTATACCTACCGCCTCATTCCTGAATTAGCCCAGAGCTGGGAAGTGCTAGACGGTGGCGCAACCTATGTGCTGCATCTGCGTAAAGACGTTCCGTTCCAAACCACTGACTGGTTTAAACCGACGCGCAAGATGAACGCCGATGATGTGGTGTTTAGCTTCAACCGTATGTTTGATCCTAACCATCCGTATCATGAAGTGAACGGCGGGCATTATCCCTATTTCGAGAGTTTACAGTTTAGCGATGCGGTGCAAAGCATACGCAAACTGGATAACTCAACGGTTGAAATTCGGCTTAAACAACCGGATGCCTCTTTCTTATGGCATCTCGCCACGCATTACGCGCCAATACTCTCGTCCGAATACGCAGATAACTTAGCGAAAAAAGGCAAACAGGAAGATATTGATCGTCTGCCCGTGGGTACTGGCCCGTTTATGCTCAATGAATACCATGCGGGACAATATATTCGCTTGGATCGCAACGATGCGTTTTGGAAAGGCAAACCGCGGATGCCACAGGTTATTATTGACCTCGGCGCTGGCGGTACGGGGCGTTTGTCCAAATTGCTGACCGGTGAATGCGACGTACTGGCTTACCCTGCGGCCAGCCAGTTGAGTATTCTGCGCGACGATCCACGTCTGCGCTTAACGCTGCGCCCTGGAATGAACGTCGCCTATTTGGCGTTCAACACCCGCAAGCCGCCGTTAGATAATCTGGACGTGCGCCGCGCCATTGCTTATTCCATCAATAACCAGCGCCTGATGCAGTCTATCTACTACGGCACGGCGGAAACCGCGGCTTCTCTGCTGCCTCGTGCCTCGTGGGCGTATGACAGCGAAGCAAAGATTACCGAATACAATCCAGAGAAATCACGCGAGCTGTTGAAACAGGCAGGCGTAACCAATCTGCACTTACAGCTATGGGTGCCAACGGCTTCTCAGGCTTATAACCCGAGCCCGCTGAAAACCGCCGAGCTGATTCAGGCTGATATGGCGCAGGTCGGAATTAAGGTCAGCATTATTCCGGTGGAAGGCCGATTCCAAGAAGCCCGCCTAAGCGACATGAGCCACGATATGACGCTCTCCGGCTGGGCAACTGACAGTAATGACCCAGACAGTTTCTTCCGTCCGTTGTTGAGCTGCGCGGCAATTCAGTCGCAGACTAACTTGGCGCACTGGTGCGATCCTTCTTTTGACTCGCTGCTGCATAAAGCCCTGCTGTCTCAGCAACTGTCACAGCGCATTGACGATTATCAGGACGCGCAAAAGATCCTAGAAGAACAGCTGCCTATCTTGCCTCTGGCGTCATCGTTGCGCCTACAGGCATATCGTTATGACATAAAAGGATTGGTATTGAGCCCGTTTGGTAACGCCTCATTTGCCGGTGTTTATCGTGAAAAACAGCCAGAACCCGCGGCTACCAACGATCCTGATGCAGGGCCACCGACGCCAACCTCAGAATCCCCTGCCGTCGTGGAGGATAAACCATGATTATCTTCACATTGCGCCGTCTCTTGCTGCTGCTGGTGACGCTGTTTTTCCTGTCGCTGGTGGGGTTTAGCCTGCTCTATTTCACGCCACATGCGCCGTTAGGTGGCGCTTCGCTGTTAGACGCTTACCGTTTCTATGTACATAGTCTGCTGCAAGGCGACTTCGGCGTTTCCAGCATTAACGGGCAGTTGATTATCGAACAACTGAAGGAAGTTTTCCCCGCTACGATGGAACTGTGCATTCTGGCCTTCGTCTTTGCGCTGGTGGTGGGGATTCCGCTGGGTATTATTGCCGGTTTACTGCGCGGCAAATGGCAGGATGGTGCAATTAGCGCACTGGCGCTGTTTGGCTATTCAATGCCGGTATTTTGGCTGGCGATCCTGCTGATGCTGTTCTTCTCGCTGCATCTCGGCTGGCTGCCGGTTTCAGGCCGCTACGATCTGCTCTACCCGATGAAAAACGTGACCGGTTTTGCGCTGATTGACGCTTGGCTATCAGATTCTCCTTATCGCGATGCCATGCTGATGAGCGTTGCTCGTCATATGATCCTGCCGGTGACGGCGCTGGCGCTGGTGCCGATGACCGAAGTCATCCGCCTGATGCGTATCAGCACCGATAACGTCGTTAGCCAGAATTACATTAAAGCCGCCGCCACGCGCGGTTTGTCACGCTTCACCATTATTCGCCGTCATGTGTTACACAATGCGCTACCGCCGATTATCCCAAGGCTGGGGCTGCAATTTTCGACCATGCTAACGCTGGCGATGATTACCGAAGTGGTGTTCAGTTGGCCGGGGCTCGGACGTTGGTTGATTAACGCCATCCGTCAACAGGACTTTGCCGCTATCTCTGCCGGTGTCATGCTGGTGGGGACGTTGGTTTTAGTCGTCAACGTGCTGTCTGATATTGTGGGTGCGCTGACTAATCCGCTGAAACATAAGGAATGGTATGCACTTCGATAACGTATACCGCGAAAAACGCGTACCGAGCCCGCTGCGTCAGACGTGGCTGCATTTCCATGCCGATACCCTCGCCATGATTGGTCTATATGGTGTACTGCTGCTGATCGCCCTATGCTTTTTTGGCACCATGCTGGCACCTTATGCGCTGGATCAGCAATTCCTAGGCTATCAACTGTTGCCGCCATCGTGGTCGCGCTACGGTAACGTATCATTCTTCCTTGGTACCGACGATCTGGGCCGCGATATTCTCAGCCGCTTATTAAGCGGCGTTGCACCAACGTTTGGTTCTGCGCTGGTCGTCACCATCGCCGCCAGCGTTTTCGGCGTCATTATCGGTATTTTAGCGGGGGTCACCCACGGTCTGCGTTCCGCGATTTTGAACCACATTCTGGATACGCTGCTGTCTATCCCTTCTCTGCTGTTAGCTATCGTCGTTGTCGCCTTTTTAGGGCCGCGCCTCGAGCACGCCATGCTGGCCGTGTGGTTGGCCCTTTTGCCACATACGGTGCGAGAAGTTTATACCTCGGTTCACGAAGAACTTGAGAAAGAATATGTGGTTGCCGCCCGTTTAGACGGCGCATCAACGTGGTTTATCCTGTGGGATTCCGTGCTGCCGAATATCGCTGGCGTGCTGGTGGGTGAATTCACCCGCGCCCTCTCCATGGCGATATTAGATATCGCTGCATTAGGCTTTCTCGATCTGGGGGCTCAACTGCCGTCGCCAGAATGGGGAGCCATGCTGGGTGATTCCTTGGAGCTGGTTTATGTCGCACCGTGGACAGTGATGTTGCCGGGAGCTGCCATTATGGTCAGCGTGCTGCTGGTGAATTTGTTGGGCGACGGAATGCGCCGCGCGATTAACGCCGGTGTGGAATAGGAAACAAAATGCCGTTACTTGATATTCGTAACCTCACCATTGAATTCATGACCGCCGAAGGGCCGGTCAAAGCCGTCGATCGGGTCAGCCTCACGCTCACCGAAGGCGAAGTGCGCGGACTGGTTGGTGAATCTGGCTCAGGCAAAAGTTTAATTGCCAAAGCGATCTGCGGCGTAACCAAAGATAACTGGAAGGTCACCGCCGACCGTTTTCGCTTTGATGATATTGACCTGCTGCGCTTAACGCCGCGTCAACGACGTCGGCTGGTGGGTCATAACGTGTCGATGATTTTTCAGGAGCCACAGTCCTGTTTGGACCCTTCTGAAAGCATTGGCAAGCAGGTGATTCAGGCGATCCCTGGTTGGACCTATAAAGGCCGCTGGTGGCAGCGTTTTCGCTGGCGTAAACGCCGCGCCATTGAGCTGCTGCACCGCGTCGGGATTAAAGACCACAAAGATATCATGCGTAGCTTCCCGTATGAGCTGACGGAAGGTGAATGCCAAAAGGTCATGATTGCCATCGCCTTGGCTAACCAGCCTCGTCTGCTAATTGCCGATGAACCGACCAACGCGATGGAACCCACCACGCAGGCGCAAATTTTCCGTCTGCTATCGCGCATGAATCAAAACAACAACACGACGATTTTATTGATCAGCCATGACCTGCAAATGATGAGCAAATGGGCTGACCGCATTAACGTGATGTACTGCGGCCAAACGGTAGAAAGCGCGACCTGCGAAGATATTTTAGTTGCGCCGCATCACCCGTACACGCAGGCGCTGATCCGTGCGATGCCTGACTTTGGCCGCGCACTGCCCCATAAAAGCCGCTTAAACACGCTGCCGGGCGCAATCCCCTCGTTAGAGCATTTGCCTATCGGCTGCCGCTTAGGCCCACGTTGTCCGTATGCGCAAAAAAAATGCATTGAGACACCGCCGCTGCGCAGCGTAAAAACGCATAAGTTTGCCTGTCATTTCCCGCTTAACATGGAGGAGACGCAATGAGTACGCTGTTGGAGGTGCACAATCTACAAAAGACCTTCCGCTACCGCACCGGCTTGTTTCGTCGCCAAAATCTTGAAGCGGTTAAACCCGTTAGTTTTACGCTGCGCGAAGGACAAACGCTGGCGATTATTGGCGAGAATGGCTCGGGAAAATCCACGCTGGCAAAAATGCTGTCAGGCATGATTGAGCCTACGGCGGGCGATATCGTGATCGATGACAAGCAGCTACAGTACGGCGATTTTCGCTACCGCAGCCAGCGGATCCGCATGATTTTTCAGGACCCGTCTACGTCGCTCAATCCGCGTCAGCGTATCGGCCAGATCCTTGACGTTCCCCTGCGGTTAAATACCGAATTAGACGCGCCTGAGCGTGAACAGCGCATTAATGAAACGCTGCGCCAAGTCGGCTTGCGCTCCGATCACGCCTATTACTATCCGCATATGTTAGCGTCCGGACAAATTCAACGGATCGCCTTGGCGCGCGCCTTGATATTGCAGCCACAGGTGATCGTAGCGGATGAAGCGTTAGCGTCGCTGGATATGTCGATGCGTTCACAGATTATAAATTTGATGTTGGAGCTGCAGCAAAAACACGGTATCGCTTATATCTATGTCACCCAGCATTTGGGCATGATGAAGCATATTAGCGATCAGGTGATGGTAATGCATCATGGTGAAGTTGTGGAGCGTGGTAGCACTTCGGAAGTCTTGGCTGCCCCGCTGCATGAGCAAACCAAGCGTCTTATCAATAGTCATTTTGGTGAGGCATTAACGGCTGATGCATGGCGTCGTGACGGTGGTGTTTTCTGAAAAGCGATTTTATCGCCAATTACGGACTAAAATTCAATCACTGATCCGAGCAGAGCATCAAAAGCATTCCACAGTGAATCAAGCGTGATAGAATCGCTCGGTTTTGTTTTATTAACACAAGTGCTGGAAGAATTAACAATTCCTGTTTCTGTATAAAAATGTGAATTGGTATTCCTCCGCCTCTATCAGTTTATGCCCTGCTCCTCCAATATTATTGGCATCGCAGTACGGCATAAACTAAGACTACAAGGACTATTTGTATGGGTTTTCTAACCGGTAAGCGCATTCTGATCACTGGCGTAGCCAGCAAACTCTCCATTGCCTACGGTATCGCACAGGCTATGCACCGTGAAGGCGCCGAGCTGGCTTTCACCTACCAGAACGACAAACTGAAATCTCGCGTAGAAGAATTCGCCGCTCAGTTGGGTTCTAATCTGGTTCTGGCTTGTGACGTAGCAGAAGACGAAAGCATCGATGCGATGTTTACCGAGCTGGCAAAATCTTGGCCGAAATTCGACGGTTTTGTTCACTCCATTGGCTTCGCTCCAGGCGACCAGTTGGACGGTGACTACGTGAATGCGGTTACCCGTGACGGTTTCAAAATCGCACACGACATCAGCTCTTACAGCTTCGTTGCGATGGCAAAAGCATGCCGCACCATGCTGAACCCAGGCTCAGGTCTGCTGACTCTGTCCTACTTGGGCGCAGAACGTGCAATCCCTAACTACAACGTTATGGGCTTGGCTAAAGCATCTCTGGAAGCTAACGTTCGCTATATGGCTAACGCGATGGGCCCTGAAGGTATCCGTGTTAACGGTATCTCTGCGGGTCCAATCCGTACGCTGGCAGCGTCTGGCATCAAAAACTTCCGTAAGATGCTGGCTCACTGCGAAGCGGTTACCCCAATTCGCCGTACCGTTACTATCGAAGACGTCGGTAACTCAGCAGCATTCCTGTGCTCACCACTGGCAGGCGGTATTTCTGGTGAAATCCTGCACGTCGATGGCGGCTTCAATATTGCAGCAATGAACGAGCTGGAACTGGATTAATTTCCGTCGTTTATTCTGCTTAAAAATCCCTGGCTTCGGCTGGGGATTTTTTTATCTCAGCGCGGTTATTCCTTTTCAGCCTAGGCTATTCCTTAACAATATTTCATCTCTAGGCCGCATTCGGCAAGGATAGTACCCTGTTTCATAAAGGGTTCGCCCTTTTCTTGCCTGACGTCTGAAGGATATCCGATGGAGCGACCAAGCTCGCCGCTGACGGTTTTTAGCTCACGCCACAACACACCACCCTCTGATACGGAGAATCACCGGCATCTGGCTCAGGGCCGCTTTCCGTTGTTCAATGAGCGTACCGAGCGTGATGTCTATTTCCAACGGGTGGGCGATGTTTATACCCAACTGTTAGGCTCCGAGCCTGAAGTCTCCCGCGAGCATTCTCTTTCACGCTACGACCGATTAAGCATTGCGCTCACCGTGGCACAGGTTTCACAGGTGACACCGCTTAGCGCCTTTTATGCCAAACAGTTAGCGCCACTGCATTGCCCACACAACACCCGCGAAAGTAATCAGCGGTTAGCCCAAATTACCGAGCACGCTCGGCTGCTGGCGTGGGACCCCACGCGCAGTACGAAACAAACCTTACGCGCACTGCGTGCAGTAAAATTGTCATACCCTGATATAGTGACACTGTCACAAATTATAGGCCTTGTGGTGCTACAGTCGCGGCTGATTGCCGGAACAGCCGCCCTTTCCGGCTGTTCGTTGCCGTCTGAGCCAAGAATATTTCCCACCCTTGAATTGGCTCCGCTCACAGTAGCAACATCGGCGGCATGGCGCCCTTGGTTGCCGCTCGGTGCCGACGCCACGCTGGCACCGGTGGCAATATGCGGTGCACCGTCGGGACTGGCCATCGTATTAATGTTGATTAACATGCATGACGGTGAAGGCGTTGATACCAGCAGTGAAATTTTTAGCGACGGCTACAACTGTAGCGATCTGCTGCGTCAACCGCTGCGCGAACTGGCCTTTTTAGTGAGCGCTAGGCTTCTCGGCTGTCATCGCAGTAGCCAACATCACGCGCGCCGTTTTTTGCTGCTGAGCAAACATCGCCAGCAGGCCGATGCGGTACTCGCCGATCCCGTGACCGCGCTTGCGCAATGCAATCGCCGCGAACAGGCCATCATTCAGGCCAGCCTGACCCTCACGCAAACCCCTTGTTTGTTTTCCCCCGCACACATTGCGTCTTTAACTCAGTCAGGGCTGTCAGCCGCAGAAATCCTTGAGCTTATCATTGCCCTAGCAACCGGCGCGTGGAGCCAGCGGCTACTCGTTTCGCTGGGGGAATGAACAGATTTACACCATTTGCCGATCATTTCATCCCCAGTCGCATCATGGGCTTGCTCACAGGCACTGATTCGCGTAAAAATGTGAACCGCTCTTGAGGTCATTCACTTCATCCACCTGCCGGAATCTACGTTTCAATACTATGTTTCAGGATAACCCGCTGCTCGCGCAGCTAAAACAGCAACTGCACTCCCAGACTCCACGCGTTGAAGGCGTGGTTAAAGGGACCGACAAAGGTTTTGGCTTCTTAGAAGTTGACGCCCAGAAAAGCTATTTCATCCCGCCGCCATACATGAAAAAAGTCATGCATGGTGACCGCGTTCTGGCTGCTGTTCACACTGAGAAAGATCGTGAAGTCGTTGAGCCGGAAGAGCTGGTTGAGCCTTTCCTGACAAGATTCGTTGGCCGGGTACAGAAAAAAGACGGTGATAACCGCCTTTCCATCATCCCCGACCATCCATTGCTGAAAGATGCGATCCCATGCAGAGCGGACAACAACGTCACGCATGAGTTTAAGCAAGGCGATTGGGCCGTTGCCGAGATGAATCGGCATCCGCTGAAAGGTGACCGCACTTTCTTTGCCAATATCACCACGTTTATTACCGACGCGGATGATGATTTTGCACCGTGGTGGGTTACTCTTTCCCGTCACGGGCTGGATCGCACGGCACCAGAATGGTCCGGTAGTGAAATGCATGAAGAAGGCTTGGAGCGTGAAGACCTCACCGCTCTGCCATTCGTCACCATCGACAGCGCCAGCACCGAAGACATGGATGATGCGTTGTATGTGCAGGAGAATGAAGATGGTTCTCTGGCATTAACCATCGCCATTGCCGATCCGACGGCCTACGTTGAGCAAGATTCTGAGCTGGATAAAATTGCTCGGGTGCGTGCTTTCACGACTTATTTGCCTGGTTTCAACATTCCGATGTTGCCGCGCGATTTGTCTGACGATCTGTGTTCACTACGCCCTAACGAACGCCGTCCGGCGTTGCTGTGCCGCGTGACAATACAGAAAGACGGCGCTATTTCTGACGATATTCGCTTCTTTGCTGGCTGGATCGAATCCAAATCCAAACTGGTTTACGACGAAGTTTCAGACTATCTGGAAGGCGTTGGCAGTTGGAAACCGGAAAATGCGCAAATCGAACAGCAGGTTCGCCTGTTGCATCGTTTAGCCGATTCCCGCTCTGATTGGCGTCAGCAGCACGCATTGGTATTTAAAGATCGCCCAGATTATCGCTTTGTTTTAGGCGAAAAAGGCAGCGTGGTTGATATCATTGCTGAACACCGCCGTGTGGCAAACCGTATCGTGGAAGAGTGCATGATCACTGCTAACGTCTGCGCCGCTATCGTGCTGCGTGACCGTTTAGGCTTCGGTGTTTATAACATCCACTCTGGTTTTGATCCGGCGCTGGTTGAACAGGCCGTGAGCATTCTGCAAGCCAACGATGTATCTGCCAACGCAGAGGCATTATTAACACTGCAGGGCTTCTGCGAACTGCGTCGTCACTTGGATTCGTTGCCAACGACGTTCCTTGATAGCCGCGTACGCCGTTTCCAGACCTTTGCTGAAATCAGCACCGAGCCGGGCCCGCATTACGGTTTAGGCTTAGAAGCTTACGCAACGTGGACTTCACCGATCCGTAAATACGGCGATATGGTGAATCATCGTCTGCTGAAAGCGCTGATTGCGAATAAACCCGCCGAACGCCCAGATGAAGCCATTACCGTTCAGATGGCAGATCGCCGCCGCCTGAATCGTATGGCAGAGCGTGATGTTGGTGATTGGTTATATGCTCGCTTCCTGAAAGATAAAGTGGCTCCAGAGATTCACTTTAACGCGGAAATCGTTGATATTTCGCGTGGCGGTATGCGCGTGCGTTTGGTTGATAACGGTGCGATGGCGTTTATTCCGTCCTCGTTTATTCACGCCGTGCGTGATGAACTGGTATGCAGCCAAGAAACTGGCTCCATTCAGATCAAAGGCGAAACCGTTTATCAGACGGGCGATGCCCTACAGGTTTATCTGGTTGAAGTGCGCCTAGAAACGCGCAGTATTATTGCCAAGCCTGTCGCATAATCTGAAACATTGAGGGGCATGGGGCACTAGCCCCCTGCTCCTCAATCGTTTAAGCGCTCAGTATGAGATCAACAGACGTTTTTCAAATCAATCCCAATCTGGCGCAAACTCAGGGCTGACTAAGCGCTCATTGCGTTCAAGTTCTGCAATCTGCTTCATTTCCGCATCGCTTAATACAATCTTCAACGCGTCTAAGTTGCTGGCTAAATTCTCACGTTTGGTGGACGAAGGGATCACCGTGTAACCCTTTTGCAACGACCACGCCAGAGCCACCTGTGCGGCGCTCACACCATGCACCTGCGCAATTTGGGTAATGACGACGTCTGTTAACACCTTGCCATAGGCTAGAGGCATATAAGCAGTTACCGGAATGCCCTGAGAGGCAGCAAACGCAGCCACTTTTTCATTTTGCAGGAACGGATGGATCTCAATTTGCTGGCTAGCAATATTCTGTGCACCCACGGCGTCGATGGCTTGCTTCATTTGTTCGATAGTAAAATTAGAAATCCCTATCGCTTTGGTTAAACCCATCTGCTGAGCCTGATACAAGGCCTG
This sequence comes from Hafnia sp., assembly GCF_036648275.1. Classification (NCBI taxonomy): domain Bacteria; kingdom Pseudomonadati; phylum Pseudomonadota; class Gammaproteobacteria; order Enterobacterales; family Hafniaceae; genus Hafnia; species Hafnia sp. Next base: position 492,992 of record NZ_JAVXIQ010000001.1, on the reverse strand, counting down.
CATGCTCTCAGCAATGGTTGGCGATGCATCACGCGTTGGCCAGTGGATCAGGGTTAAATCGACCTGCGCCAGACGCAGTTTTTTCAGGCTTTCTTGCAGGCTTTCAATCAGCTTTTCAGGCGCGAGATTTTCCAGCCAAATTTTCGTGGTGACAAACAGCTCATCACGCGGTACACCGCTTTCTTCAATAGCTTGCCCAACCTCAGCTTCATTGCCATAGATCTGTGCGGTATCGATATGACGATACCCCAGTTCTAGCCCATTGCGCACAGAATCAATCACGACCTGCTCTTTCAAGCGAAACGTTCCCAGCCCAAGTTTTGGCATCATCATTTTGGTGTTGCTCATTTTATATCCTTTTGATTTTGTAAGGTAACAGAGTGATGTTGGCCAAGGCGTTGCCCTGTTGCTGAGAGTGAGTATGTGGGGAAGTTTTTTGTTTAAAATAGCGTTAATTGCAAATGTATTGTGATCAAGAATCACAAATGCCCAGACTAATCTTATTCCGCCTTCAATTATTGACTCAAACGCAAAGGTGTTGTGATTCAGATCGCCTATTTTATGAAAATAAATAGTGTGATAATTGCATCAGTCGCTAATTACATTATCGAATCACAACACGGCGCCACGCCCTATTCTGCGCCGCATGAGGAGCTCCATTATGAGTAAGATTTTCCTGATCAACGGTATGAAAGCGTTTGGCCACTCTAAGGGCCAGCTGAACACCACTCTGCATGACGTCGCTAAAGAAACATTGGCTGCGATGGGCCACGAACTGCGTGAAACCACCATTGACCACGGTTACGAAATCGAACAAGAAATCCAAAACTATCTGTGGGCCGACGTGGTTATTTACCAGATGCCAGGCTGGTGGATGGGTGAGCCGTGGATCGTTAAAAAATATATCGACGAAGTCTTCACAGAAGGTCATGGCCGTCTGTACGCTAGCGATGGTCGTACCCGTTCAGACGCGAGCAAAAAATACGGTTCTGGCGGCTTGATTCAGGGTAAACAGCACATGTTGTCTCTGACTTGGAATGCGCCACAGGAAGCTTTCGACGATCCAGAACAGTTCTTCCACGGTCAGGGCGTTGATGGTCTGTACATGCATTTCCATAAAGCCAACGAATTCTTGGGTATGACTCGTCTGCCAACTTTCCTGTGCACCGACGTGATCAAAAATCCAAATGTGGAGCATAACATTGCATGCTACCGCGACCATTTGGCGACCGTGTTTGCTAACAAATAAGAGATTGCGATGATTACTGTTATTGCCGAAATCAAAGTTCGTGCGGGACATTTAGACGCTATCGTTAAGCGCTTTCAAGCTTTGCAAGCAGAAGTGCTGGCGGAGGAAGGTTGCTATCAGTACACGCCGCTCACGGATACACTGCCCGCTATCGAGCGTCAGAGTTTAGCCGCTGACACGCTTTTCATGGTTGAACGTTGGGAATCTCACGCGCATTTGGATGCCCATCTTAAAACGGTCCACATGGTTCGCCACCATGAAGAAACGCAGGATCAGGTAGAATCCGTTACCCTGCGCATCTTGACCGATCATTCTGTTTGCTAACAGTTTTTATTGCCACTGTGTCTGTTTATTTAGCCGCTGATATTTCAGCGGCTTTTTTATACCGTTAATCGCTTAGCCTTTGGCTTTCAACGCGGTCAGCTCGGCGATCCGCATAATCACTGATACCGCTTTTTCCATGCCTTCCAAGGTAATGAATTCATGTTTGCCGTGGAAATTATAGCCTCCGGTAAACAGATTCGGGCAAGGCAGACCGCGGAATGAAAGCTGCGCGCCGTCTGTACCACCGCGAATCGGACACATGATCGGCTCAATGCCGACGTCGTGCATCGCCTGCTGTGCCAATTCAATGATATGTGGATGTTTTGCCACTTCATCACGCATGTTGTAGTAGCTGTCATCTAACGTCACTTCGATATAGCAGTCACGGTGTAAACCTTTACCCACTTTCTTCGCGATATCCATGATGTTTTTCTTGCGGGCTTCGAAGCCTTCACGGCTGAAATCACGCACGATGTAATGCATTTCTGCTTTCTCAACCGTGCCTTTCATCGATGCAAGATGATAGAAACCTTCATAGCCTTCCGTGTGTTCAGGCGTTTGCTCTGTCGGTAATTCATTGTGAATACGCGCAGCAAGTGACAGCGCGTTAACCATCACGCCTTTCGCCGTTCCCGGATGCACGTTGTTGCCTACGATCTTAATCGTCACCGACGCCGCGTTGAAGTTTTCACATTCCAACTCACCCACGCCACCGCCATCAACGGTATAGGCCCATTCCGCGTCAAAGGCTTCAACATCAAAGAATTGAGCACCCTTACCGACTTCTTCATCAGGCGTAAACGCAATGCGAATATCGCCGTGTGGAATGTTGTTATGTTTGAGACGCAGCATAGCGGTCACAATTTCGGCGATACCGGCTTTATCGTCGGCACCCAGCAGGGTTTTTCCGTCGGTAGTAATCAGCGTTTGGCCTAACAGCTGGTGTAAGACGGGGAACATTACCGGAGAGAGAACCTCATCACCAATGCCCAAGGCGATATCACCACCGCGATAGTTTTCAACGATCTGCGGATTCACATTTTTACCGCTGGCATCTGGCGCGGTATCTAAATGCGAGATAAAACCGATTGTCGGCGCTTTCCAACTAACATTAGACGGCAGCGTTGCCATCACACAGCCATGATCGCTTAACGTGACTTGCTCGAAGCCGAGCTCAACTAATTCAGCCTGTAGCGCGCGCGCCAACTTCATCTGGCCATCGGTGCTAGGAACCTGACGTACACCTGCTTTGGACTGTGTGTCGAAAGAAACATAATTAAAAAAGCGATCGAGTAAGTTATTCATAAAAGTGTCTCGCAATGATTCGTTATTCGTCGCAGTCCACATCATCCCCATAATCGATGGTTAAGAATGAAGGACAAGTGCCGCATTAGATAAACAACCCTGAAATTTTATGCCGGGTTTAAAAAATCGACTAATGGGCTAGCCTGACAACGTCAAGTGGGGGCTTTGCAAGGGTATCTGTTCATAATCATGTGATCTGTCTCTAATTATGAAAAATCCCCTATGCCCTCGCCATAGGTTTTACATTATGCGTAGGGCTCAAAACGGAAATATTGCGTCAGGTCATTTTTAGCTAAAGTTAAAGAAAGTAAGGAAAGTAATACCGGATAAAAATAGCCGTTTCGCAGGATTTCTGCCCCATTTGGGGTAAATTAGTGCATCATAGTTAAACCAAGGCGAGAAAATCGGGTTTTCTTGGCTGGCTGGCTTTTAATTAAGGTTCACTCAGTCTATCATTCGCGCCTTATTTTTTGAGTGGCGCCGCTGGTTTTGAGCTACCTGACTCATTGATTTACTTTGAGTCTTCTGCTCCTACAGTCTTTTTTTTCAGCGGCGGTTCTATCTGCAACACGTAACGGGATAGAGTAACAAATAAATGACTGAGATATCTTCTCTGGGTTCCAACGCAGCATTACAGCCTGTTGTTCGTTTGACAGGTATCCGTAAGTCTTTTGATGATAAAGACATCATCACCGATCTTGACCTTACTATTAATCATGGCGAGTTCTTAACCATTCTCGGCCCCTCTGGCTGCGGGAAAACCACCGTTTTGCGTCTTATTGCCGGTTTGGAAGACGTTGATGATGGCCGCGTTATTTTGGACGGCGATGATATCACTCACGTCCCAGCCGAGAATCGCTGCGTTAATACGGTATTCCAAAGCTACGCGCTGTTTCCACACATGACCGTGCTAGACAACGTCGCCTTTGGGTTGCGCATGCAGAAGCGACCAGAAGCCGAAATTATTCCTCGCGCCCATGAAGCACTGCGTATGGTGCAGTTAGAGGAGTTCGCTCAGCGTCGGCCGCATCAGCTTTCTGGCGGGCAACAACAGCGCGTGGCCATTGCGCGTGCGGTGGTGAATAAACCCAAGGTGCTTTTGCTGGATGAATCACTGTCTGCGCTGGATTATAAGCTGCGCAAACAGATGCAAAATGAGCTCAAGGCCTTACAGCGTAAGCTGGGCATTACCTTTATTTTCGTCACCCACGACCAAGAAGAAGCGCTGACCATGTCAGACCGCATCGTGGTGATGCGTGATGGTAAGATTGAGCAAGACGGCACACCGCGCGAAATCTACGAAGAACCTAAGAACCTGTTTGTCGCCAGCTTCATTGGCGAGATCAATATTTTTGATGCCGAGGTTCTGCATCGCGTGGACGAACATCGCGTTCGTGCCAACGTCGAAGGCCGCGAGTGCAATATCTACGTCAATGCTGAAATGGACGTGCAGGCGGGCGATAAGCTGAATGTGCTGCTGCGCCCTGAAGATGTGCGAGTCGAAGAGATCCACGATGCCGGACAGGTTGATGGCATCATCGGATACGTGCGCGAGCGCAACTATAAAGGCATGACGTTGGAATCTACCGTTGAATTAGAGAACGGTAAGATGGTGCTGGTGAGCGAATTCTTTAACGAAGACGATCCCGACGTCGATCATTCGTTAGATCAGAAAATGGCCGTGACTTGGGTCGAAAGCTGGGAGGTGGTGCTGGCTAATGAAGAAGTCGCGTAAGTATTTTCAAAACGTGGTGATCACAACCGTGGTCGCCTGGCTGGTGCTGTTTGTCTTTATGCCGAATCTGATGATTATCGGCACCAGTTTCCTGACGCGTGATGACACCCATCTGATAAAGATGGTGTTTTCCTTCGATAACTACACTCGCTTATTTGATCCATTGTATGCCGAAGTGCTTCTGCACTCGCTGAATATGGCTATCATCGCCACGCTGTGTTGTTTGGTGATCGGGTATCCTTTTGCCTTTATTCTGGCGCGGCTACCGGAAAAAGTTCGCCCTCTTCTGCTGTTTTTACTGATTGTGCCTTTCTGGACCAACTCCCTGATCCGTATTTATGGCCTGAAATTATTCCTCAGTACCCGAGGTTATTTAAACGAGGTTCTGCTGTGGATTGGGATTATCGATAAGCCGCTGCGCATCATGTATACGCCTGAAGCCGTGATCCTTGGGCTTATCTATATACTGCTGCCGTTTATGGTGATGCCGCTGTATTCCAGCATTGAGAAGCTGGATAAGTCGGTATTAGAGGCCGCACGTGATTTAGGGGCAAATAAATTCCAAACGTTTATTCGGATTATTATTCCTCTCACCATGCCGGGTATTGTTGCGGGCTCGTTGCTAGTCATGCTGCCGTCTCTGGGGCTGTTTTACGTTTCCGACCTACTGGGCGGTGCGAAAAACCTGCTGATTGGCAACGTGATTAAAAGCCAGTTCCTGAATATCCGTGACTGGCCATTCGGCGCGGCCACCAGCATCTGTTTGACGCTGGTCATGGGCATCTTGCTGTATATCTATTACCGCGTTGGGAAACTGATGAATAAAAAGGTGGAACTGGAATGATCGGACGCCTGCTACGCGGTGGATTTATGTCCATCGTCTACGCCTATTTATATATCCCTATTATTATTCTGATCGCCAACTCGTTTAATAGTTCGCGTTTTGGTATCAACTGGAAAGGCTTCACCTTTGATTGGTACAGCACGTTGATGAACAATGACAGCCTGCTGCAAGCGGCTGGTCATTCCATCACCATGGCTGTCCTTTCTGCCACCTTCGCCACGCTGATTGGTTCGTTAACGGCGGTGGCGCTTTTCCGTTACCGATTCCGCGGTAAACCTTTCGTTAGTGGCATGCTTTTTGTGGTGATGATGTCGCCCGATATCGTGATGGCAATTTCACTGTTAGTCCTGTTTATGCTGCTGGGCGTTTCATTAGGTTTTTGGTCGTTGCTGTTTTCACACATCACCTTCTGCCTGCCCTTTGTGGTTGTCACCGTGTATTCGCGTTTGAAAGGTTTCGATGTGCGAATGCTTGAAGCGGCAAAAGATTTGGGCGCGGGTGAAGTGACGATTCTGCGGAAAATCCTCCTGCCGTTGGCGATGCCCGCGGTGGCGGCGGGTTGGCTGCTGAGCTTTACCCTCTCCATGGATGACGTGGTGGTTTCATCATTCGTCACTGGCCCAAGCTATGAAATTTTACCGCTGAAAATCTACTCAATGGTGAAAGTGGGTGTGTCACCAGAAGTGAACGCCTTGGCTACCATACTGTTGGTGCTTTCGTTGGTGTTGGTTCTCGGCAGCCAGCTTATTTTGCGTGATAGAACAGCGAGTAAGTAGCGGGATAAGTTAAATCTATTCAAAGGCGCCCTAAGGCGCCTTTTTCATGTTCATACATTCATTAATTAAAACTTCACCGATCCCTGCAAGAACAGCGTGCGCGGTTCTCCTACGTAAATCCCTTTATTGTTGTCATCATAGGCGCGGGTGAAATACTGATGATCCAACAGGTTACGCACGCCCATACCGAGATTTAAATTCGCCATATCGGGTCCGAATTGGTAATCAGCACGTAACCCCCAAATCATATAACCCGGAATACGCCCGGTGCTGCCGTCTGCGCTGGCTTTTTGCGTATTGGCATTATCGGCAAACTGACTCGACTGGAATTGCCCGTTCACATTAAATGCCCAATCCCCTGGACGATAATCTAACCCGATCATGCCTTTGTGTTTTGGCGAGAACGGAACCTGATTCCCTTGGTTGTGACCGTCTTCGCGGATAACAGCGTTAACATACGCATAATTAGCAGAAACGCTAACATCTTGCAGCGCTGGCGCAAGCTCGCTGAGATCATAACGCGCGCTGGTTTCTGCGCCAGTATGACGCGTTTTACCACGTGCCGTTACGCTGTCGGTTGCTTGGTTTGAGTCATACTGATTGTTGAAATTAATCAGGAATACACCAAATTCCGCCTTGAGCGCGTCGCCATCGTAACGGGTGCCTAATTCCCACGTGCGGGCTTTTTCTGGCTCAATGTTGCCGCTGGAAATCGCTTTACCCATCTGGCTATATTGCACGGTGCCAAAAGATCCCTCGGTGTTCGCGTAAAGATTCCACTCATCTGTGAGGTGATACATCACGTTTAGCGCCGGTAGCGGCGCGTTATAGCTAACTTCCTGCTTATCACCTTTGATCTGATTCTTCTGATATGAGCTGACATGCTCGTAGCGAATGCCCGGCGTAATGGTCCAGTCACCGATATCAACACGATCGTCGAGATACACGGCATGCGCCTGTGTGCCTGACTGCGTATCACGGTCGTAAGGACTGTTAGTGCTTGGCAATACCCCAGATTTGGTGGCGGTGTAATAACGTAACTCATGGGTAGACTCGCTTACGTAGCGATAGCCCATCCCCACCTCATGGGCTGAAGATCCCAGCATAAAGCTTTGGCTGTAGCGTGGTTCAACACCTCTGACCCAATATTCACGCGGTGAAAGCGTCAGCTTTTTGCCCTGCTCCAAATAACCACTGCGCAACGTGTAGGTATAAAACGTCTGCACGTTGAATTTATGCTGCTGATCGGGCTGATATTCATAGCCTAGACTGGCAAGATCGCGGCGTCCCCAAAATGAATCGTAAAGACGCGTTGATTGGTAGGGATCGCGATCGTACTGCGCCTGCGTTAAACCACCGGGCATCTCCGCCCGACCTTCGTAATGCTGTAGCAGGCTCGTAAATTTATGCTCTTCATTGGGCGCGTATTGCGTTTTGAGCATCACGTCGTCAATTTTGGTGTAGCTGTGTTCGCGCCAATCGCTGCCTCGGGTGCCGGAATAAAGCAACGCAGCGCCGAGGCCATTATCCGCAGTTCCTCCAATCATCAGATTTCCGGTGCCTTTCGGGTGATCCTGCGTGGACGTTGGCGTTAAATTGCCCTGCATCCCTGCTTCCACACCAAAGGTTTTCGGAATGGCACGCGTGACAAAGTTCACCACACCGCCAACCGACTGCGGCCCATAGCGCACAGCACCACCGCCGCGTACGACATCAATGGCATCCATATTGCCCAATGAAACCGGCGCTAATGAGAGCTGCGGCTGGCCATAGGGTGCAAACGGCACCGGAATACCATCCATTAATACCGTTGAACGGCTGGCCAAACGTGGGTTTAGACCGCGAATACCAAAATTCAGCGCTAAATCATGGCTGCCGGTACCGTTGTTTTCCGGTGCGACCACGCCTGGGATCTGGTTTAGCACATCACGCATACGCGTTGCACCGGTGGTGGCAAACTGTTCGCGGTAGATCACATCGCGAGCGCCCGCGTGTTCAAAAACATCATTTTCACGCGCTTGCCCAAGCCAATCACCCACCACGGTTAATGTCTCTTCGCCGTGCGGCTGAGGCAAGGGTTCAATCGCAAAGCTATTATTCCCTAACGCGTGCGCCACCAGCCCACTCCCCTGCAACAGAGTATTGAGCCCCTGCTGAGCGGGTACCTTTTTAGGCACTGCGGATACGGTTTTTCCTGCTGTGATCTCTGCATTCATCACTAAAGAAATGCCTGTTTCACGCGCAAACTGATTAAGCCCCTCGTCCAAAGAAATAGCGGAAGCCTGCAAGCTGGGCGAATTTGCCGCTAATGCATTAGGTACCTGAAGCAGCGCCATGCACACTAGCGCACGCTGCATAGCCTGCGCTAACGGAGAGATTTTGCCTGATGAGAGATACAAAGAGGCGTTTCCTGCCTGAAATAACATAACAAACTCCTGAATCATCATTGAATATGCCTAGCGGCATTTGTTGTATTTACTCAGGGGTCGTTTGGGACAGGGTAAAAGTACAATTAAGAATGAAAATATTTCTCATTTATTTTATTTCAGGCTCAACGCAGGGAAACACGCGCCCAATAACGGCTGACGTATCGCACTTTTATCGGTAAAACACGCGCAATCAGGGTGATGGCATGAGGAATATTATCGAGAGGGAAAGTACCACTAACGCGCAAATTGGCAGCATCTGAAGCGCAGGACAAATACCCAGATTGATAGCGCGCTAGTTCATCAATCAGCTGTGAAAGTGGCCAATGGCTAACGCTTAATAAGGCTTGCTCCCAGCTTGCGGCTGCCAGAGGAAGTTCTTCAACAGCTGAAATCGTTTTCGCATCGAAGCGGCGTTGCTGTCCGGCTTCCACAATGGCCTGCATACCGGTTTTTTGCGTCACGATCTCAACCGCATGTTCTTGAACGCTAAGTTGCGTGTAGCCATCGGTATGGCGCACCTGAAAATACGTGCCTAGGGCGCGTAGGCTGCCGTTTGACGTTTTGACATAAAATGGACGGGCTGGGATGGTTTCGTCTTTAGCCGTTCTGATGGATATTTCGCCTCGATGCAGCGTGACTAAACGACGCTGGGCATCAAAATCGACGTCAACGGCAGAGTCAGTATTCAGCACCAGTTGAGAACCATCGTCTAAGGTAAAACGAGAAAGCTGCCCTGCCGAGGTGCGGTACTCAGCCACCAACGCTTGCCCAGTTTGGCTACGCACGCCCTGCCAGCCAGCAAATCCCACGCCTAAGGTCAGCAGCGTCATTTTGAGTAGCTGTCTACGGGTGCGATCCTTGAGATCCTGTGACTGATTAAGCGCATGAAAACCCGCATGAACCGGTAATTGCCCCATCTGTTCGCATACTCGGCTCACCTGAGACCACGCCCAACCGTGGGTTGGGCTGGCGTCATGCCAAAACTGCCATTCTGCCTTCGCCGTCAGATCGTATTTATCCTGTAAACGCACATACCATTCAGAGGCTTGCGCTAGCGCATGGCGCTGTTGCGGGTCAATTGCAGGTGAACTCATGCTACGCAGTCTCATGGGTTAGACGGTATAACAGGCAATGCTCCATCGCTTTTGCCATGTACTTTTTAACTGAGCTAAGTGAAACCCCCAGCCGCAGTGCGATATCGCGATATTCAAGCCCTTCCAACTGCGCCAGCAGAAATGCCTGTTTGACTCTGCTACCTAAGCCATCGAGCATAGCATCCACTTCCTGCAACGTTTCCAGCACCGCGAGTCGCTCGTCTTCTCCGGGCATCTCCTGCTCTGGCAGTTGTGCCAAGGCGTCCAAATAGGCGCGTTCTAACGTTTTGCGGCGGATAAAATCCACCATCACACGCTTGGCTATGGTGGCTAAAAACTCACGCGGGCGTTGGATTGGTTCGCGGTTGGTGCTGCGTAAAATGCGCATAAACGTGTCCTGCGCTAAGTCTTCAGCATCAAAACGACAGTTCAAGCGAAAGCCTAACCAATTTCGCAGCCACGCGTGGTGCTGTTGATAAAGATCGTTCAGAGCCGAATGATGGGCGTTAGAGGTCGTCAGCATAGCCATTTACTTATGTTATCTATTGCGCGAACTCTAAATGATAATTATTATCAACACAACTTTTTTGCACACTTCTGCTAGCTTTATAACAAGCGCTATCTATAGAAATTGTCTATTCCTACAGCAATTACTATACAAAACTGTTTTAGCTCAAAGCATTGTCGTTAACGCTGGGGCAAATGTGATCCACATCGCAATTTGTCATATAATTCACTCAGGATTTCTTTCGATAAAACGACAGCATGCGGTGACGGAACACAGTGAATGCTTGATGTTAACGGGGCTAACATGGCGTCTTCTAAAAAAATCGGGCTTATTGCCTGTACCGGTATCGTCGCGGGAAACATGATGGGGAGTGGTATCGCGCTCCTGCCTGCGAACCTCGCCAAAATTGGTTCTATTGCACTCTTCGGCTGGATCATTACTTTAATCGGCGCCATGTCTTTGGCGTATGTCTTTGCACGTTTGACGACTCGCGACCCGCAGGTCGGTGGGCCTATCGCCTATGCAGGCCGGTTAGGCCCTGCGTTCGGTTTTCAAACTGCCGTTCTTTACTACCACGCTAACTGGATTGGTAATCTTGCCGACTGTTTGGCCGGTGTAGCTTATCTCTCGGTCTTTTTCCCTGCGCTCAATCACCCTATTCCCGCGGGTATCGCGAGCATTGTGATCATCTGGATCATGGCGCTGGTGAATATGATGGGCGGTAACTGGGTCAGTCGCTTAACCACGCTGGGATTAATTTTGGTTCTGGTGCCCGTGATTGGTACCGCCGTTGCTGGCTGGCATTGGTTTGATCCTGCGCTTTATCAGGCGAACTGGAATACCTCAACCCAAACCGATAGCAAAGCCGTTATGCACAGCATTTTGATTTGTCTGTGGGCGTTCGTCGGCGTGGAATCAGCCGCAGTCAGTTCAGGGTTAGTTAAAAACCCGCAGCGTACCGTGCCTATCGCCACTATGCTGGGTACCGCGCTGGCCGGTATCGTTTATATCTTGGCCACACAGGTGATGAGCGGCATGTTCCCTGCCGACGTGATGGCGAAAACCGGTGCACCGTTTGCTGCCAGTACCTCATTGATGGTCGGTAGTTGGGCCGCACCGGTGGTGTCTGCCTTTACTGCATTTGCCTGCCTCGCGGCGTTAGGCTCTTGGATGATGTTGGTGGGTCAGGCTGGCGTACGCGCCGCGCGCGACGGCAACTTCCCTAAAATTTACGGCGAGGTTGATAGCCACGGCGTACCGCGTAAAGGGATTATTTTGTCGGCCATAAAAATGACGCTGCTGATGGCGTTCATGACCTTTATGAGCTCGAAAGGCAGTAACTCATCCGATATTTTTGGGGAACTCATCGGGATCGCGGTTCTGCTTACCATGCTGCCGTATTTCTATTCCTGCGTAGCGTTGATTCGTATGGAAGGCGCTTCGCTGAGAAATATCGTGAGTGTGATGGCCGCAACCTTAGGCTGTATCTTCTGCTTTATCGCCCTGTCTGGCGCGGAAAATATCAAGTTAACCGCCACCTTTATCATTAGCTTAAGCATTTTGATGTTCTATGCCCGCAAGCAAGGGGAACATGAAAAAGCCTATGCGGCTCAACTTAAGAAAAATCCACCGCCTGACGATAACTTAGGATAAGCATTAACATCGTTCACTTTGCTGCGCCGCTATTATTTTTGATTAGCGGCGCAAATCTCTTTTGCCCCATCCGCTTTACCCCTACTCCCACGGCTCCTATAATGACCGCCCTGATGGCACGACTCCCATAAAAACGTTTTGTTCTTGTTGAAGTGTTCCATTCAGGACTCATAGAGATTTTCTCTTTATTTCGACCTTCACTATAGGGATACGCTGAATGAAAAAGTGGTCACCTCTGGTAGCCGCAGGTTTGTTGGCTTTGGGAGTAAATGCCGCAATCGCTGCCGATGCGCCGAAAACGGAAAATGACAATAACACTGTCTATTTCTACAACTGGACTGAATATGTGCCGCCGGGACTGCTTGAGCAGTTCACCAAGGAAACCGGCATTAAGGTGATTTATTCCACCTACGAGTCCAACGAAACTATGTATGCCAAGCTGAAGACCTATAAAAGCGGCGCATATGACTTAGTTGTACCTTCCACTTACTTTGTCTCCAAAATGAGTAAAGAAGGTATGCTGCAAAAGATCGACAAATCTAAGCTGACCAATTTCCATAACTTAGATCCAAACCTGCTGCACAAACCTTTCGATCCGGAAAATGATTATTCCATTCCGTATATCTGGGGAGCGACGGCAATCGGCGTTAATTCCGATGCTATTGATCCAAAAAGCGTGACCAGCTGGGCCGATCTGTGGAAGCCGGAATATAAAGGCAGCCTGCTGTTAACCGATGACGCACGCGAAGTGTTTCAGATGGCGCTGTTGAAGCTTGGATATTCAGGCAACACCACCGATCCCAAACAGATTGAAGCCGCTTATGAAGAGCTGAAAAAGCTGATGCCAAACGTGCTGGCCTTCAACTCAGATAACCCAGCCAACCCGTATATGGAAGGCGAAGTGAATCTGGGCATGGTTTGGAACGGTTCAGCGTTTGTCGCTCGCGAAGCTGGAACGCCGCTAGAGGTTATTTGGCCAAAAGAAGGTGGGATTTTCTGGATGGATAGCCTGTCGATTCCTGCAAACGCGAAAAACCCTGAAGGTGCGATGAAGCTAATTAACTTCCTGCTCCGCCCGGAAATCGCGGTACAGGTGGCGAAAACCATCGGTTATCCAACGCCGAACTTAGCCGCTCAGAAGATGTTGCCTAAATCAATTTCTGGCGATAAATCACTGTATCCTGACGCAGAAACCATCGCCCATGGCGAATGGCAAAATGACGTGGGCAGCGCCAGTGAAATTTACGAAAATTACTTCCAGAAGCTGAAAGCAGGCCGTTAATAAAGCCCTTTTGATTTGTTAGATATTAGGGGGGAACGTAGGGATGGGGTCGTAGCAGCTTTAGCTGCCGGAGTGCCCCACCCTACGGTAGCCCCGAGTATCTCGATCTTTCTGACAACCAACACACTCTATACGCCCACAGCATCCTGCTATGAAGAGTTCTTGGCGAATGATAAAACGACCTAAACCATCAAGAAACCGTTTTGAACGCGCGGATTTTTTGTAGGTGCTGCGACAAACTTTTAAATTTATGCGTTTGCTGCTCATCCCAGATAATTTCATAGAACGGCTGCAAATATTCAGCGCTACGCTGGCTGTCTAACACTTCATCAGTGCGAGAAAGCACCGCTAAACAGCGTTCGCGATTCTTCTCACGGAAGTTTTCCACGCACTTGGTCGCAATATCCAAATACTCTTCCGGACGGTCAATCTTACCCACCATGTTTTCCTGCGGGAACAAATTAGGATTGAACATCACCTGTCGAATACCGCACAGATAGCCAATACGCTCAGCCCAAAAACCGCCAAGGCCAACGCCGCAAATCAGCGCATGGCTATCACCGGCCTGCTGAACCACCTTATCGACTTCTTTCAGTAGATGCTGCATATCGTGGCGAGGATGGCGGGTGCTGTAGCTAATTAAACGCACGTCGGGATCGATGAATTGCAGCTGCATCACTTTTTCGTGATTGCCCGGACTGGTGGAATCAAAACCGTGAAGATAAATAATCATGTTCTCACTGCTCCCAAAAAGCGGCTAACTCTCAGCCGCTTTGCGTTATTGTCATTTGAGCGTCGAGCTTATGCTTTGCTCTCTTCCCAACGCAGATGAAGTTGCTCCAGCTCTTGATGCGCCGCTTTCCAGCGCGGTGAAGCCATTAACTCTTCACGTGTAAATTTACCATTATGATACAGGGCGCTAACGCGTTCTGCGGTGATCGGTGCCAAATTATCTAACACGCTTACCGCGCCAGCGCGATGATTACACACTAGAATCATATCGCAGCCAGCGTCCAGCGAGGCCTGCCCACGTTCGGCGTAGCTACCCATTACCGCAGCGCCTTCCATTGACAGATCGTCAGAGAAGATCACGCCGTTAAAGCCAAGCTGCTGGCGTAATACCTGCTTCAACCAATATGGCGAACCGCTGGCCGGAAGACTATCCGCCGCAGGGTAGATCACATGAGCAGGCATAATCGCGTCGAGCTTAGCGCGTGAATTCAGCTGGTTAAAAATAACCATATCATGATTAATGATTTCTTCCAGCGGACGTGGATCAATCGGGGTTTCTTTATGTGAGTCAGCGGTGACCGCGCCATGCCCTGGGAAATGCTTACCCGTAGTTTTCATGCCCGCTTCATGCATGCCATCGATGAAGCTTTCCGCCATACGAATCGCAATTTGCGGATCTTCATGGAAAGAACGTTCTCCAATGGCGGCGCTGCCGTGGCCAAGATCCAACACAGGTGCAAAACTGATATCGATATCCATCGCCATCATTTCGTTGGCCATCAACCAACCTGCTTCCTGCGCTAATCGGCGCCCTTCTGCATCGCTATTTATTGCGGCAAAAGACTGCGCGGCAGGCAGGCGCGTAAAGCCTTCGCGAAAGCGCTGCACTCGGCCGCCTTCCTGATCCACCGCAATAACCAGACGATTGCGTGACGCCGCACGGATCTGGCGCACCAATTCGCGAAGCTGCTCAGCATCATGGAAGTTTCGGGTAAATAAAATCAGACCGCCTACCAGCGGATGCTGCAAAATCTCACGCTCTTCGGCATCCAGTTCATAGGCTGCCACATCCAACATTACAGGACCCACAGGGATTCTCCTTTATACCCGTCATACTTGAAGCTGCATCCGTGTTGGCTACGCCAATTATTCAGGGTGTAGATATTAACTATATTGCGTGATGGCGTGGTTTTACGCCGTCAGTGTTTTATCGCGCATGCCGCATCTGTGCTACTTTCCCATTTTTAGCTGTGAAAGCAATAGATTGGCGGCCTCACGAAATGAATTCTGTTTTGATTGTTGCCAACGCACTTCATACCATAACCATGCCATATAATCGACGCGCGGCAGCCATTGCTCAACATGCTGTTGCAATTTTTTCGCATCACGATAGCCTCCGGCCTGTACGTATCGCTCCGTGAAATCGCGTCGCTGTGCATACTCCCAACCAAAACTACGGTACATAGCGGCCAGATCCAACGCAATATCGCCCACTGCGGCGTATTCCCAATCAATCAATCGCAGACCGTGATGCGTCAAAACGATGTTGCCCGGATGAATATCCATGTGCAGCAAAGCGACTTTCAACGGCTGAGGAACCTGGCGAGACTGCCAGTATTGATGAATTTTTAATCCTTGCGGCGTCACTCGCTGGCGGGAGCTTAGCTGGCGGTAGGATTGGCAATGACGGTGAAAATCACGCGCCTGCCCGCAGGGCTTTATGTTATGCAGTGCAACGATTTTTTCAGCTAAAGCGTGTAGATGTGGCTGATAGGTTGTGTCGTTGAGAACGTCGCCTGATAGCCATTCAGTGACTAGCCAGCCATCGTGAAGTCCTAAGCTTTGCGGTGCGAGATCATAGGCTGCCGCTAGCTGTAATGCGTGAGCTTCACGTTTGCGCTCAATACCTAACTGCGTTTTTTCAATCGTTTGAGGACGGATCAAATAAGTGACACCGTCACTCAATTGTGCTTTCCAATTGATACCCGTTAAGCCTTCGACCGGTGAAAGCTGCCATTCATGCGGCGCTACAGATGAAAAACAGCGGGCCAGAACGGCCCGCACAGAAATTAACGAGGGGTGAAAAGCATTCGACATAGAATCAGCGTGTCACGGCCCCGTTGCCAGACCAGATAATCTCACCGGTCTGCACTAACATCAGCTGCATCGCCACTTTAGGTGACTGCACATCGCCCTCTACCGTGCTATACAGCACGTATTGAGCATTAACAATGCGCGCTAAACCAATCGCTTTACGACGAGAACCTAAGCTATCTTCGGCAGATAACCCCAGTGACTGTTTGGCACTGGTGACCTGATTGGCGGGAACCAGCGTAAATTTATTCCCCTGCTGCAATGCTTTTTTCAATTCAGTCGTCGCATTTGATACCTGCAAGCTACCGTTGGTTTGGTTTTGCACGTTATCTACCAGCAAAACGCTGCCAGCGGTGACGTCTGGCGAGCCTAGCATCTGATTAATCAGCGGCGTTAAACTGGCACTCCAGTTGAAGCTTTGCACTTTTGGCGGCGTTGGCACCGTAGTCACCGGTGGCTGTTCAGGCGGCGTAGTCGGCACCGTCACCGGCGGCTGTGTTTGCGTTGGCTTTTCTGGTTCGGTTGTGGTTTCACTGCCTTGATGCGTGATCGTTTGACAGCCCGCCAGCACCATCGCCGCGAATGTCACACCTAAAAGCTTCTTCATCATCCCTCTCCCATGAGGTTATGGCTTAATTTATAGATAGAGGTAGAGGCGTACCTGTTTTGCTCGGGTATTCGCGCTTGTTGATTCCAAACGCACTTCTTGACCAGGGTTTAGCTTAATCGTCCGCGGTGGTTCATGTGGGAAGATATCGAGGCCCTTGGCGTCATACCAATAAAAACGGTAGTTCAGCGTGACGGGCTGTTGCTCTTCACCATAGCTCACGACCGCGCGGGCGACAGGATAGATATCCCCTGACGATACGGTTGGATTATCAGCCGTAACGCCTGCCGTGAGTACCGAAGGATCCATCACCACCCTCTGCCCATCGCTAACGGCGATATGACTCGGCGTGCTACACCCTGCGAGTAATGCCAGCGGCAAGATCACCGTCAATGTACATCTGGATAATGAGAATCGCATAACGGTGAACTCCAACTGAATATTTTCTGCCGAGCAAAACGAGGCAAAATGACATTAACGAGCGAGCAAAGGACCGAGTGAACGACCGCCCAGCAGATGCATGTGGATATGATAAACCTCCTGCCCCGCATGACGGTTGCAGTTGATAATCAGGCGATAGCCGTCTTCGGCAATGCCTTCCTGCTGCGCAATTTTTGCCGCCACCGTGACCATTCGGCCCAGCGCCGCTTCATCTTCTGGCTTAACGTCATTCACCGTTGGGATCAGCTGATTAGGGATAATCAGAATATGGCTAGGTGCCTGTGGAGAAATATCACGGAATGCAGTCACTAAGTCGTCCTGATAAACGATATCAGACGGGATCTCACGACGAATAATTTTGCTGAAAATAGTTTCTTCTGCCATGACGAATATCCTTTAGCAATCAATTGAGATAAAAATCTTGTGCTTGCAGTATGAGTAGAGCGAGCTCGGCTTTCAAGCCTGAGAGGGAGACAAATCATCAAGTGAGGGAAAATCAGCCGAAATAGCGCAGTCTTTCTCGCTATAAGTTTTATTAGTGGGGCACCTCCTTATGCCCCTGACGCTATCGTTCTAAAGCGGGTCCACCTTCAAACACGAAACCGCATGGCGGAAACTTCCCTCCATTAACGGTCGCGTTAATGCACATTCTGGCCCAGCAATTGGGCAGCGTGTACGGAACACGCAGCCTGATGGTGGATTGATCGGCGAAGGCAGTTCCCCTTCCAATAGCTGAATTTTTTTGTTGCGCTCTAAATCGGGGTCGGGAACCGGCACCGCAGACATCAGCGCTTTGGTGTATGGATGCTGAGGGTTGTGGTACACCTCATCATAGGTGCCGAGCTCAACCGCGTGGCCGAGATACATCACCAGAACGCGGTCGGAAATATGTTTCACCACGGCAAGATCGTGCGCGATAAAGATCAGTGACAGCCCCATTTCTCGCTGAAGCTGCTGTAGCAGGTTAACAACCTGCGCCTGAATCGACACATCGAGCGCAGAGACCGGTTCGTCGCAAATAATCAGCTTGGGTTCCAAAATCAGTGCGCGGGCAATCCCGATACGCTGGCACTGACCGCCTGAGAATTCATGAGGATAGCGGTTAATCAGGTTCGGCAATAAACCCACTTTCATCATCATGTTTCTAACACGTTCTTTCACCTCGCTGCGCGCCATCTTGGGATGGTACGTCCGCAGCGGCTCCGCAATGATTTCACCGATGGTCATACGCGGGTTCAGCGACGCCAGCGGATCTTGGAAGATCATCTGGATGTCGTGGCGAACGTCGTGCCAGTGTTTGGCGTCCATTCCCAGCAGATTCTTGCCGAGCCACGCCACACGGCCATCAGTCGCTTTCACTAAACCAATTAATGCACGTGCCAGCGTTGATTTTCCGCAGCCCGACTCACCGACCACGCCTAAGGTTTCGCCTTCATACAGGCGCAGCGTCACGCCGTCGACCGCTTTCAACGTTTTGGCTGGCTGCCAGAACCACGCTTTGTTGTCTTTTATCTCGAAGTGAACCTTCAGGTCGGCGACTTCAAGCAATACTTTTTTGTCTTCGCTGCTCATGCCAACTCCTCCACGGTTCTAAAGCAGGCGCGTAAACGCCCTTCACCAAACGACTCCAACGGCGGCATTTGCATACACTGCTCAGTGGAGTGAGGGCAACGCGGTTGGAATGGGCAACCTTTCGGCAGGCGCAACAGATTAGGTGGATTGCCAGGGATGGTCAGCAGAGATTCATTTTCGCCGTCTAAACGCGGTACAGCGTTTAGCAGGCCAATCGAATAGGGATGGCTAGGCGAATAGAACACGTCGCGCGCTTGACCGTACTCCATGGTGCGCCCCGCATACATCACCAGAACTTTGTCACAGATGCCCGCAACCACGCCCAGATCGTGAGTGATCATGATAATCGCGGTATTAAACTCGCTTTTCAGCTCATTGAGCAGCGTCATTATTTGTGCCTGAACCGTAACGTCCAGCGCAGTCGTGGGTTCATCGGCGATCA
Source organism: Hafnia sp. (assembly GCF_036648275.1). Classification (NCBI taxonomy): domain Bacteria; kingdom Pseudomonadati; phylum Pseudomonadota; class Gammaproteobacteria; order Enterobacterales; family Hafniaceae; genus Hafnia; species Hafnia sp. The sequence continues at coordinate 473,905 of NZ_JAVXIQ010000001.1, read as the reverse complement.
AAAGTTTTGGCCGACACAGCAGCGCCATAGCAATCATCACTCGTTGGCGCATACCACCGGAAAATTCATGTGGGAACATGCGCATGCGTTTACGCGCTTCCGGCATTTTTACAGCATCAAGCATACGCACTGACTCTTCGAAGGCCTGTGCTTTACTCATGCCTTTATGCAGCATCAGCACTTCCATCAACTGTTCACCGACGCGCATGTAAGGGTTCAGCGACGTCATCGGATCTTGGAAGATCATCGCAATCTCTTCGGCACGCAGTTTATTAAGCTGCTTCTCCGGTAGATTGAGTATTTCACGCCCGTTGAACAGCGCGGAGCCACCGATACGGCCGTTTTGTGCCAACAATCCCATCAGCGCAAACGCCGTTTGTGATTTACCTGACCCCGACTCGCCAACGATACCGAGCGTCTCACCCGCTCGCAGCGAGAAGTTTAAATCGTTGACCGCCGTGACATCGCCGTCGTTGGTGGTAAAGGTGACGCGGAGATCTTTTACCGCCAGCAGTCGCTCTGCGCTTTTATCTGTTGTCATCATCGTAAACTCCTTAACGATCTTTCGGGTCGAGGGCATCACGCAGGCCATCGCCGATAAAGTTGAAACAGAATAGCGTTACAACCAGAAACGCAGCGGGATACATCAGCAGCCACGGAGAGACTTCCATCGAGTTGGCGCCATCGCTTAACAACGCACCCCAACTGCTTAACGGTTCCTGAGTCCCTAGCCCTAAGAAGCTGAGGAAGGATTCAAACAAAATCATGCTCGGCACCAATAAAGACGCATACACCACCACCACGCCCAGCACGTTGGGAACAATGTGCCGAGTGACAATTTTGCGTGTGGATACACCGCCCACCAGCGCCGCTTCGATAAATTCTTTGCGCTTCAGGCTCAGCGTTTGTCCACGCACGATACGCGCCATGTCCAACCACGACACCATGCCGATCGCCACAAAGATCAGCAGGATGTTTTGCCCAAAGAAGGTTACTAGCAAAATCACGAAAAACATAAATGGGAAGGAGTTGAGGATCTCGAGCAGGCGCATCATCACCGAGTCGGTTTTGCCACCCACGTAACCGGCCATCGCGCCATACAAGGTGCCAACGACCACCGCAACCAGCGCCGCCGCAATCCCTACCATTAACGAAATGCGGCCACCAATCGCCACACGCACCAGCAAATCACGCCCGGAGGAGTCAGTACCAAAGTAGTGTCCTGACTCCATATCTGGCGCCGATGACATCATTCCCCAATCAGTATCGTCATAGGCAAATTGCGACAGCATCGGGGCAAAAATCACAAATAGCGCGATCAAGCTAAGGACAAACAGGCTCGCCAACGCAGCGCGGTTATGAACGAAACGGCGGCGCGCATCCTGCCACAGGCTGCGCCCTTCCACTTCCAGTTGTTCACCGAAGTTTTCGACCACCTGCGCATTTTTTTTATTCAGTAACATATGCGATCTCCCGAATCAGTAGCGGATTTTCGGATCGATGACGGCATAAAGCACATCGACAATCGCGTTAAACAGGATGGTCAGCGCACCAACCAAAATGGTTAGGCTCAGCACCAGGGAATAGTCACGGTTCAGAGCACCGTTAACAAACAGCTGGCCAATGCCCGGCAATCCATAAATAGTTTCAATAACCATCGAGCCCGTAATAATGCCAACAAAGGCTGGGCCTAAATAAGAGAGCACCGGTAGCAATGCCGGTTTCAATGCGTGGCGCAAAATAATGCGATGCATCGGTAAGCCTTTCGCCCGTGCGGTACGAATAAAGTTGGAATGCAGAACTTCAATCATGGAGCCACGTGTAATACGCGCGATGCTGGCAATATAAGCTAACGAAAGTGCCACCATCGGCAAAATCATGAATTTGAGCGCCCCACCGTTCCACCCGCCTCCCGGTAGCCATTTCAACTGAATGGCAAAAATTAACACCAATAACGGCGCAACCACGAAACTGGGTATGACAATACCGGTCATGGCCACCCCCATAACCGCATAATCCCATTTGCTATTTTGTTTTAGCGCAGCTAACACGCCCGCCGTCACACCAAAAACCACCGCTAATAAAAATGCCGCAAAACCTAATTTGGCCGAAACAGGAAACGACGCACTCACTAAATCATTAACGGAATAATCTTTATATTTAAACGAAGGGCCAAAATCACCGTGGCCTAATTGCACTAAATAATGCCCGTATTGTTTCCAGATAGGATCGTTAAGGTGATATTTCGCTTCGATATTAGCCAAAACTTCTGGCGGCAAAGCGCGTTCACCGGTAAATGGGCTACCCGGCGCTAAGCGCATCATGAAGAATGAGATGGTGATCAGGATAAATAGCGTCGGTATCGCTTCAAGCAAGCGCCGAAAGATAAATTTTAACATTGCCCTAGCCCTGCACTTCAGCCTTATGGCTGATTATATTTTTGAAAAGTGGCGAGGTTACCCTGCCACTGCTACTTCTATATCGACTATCAACGCCGTAGCCTTATTTGTTACGGCGTTGATAAATTTAGATATATTAGTGCTGAATAATGTACAAGTTTTTATCGTATACGTTATCTTGCGGATCTTTACCGGTATAACCACCTACATATGGTTTCACCAGACGCGCATTGACGTAGTAATAGACAGGGACAATGGCAGAATCTTTATCAAGCTGCTGTTCAGCCTGTTGATAAACGGCGGCTCGCGCCTCTTTGCTGCTAGTTTGCAGTGCGCCAGCCATGATTTTATCAAAGGCTGCGCTCTTATAGTGAGGGGTGTTACTGCTGCTGTCAGACAGCATCATATTCAGGAATGAACTTGGCTCGTTGTAATCCGCACACCAGCCCGCACGCGAAACATCGTAAGTGCCCTGATGGCGGGTATCCAAGAAGGTTTTCCACTCTTGGTTTTCCAGCTTAACGTTCACGCCCAGATTTTTCTTCCAGATTGAAGCGGCGGCAATCGCCAATTTTTTGTGTAGATCGGAAGTGTTGTAAAGCAGGTTAAACGTGAGTGGCTTATCTGGGCCATAACCCGCAGCGGCGAGCAACTTCTTCGCTTCTTCGTTGCGTTTTTCCTGTGACCAACCAAACCACTCTGGCGGAGTTAACTTAGCGCCATCGGTATAAGGCGGGGTGAAACTGTAAGCTGGCAGATCGCCCTGATTCTTAACTTTATTCACGATGATATCGCGATCCATCCCTAACTTGAGCGCCTCGCGCACGCGTTCATCGTTAAACGGTGGTTTCTGGTTATTAATTTCATAGTAGTAGGTACACAGATAGGGATCGGCTTTAACTTCCTGCGGGATCTCTTTTTTCAATTTCTGGAATAGTTCGATCGGCATATTATTATAGGTGACATCAATTTCGCCGGTACGGTAGCGGTTAACGTCGGTCACTTCAGAAGCGATAGGTAGGAACGTCACTTTATTAATAACGGTTTTCGCATTATCCCAATATTCAGGGTTACGCTCTAAAACAATACGCTCGTTAACGACCCAATCTTTTAATTTATAAGCGCCGTTGCTTACGTAGTTTTCAGGCAGCGTCCATTTGTCGCCAAATTTTTCCACCACGGCTTTGTTCACCGGTTTCATGGCGTAATGAGACGTCATTTCCGCTAAATACGGTACAGGTTCGGTTAACGTAATTTGGAAGGTTTTATCATCAAGCGCTTTCACGCCCAGCGTCGATTTATCTTTTTTGCCTGAAATAATGTCATCTACGTTTTCAACATGAGCGTATTGCAGATAACTGGCGTAAGGCGATGCCGTTTTTGGATCAACAATGCGCTGCCAGCTATAAACAAAATCTTCTGCGGTAACAGGCTGACCATTTGACCATTTAGCATCAGGACGAATATGGAAAGTCCATACTTTAAAATCCTTATTATCCCAACTCACCGCCGTGCCTGGGATAGTTTTACCCTGCGGATCATGCTGGGTTAATCCTTCCATCAAATCATTAGTGACGTTGTTTTCAGGCACGCCTTCAATTTTATGCGGGTCTAATGACTGAACTTCCGAACCGTTATTTTTAACCAGCTCCTGTTTATCGGCCAGTTTTACACCGGCAGGAACATCCGCCGCCTGCACCTGCGCAATGCTAAACATGCCCAATGCCGCCATAACGCTTACGGCCAGTAAATTCTTTTTGATGTGTTTGCTCATTGTATACCCACTCCCCTTTAATAAGATGCCCATTAGGACATGCCAACTTTTGTTAGCTTTTATGGCCACACCAACAAGGAACGAAGTTGTCGGCGTGATAGGTGGTTTTAAAACGTCATTACCCTTTCAGATCTAGAACTTTTACTGACAACACTCTTTGACTCAGATCAGACGTCAAAATATTCAGCAGAATTTTTCAATTAATACTTCAGCACAAAGTTTTCTCATCAACGCTAAGCGTAGTGATTATGCCCAGAAGCTAACAGATGGTTAAAATCACTGCTAATTATTTTTATAGAAATGTTACGCAATTCTCTTTATTGAAACGATGACGTTCTGACAGACTGCACTGAGGGAGGGGAAAGATCAATGATAACTCGCTGATATAACATAATATCTTTTCTTGAAGCTATGTTATAAAGAGAATCATTCAGTCTTAAGGAAAGTCATGAAGTAATACATCGTTAAATTAACAAATGTAAGCAGATTCAACCATTGATGATCTTATGAGCATTCGATAAGCCCGCTAATAACGTGTTTCAACAGAATGTTATGATGTGATTTTCTGAACAAAATTTGTGCTTATTACGTCAATAAATCATCACGCAAGTAAAACAAACTTATTGAAATAGCGCAGGTTTATAGCTGAAATGAGGAATAGCGGTCTATTAAGGCAACTATGTGGACCAGTTAAAAAAACCGCCATCGGCATTGCCGACAGCGGTTTCATCAGGTCACAATATTTGAAGGGTTATTTATAACAGGCCAGGGAAAATCGATCGTAATCCCGTAACAATAAATTCAATGCCTAACGCCATTAATAGCAGACCCATAATTCGCGTGATGACGTTAATACCCGTTTGGCCTAAAAGACGAACCAGCAGCGGTGCGGCCCTAAACAGTAGCCAACAACAAAACGCAAACAGAATAATAGCCAGAGAGAAACCAAGCAGGTTTTGCCAACCATGGTAGCGAGAACTCCACACTATCGTGGAGCTGATGGCGCCGGGCCCAGCCATTAATGGCAACGCCAGTGGCACAACACCCACGTTTTCTCGGATCGCAGTTTCTGATTTTTCTTGTTTGTTCTGCTTATCCTCGCCCAGCTTCCCGCTAATCATCGACATCGCAATCGTCACCACCAAGATCCCACCCGCAATGCGGAAGGAATCAATCGAGATGCCAAAGAACATCAGTATTGAATCACCCAGCAATAAAGAAGAGATCAAAATGATGGCAACCGACGTGTTAGCCGTCAGGTTGGTTTTGTTGCGCGCCGCAACCGCCTGATAGCTCGTCATACTGATAAACACCGGCAGAATACCCACTGGGTTTACCAATGCGAAGAGACCAACAAAAAACTTAATGTAACCAGATAAATCCAGCAAAGACTGGCTCACCATGCTCTCCAAAACCATGTTAATAACGCGACTGTCATTCTTAACATTGTCACTAGCAAACGGGCTGGGCAAACAATGTTAGCAAATCACAATAGAAGTGATACGTTCTTGCGGCGTAATGTAATGGAAATAGTGGCCCCGATCTATGCTCAATGTACTAATTTCTTACTGCATTTAACCGGAAGCATAAAAAGAGGCTCATTGTTGCAAAATTGTTTTATTTTATCGATACTTCGCTGCAAAATACGGCTCTTTTAGTTGTTAATGATAAAGACTCTCAACACCGCACTGCTGAAAGGTGTCAGCTTGACATTTTTGTGAGCCAAATCACAAAACAACTACCTAAGAATGGGTAAGCTCAGAGTCACAGTAAAGGCCTGCTATTATCATCTGGCCCACTGATTAGCAGAAAGCCAAACCGTTCATGTTTAACACAGGCTTTACTTCTCCACTGCTAGCTAAGCTGTTTTAGCAAATCAGCCAACGGGAACTTTTCAGCAAGTGAAGTTTCTGAAAGAGAGCACATTTATCTGTCTATACTTGTTGCTTGTGCGGCTCATTGACTAAAAAAGTTTAACATTATCAGGAGAGCATTATGGCTGTAACCAATATCGCTGAACTAGATGCGTTAGTAGCACGTGTTAAAAAAGCCCAGCGTGAGTTTGCCAATTACACTCAAGAGCAAGTAGATAAAATCTTCCGCGCCGCCGCTCTGGCTGCTGCTGATGCCCGTATCCCATTGGCTAAATTAGCCGTTGAGGAATCAGGTATGGGTATCGTGGAAGATAAAGTGATTAAAAACCACTTTGCATCTGAATATATCTATAACGCATACAAAGATGAAAAAACCTGTGGCATCCTGTCTCAGGACGACACTTTCGGTACTATCACCATTGCAGAGCCTATCGGTATCATCTGCGGTATCGTACCGACCACTAACCCAACGTCTACGGCCATCTTCAAGGCACTAATCAGCCTGAAAACCCGTAACGGTATCATCTTCTCTCCGCATCCTCGTGCCAAAAACGCCACGAATAAAGCCGCGGATATCGTTTTGCAGGCTGCTATCGCAGCTGGCGCACCAAAAGACATCATCGGCTGGATCGATCAGCCTAGCGTTGAACTGTCTAACCAACTTATGCATCACCCAGACATTAACCTGATTCTGGCCACCGGTGGCCCAGGCATGGTTAAAGCAGCGTATAGCTCTGGTAAACCTGCTATCGGCGTTGGTGCAGGTAACACTCCGGTTGTTGTTGACGAAACTGCCGACATCAAACGTGTTGTCGCTTCTATCCTGATGTCTAAAACCTTCGACAACGGCGTGATCTGTGCTTCAGAACAGTCCGTTATCGTAGTTGACTCTGTATATGATGCAGTACGTGAGCGTTTTGCTACTCACGGCGGCTACATGCTGCAAGGTAAAGAATTGAAAGCCGTTCAGGACATCATCCTGAAAAACGGTGGCCTGAATGCGGCTATCGTAGGCCAGCCAGCCACTGAAATTGCAAAAATGGCCGGTATTACTGTTCCAGCGACCACCAAAATCCTGATTGGTGAAGTGAAAGTTGTTGATGAGTCTGAGCCATTCGCTCATGAAAAACTGTCACCAACGCTAGCAATGTATCGCGCTAAAAACTTTGAAGAAGCTGTCACTAAAGCTGAGAAACTGGTTGAGATGGGTGGTATCGGCCATACCTCTTGCCTGTATACCGATCAGGATAACCAACCTGAGCGTGTAAATTACTTCGGCGAAAAAATGAAGACTGCACGTATCCTGATCAACACCCCTGCTTCTCAGGGTGGTATCGGTGACCTGTATAACTTCAAACTTGCTCCATCTTTGACTCTGGGTTGTGGTTCTTGGGGTGGTAACTCCATCTCTGAAAACGTCGGGCCTAAACACCTGATGAACAAAAAAACCGTGGCGAAGCGAGCAGAAAACATGTTGTGGCATAAACTTCCGAAATCTATCTACTTCCGCCGTGGCTCTCTGCCAATCGCGCTGGATGAAGTAGCATCTGATGGTGCAAAACGTGCCTTCATCGTGACTGACCGCTTCCTGTTCAACAATGGTTATGCAGATCAGATCACCAAAGTCCTGAAAGGCCACGGGATCGAAACTGAAGTCTTCTTCGAAGTTGAAGCTGACCCAACGCTGAGCATCGTACGTAAAGGTGCAGAGCTGATGAACTCCTTCAAACCAGACGTGATTATCGCGCTGGGTGGTGGTTCACCAATGGACGCAGCTAAAATCATGTGGGTGATGTACGAACATCCTGAAACCCACTTTGAAGAATTGGCTCTGCGCTTCATGGATATCCGTAAGCGTATCTACAAGTTCCCTAAAATGGGCGTGAAAGCGAAAATGATCGCCGTCACCACCACTTCAGGTACTGGTTCAGAAGTCACTCCGTTTGCCGTGGTAACCGATGATGCAACAGGTCAGAAATATCCACTGGCTGACTATGCATTAACACCAGACATGGCTATCGTTGATGCGAACTTAGTGATGAACATGCCAAAATCACTGTGTGCGTTCGGTGGTTTGGATGCCGTGACCCATGCTTTAGAAGCTTACGTTTCTGTTCTGGCTAACGAATACTCTGACGGTCAGGCTCTGCAAGCGCTGAAACTGCTGAAAGAAAACCTGCCAGCAAGCTACCACGAAGGGGCGAAAAACCCAGTTGCCCGTGAACGTGTTCACAACGCGGCAACTATCGCTGGTATCGCATTTGCCAACGCCTTCTTGGGTGTATGTCACTCCATGGCCCACAAACTGGGTTCTGAGTTCCATATCCCACACGGCTTAGCAAACGCCCTGCTGATTTCTAACGTTATCCGCTATAACGCGAACGATAACCCAACTAAACAGACTGCTTTCAGCCAGTATGACCGCCCTCAGGCTCGTCGTCGTTATGCTGAAATTGCAGACCATTTAGGTCTGAGCGCACCGGGCGACCGTACTGCCGCGAAGATTGAAAAACTGTTGGCATGGTTGGATAGCATCAAGGCAGATCTGGGTATTCCAGCATCTATCCGTGAAGCTGGCGTTCAAGAAGCAGACTTCTTGGCTAAAGTGGACAAACTGTCTGAAGATGCCTTCGATGACCAGTGTACCGGTGCGAACCCGCGCTACCCACTGATCTCAGAACTGAAGCAAATTCTGATGGATACTTTCTACGGTCGTGAGTTCAGCGAATCACTCGAAGTTGAAGCCGTAAAAGCACCTGCTGCTAAAGCTGAGAAAAAATCTAAGAAATAATTAGATTTCCTTATATAAATATAAAACCCGCCGCTGGCGGGTTTTTTTATGCCTATTGAATATCCCTATTCACTCAATGCTTCTCTATCTTCAGAAGATGGGAAAGACATATAAACGAGTACGTCACCAAACATCCAATCCCCTGCTCCATGCGGCAATATTCAGCCAACATCACAAGTCTGACTACAGATTAATGATTTAAGCAGGAGGAAATATAGAAGGCGTTAAAGATCGATGTCAGTGCATCGGTAACAGATTGGTATATAGAATGTGTACGATTATGCAATGCGCAAACTTGAACTGGGGAATATGTTTATCTTTCGACACACGCCCTGAGAAGACGTGTGCCTCATTATCTATACTCTGCCGATGCTCAGCAGCAACGTACAGCAAGTATCACGCTAACGCGTCTTTATAGTGCTTACGGCAGACTGAGACGTAGCTTTCATTGCCACCAATCACAACCTGCTCGCCATCCTTTAATGCTTTACCGTGCTCGTCTAGACGTAGCACCATATTCGCTTTGCGTCCGCAGTGGCAAATCGTTTTAAGCTCAACCAGTTTATCCGCCCAGGCTAATAGGTATTGGCTTCCCCCAAACAGCTCACCGCGAAAATCTGTTCTTAATCCGTAGCACAATACTGGGATATCCAAGTTATCTACAACATCAGAAAGTTGATTAACCTGATCTTTGGTCAGGAATTGACACTCATCCACTAACACGCAGTTGACTGGCAAAACATCATTTTCCTGCCGAATCATATCGAACAGAGGTGTTTCGCTATTATAAAGTTGAGCCTGTGAACTCAGACCAATACGTGAGCTCACTTTTCCCACACCAAAACGATTGTCAATTTCTGCGGTAAACACCAGCGTACGCATTCCTCGTTCCTGATAGTTATAGGAAGATTGAAGTAACGCCGTTGATTTTCCCGCATTCATCGCTGAATAATAAAAATATAGTTGTGCCACAACCTGCTCTAAGCCCCATATAGAATCGCGTAACTGGCCGGATTTTATCACAGCCAACGCACTGATGATGGCATAAAGTTATGAAAAAAAATGCCTAGCCAATCGCGTTATTCATAAAGCCTGTATCTATATCAATATCTGATAAAACAATATTTTGTCTAAAAATGCGAGGGACGCAACACTCTGTTAAGAAATGATGTCACACCAAACTCTGATTTTGCTAATTGATGGGATCGTTACTATAAAGGGATTTAGCACCCTAGTTTTTCCGATAATTCTCACCAGCTTTTGCCTTATATTTGCAATGTGGAGTGTGACAGCGCTTAAAGATCTGTAGATTTAATCAACAAAAAATATCCGCCTTGAAACATAACAACGCCGTCAATACGATTATATTTTAATAGACTTCGGTTTGGTGCTTTAGCTGCTTTGAACTCCATGTTGTAATCTGAATAACAAGTAGCTATATTCGTTATAGTGTTTAAAGAAGCATTATTTGCTTATATTACGAAATATTTTGCTAATCTTACAAAATTCACTATTGCGTTAAATAAACTGGCACTCTATTATAATCGAGACGCCCCCCACCAATATAATTTGAGATTAGGACAATGAGCGAAGCATTAAAAATTCTGAACAACATCCGTACTCTTCGTGCTCAGGCTAGAGAATGCACTTTAGAAACTCTGGAAGAAATGCTGGAGAAATTGGAAGTTGTTGTAAACGAACGTCGTGAAGAAGATAGTCAGGCACAAGCTGAGATCGAAGAACGTACTCGTAAATTACAGCAATACCGCGAAATGCTGATTGCTGACGGTATCGATCCTAATGAACTGCTGCAGACTATGGCTGCTGGTAAAGTAGCAGGTAAAGCAAAACGCGCTGCGCGTCCTGCTAAATACCAGTATGTTGACGAAAATGGCGAAACTAAAACCTGGACTGGCCAAGGCCGTACTCCAGCTGTGATTAAGCAAGCTATCGAAGAACAAGGTAAGTCTCTGGACGATTTCCTGCTGTAATTTTCTTCTGAACATTACAACTAAATCTGTATAAATAGCCTCTTATGAGGCTATTTTTTTATCCATATTTTACTAATGGACTTATGCATCTAAACCCTTACGTATAGCAATTCATTCTATGCACGCAAATAAATTCAATTTTTAAAATCCATTTTGAATAGCATGTCACGACAGTCCATACGGCAAGATACTGTGCCCATTTGCAATATGGCTGAAGAAAACCACGCCACTGTGGCATACCCTCCTCTGTGAGTGTACAGAGGCGCTCCTACGTTTCTGTAGGACTTATCTTTCACGCTGTAGAATTACTAGTAATGGACGTGTTCTAGATTAATTTCTACCATTGCGGTAGGCATAGAAACAACTGATAACCATGCATTTAAAATACCTTAAATTGATAGTAAACATCTGAGTAATAAACAACAGTAACTATGGTTATATTGATATAATCAATCTTCAGCAAAGTTAATATTTTTTTGATTTACCCCCGATATATACCACAAACAAGGTATGGGATTGTTCCCGTATAGCCTTAATTCAAGAGAAATCCCGTTAGGCGAGACGCCATTATTAAAAAAGACTTATCTTTTGATCCTTTCAGGGCATTGCTTTAGGCAGATTGAGTATTGCGAAGCGATTGAGAAGGAATTTAAATCAAAGAGGTCATACATTTAGTCATTATTTACTTAGATAAGTATTTAAGCTGCCTCGTACCTTTACGCGTACCTTTGAGATAACTCGCATAAAAAAAGGATGCCGAGGCATCCTTTACAGAGTTTCTTTAACCGCTGCGGCTTTTAGTCGTTCAAATCTAACGACTTCAACCACGTGGTGAATTCTTTACCTAACGATGCGTGGCGCATGCCATATTCAACGAACGCCTGCATGTAACCCATTTTATTCCCGCAGTCATGGCTCAGACCTTTCAGGTGATAAGCTTCAACGGTTTCTTTCTTCATTAACATCGCAATCGCATCTGTTAATTGGATTTCTTCGCCAGCGCCAGGAGGGGTTTTAGACAGCAGTGGCCAGATCTCTGGCGATAGTACGTAACGACCTACAATAGACAAGTTTGAAGGTGCTTTATCGCGTGCTGGCTTCTCAACGACCGCTTTCATCGGAGTGCTCTCACCCGCCTTCAACTCAACGCCGCTGCAATCTGCGACGCCATAGTTAGAAACATCTTCCATCGGTACTGGCTCAACCATAATCTGGCTATGGCCTGTTGCTTCATAGCGAGACAGCATCTCACTCAGATTATCTTTGCTCAAATCGGAGGTGTACTCATCCAAAATCACATCTGGCAGGATAACGGCAAATGGCTCATCACCAACCAGTGGATGTGCGCACAGGATCGCATGGCCTAAGCCTTTCGCTAATCCCTGACGAACTTGCATGATGGTGACATGCTTAGGGCAAATAGACTGCACTTCAGCCAGAAGCTGACGCTTAACGCGTTTTTCCAGCATTGCTTCTAACTCAAAACTGGTGTCGAAATGGTTTTCGATAGAGTTTTTTGAAGAATGTGTAACCAGAATAATCTCGTTAATCCCTGCAGCAATGCACTCATTCACAACATATTGGATCAGTGGCTTATCAACCAACGGCAACATTTCTTTCGGAATGGCTTTGGTGGCTGGCAACATACGTGTTCCTAGCCCTGCGACAGGTATAACAGCTTTTCTGATTTTTCTTACTGACGTTGACATACAACCTCTCTAATCGTTTAGCTCCGTGTTCATATCCATTTTATTTGGCGGATATGAATGCTAATTTCCAGCGCGAGTATACCAGTTAGTAATTTGTGCGCATTAAATTCAAAGTAATTACAGACCGATTGAGGATATTACAAGCAACCGGCCTTTTAGATAAATAACGACTCATTAACTGATTAAATTAAAAAGCAGATAAAACTGAAAAAAATCAGTGTTGCGGTGACGTCAGCATTAAACGCAGATGCCCACCCGCGCCCCAGATTTGGCTCTGCCAATGGCTACACCGCTGGCTAACCTGATTGATGTGAATTGATCCCATTGTGCCCAAAGGTACACCGCTATTAAGCTGGATCAGGTTATCACCTGCATGAATCTTGGCATGCAAACCAGCAGAAACAAGAATGAGATTCTGTTGCTGAACATGATAATACCCAGCCAGCAAAGGAAACTGCCCATCAAGATTTGCTTGACGCAACAGATGATTAACCTGTTTAAGAATGGTAGACATTTGGGGCAAGCGCAACTCTTGGTGAGCCAGCTGTTCTTGCAGCAACCCGTTAAAAATCGCCCGTACCATTAATGCTGCCAAAATGCCATTCTCTCCCGCCCGCGAAACATCTAAACAATAGAATGCAAGATCTTTACTGGATAACGGCGCTATATCTAACACCAAGCCTGAAGTATTCAGCGAAGTGAGTTGTCGATAATTTACCTTACAACCACAAATGGTTTGTTGAACCGGTGGCTGTAACTGTTTAAGCAAACGCGCCGCATATTCAGGATCTTGGCTTAATAGCTCCCAATCATGGATAAACTCATCTTTCTCTAAGGCCGGGGATTCGAATAGATCGGGATAAAAGCAGGATAAAAGCGTTTCCTGCAATCTGCTGAGGTCGGTTATGGGCTTGAGCAATACATCACGCACGCCAAGACGCATCGCATTTGCAACGTCAGCCATTTCTTCAGTCGCAGAAATCACGACGACCGGCGTTTGAAAACCCCGTTCTCTTAATCGTTTAATAAACTCGATCCCGCCCATTTCTGGCATCGCAAGATCACAAAGAATTACGTCTGGAGTGAACTCATCCAATAAACCTAAGGCCTCTATTCCATTGGCTGCTTCTTGAATCAAAGCGCCTTGGGATTGGAGGTATCCGGCAAGTACACAGCGAAAGACAGGATCGTCTTCAACGATCATTACTCGCTTACTTTCCAGTGGCAGCGCCATTAAGAACCTCCTTTCACTAGTGCTCCTTCTATTTTGGCTCAAGATGTCGCCTTGTGCTGCATAGATATTTCTGGAATGACGCGTTTTGCGCGCCATTACGCACATTTAACTAAAAGGCCTATTCGTTACAATTATTTATTAGCTGATGATTCAGAATATTATCTCAACGTCACGCCCTCGTAGCGGCTGAGATAAGGATTCGATACCATAGCCTCAATTCGTCTTTTGATAAGGTTCGACCGCAATGATATCTGCACCGCACACTCAGCCTGATAGCCACTCACCTTGCCCATGCCAAAGCGGCAATATGTTTGCCCAATGCTGCGAACCTATTATTAGCGGACAACGTATAGCCGCTGAACCTGAACAACTGATGCGCTCACGCTATACCGCCTATGTGGTGCGCAACGTCGATTATCTGGTGGAAACTTGGCACCCAGAATGTGGAATGGATAAGCAACGCGCCGCGATTGAAGATAGTTTTGCAGATACAGAGTGGCTAGGGTTAACGATTGTTAAAACTGCCAGCGGTAAGAACAGCGATGAAGGCTTTGTTGAATTCTTCGCGCGCTACCATTCTGAGGCCGAAAATCAAAATAATTCGATTCATGAATGTTCGCGCTTTATTCGTCTGGATCAACGTTGGTATTATGTGGATGGAACCAAGCCGCAAGTAGGTAGAAACGATCCCTGCCCTTGTGGTTCTGGCAAAAAATATAAGAAATGCTGTGGTCAATAAGATCATCCGCAATAATAAAAATATCTAGACAGGAAACCAACACATGTCACAACCCGTTATTCAACGCAAAGTTCTCCGCACCATCTGCCCTGATGCGAAAGGGCTGATCGCCAAGATCACCAACATTTGCTACAAACACCAGCTCAATATCATTCAGAATAATGAATTCGTTGACCATCTCACCGGTCGCTTTTTCATGCGTACCGAGCTGGAGGGCATTTTCAACGATGAAACGCTACTGGCCGATCTAGATGGTGCACTTCCTTCAGGTTCTGAGCGCGAGCTTACGGTATCAGGCCGTCAACGCATTGTGGTACTTGTCACCAAAGAGGCACATTGCCTTGGCGACTTACTGATGAAAAGCGCCTTTGGGGGCTTAGACGTTGAAATTACGGCGGTCATTGGCAACCACTCGACGCTGCAATCGCTGGTTGAGCGTTTCGATATTCCCTTCACGTTGGTCAGTCATGAAGGCCTCTCACGCGAAGAACATGACGCCGCCATGGTGGCTGAAATTAAAAAACATACGCCAGACTACGTGGTATTAGCGAAATACATGCGAATATTAACGCCTGACTTCATCAGTCATTTCCCTAATCAGATTATTAATATTCACCACTCTTTCCTTCCCGCATTCATTGGCGCGCGCCCTTATCACCAAGCCTATGAGCGCGGCGTGAAGATTATTGGCGCAACCGCGCACTTCGTTAATAACGATCTGGATGAAGGCCCAATCATCATGCAAGACGTTATTAACGTCGATCATACTTATACCGCCGATGAAATGATGCGCGCAGGGCGCGACGTTGAAAAAAATGTGCTTAGCCGAGCGCTGTACCGCGTGCTGGCACAGCGAGTATTTGTTTATGGGAATCGTACAGTTATATTCTGATTGACGGTTTTTTCTCTGCTTTTTGTTCACACAAAAGGCGTTAAGTGCAAAAAAACGGCAAACAAAATATTTTTTGTCTCCCAATGCTTTACAGCGCGGCGCGATTTGTTATTATGCGCCCCGCTTCCGGTGATAACGGAGCGATTAAAAATCTGGTGGGGTTCCCGAGCGGCCAAAGGGAGCAGACTGTAAATCTGCCGTCTCAGACTTCGAAGGTTCGAATCCTTCCCCCACCACCATCTTCTCTTTCAGAGTCGATAAAAAGCTGTCAGCCACAGCTTTCCGGAGAAAACCGGACAACAATTCGCAACCACGAATTTCGTGGTGGGGTTCCCGAGCGGCCAAAGGGAGCAGACTGTAAATCTGCCGTCTCAGACTTCGAAGGTTCGAATCCTTCCCCCACCACCATCCTTTCTTAGCTTTACAATCCCAAACAAATATAAAAATCGCATATTCCCCACGGGGAAGGTCGAGAACCTTCGATTAAGGTTTGAGTTGAGCGTAGCGAAACAACGTCGCTTGCGACGGCCCGCAGGGCGAAGAGCGTAGCGATGAGTCATCCTTCCCCCACCACCATCCTTTCTTAGCTTCACAATCCCAAGCAAATATAAAATCGCATATTCCCCATGGGGAAAGTCGAGAACCTTCGATGATGATTTCCTGTTCTCCATCATCTCCTTGAATTCCTAACACCAATCCGCTATACCACTGCTTTTCTCTTCAGCAGTAGGATATGTCATGCGTAACAATATCTGCGTTTTTTGCGGCGCCAGTGAAGGTACTAATCCAGCCTATTCCGATGCAGCTAAATTGCTTGGCCGTACACTTGCTCAGCAAGGCCGTCGCTTAATCTATGGCGGCGGCAGCAAAGGGCTCATGGGCGTGTTAGCCAATGCGGTACTTGACGCGGGCGGTGAAGTGCATGGCGTCATACCACAGCGTTTAGTGGAGGCAGAAACCGCGCACTACGGCTTAACATCTTTGGATATTGTTCCCGATATGCATACTCGCAAAGCTCGTATGGCCGAGCTATCTGATGGATTTATTGCCTTGCCTGGCGGGATCGGAACCTTGGAAGAATTATTTGAAATCTGGACCTGGAGCCAAATCGGCTACCACAATAAGCCTATCGCACTCATGGACGTTGCTGGCTATTACCAAAAACTGATCGAATTTCTACGCTACAGCGCCCAGCAAGGCTTTGTTCGTCAACAGTATGTCGATACGCTGGTCTGTTTAGAAGATCCTGCGGTGATCCTAAAAGAATTCGACCACTATCAACCACATAATTTGAACCGCTGGGCATAGTGACTGAGCGTAATTTTTGAATTGGTAGGCTTTCTGCTACTATTCATTCACAACTGTTGTTTAACAACGCTTTGTTAACCAGAACGCTTCAATATGGCCTGCACTTATGAAATTTATCTCTTTTAACATCAATGGACTGCGTGCCCGTCCACATCAACTTGAAGCCATCATCGCAAAGCATCAGCCCGATGTGATTGGCCTGCAAGAAACCAAAGTTCACGATGATATGTTCCCATTGGCTGATTTAGAGCATCTGGGATATCACATTTTCTATCATGGTCAGAAGGGTCATTACGGCGTTGCATTGCTGACGAAGGAAAAACCACTGGCCGTACGCAAAGGCTTTCCAACCGATGAAGAAGATGCGCAGCGTCGTATCATTATGGCCGATATTGCTACGCCGACCGGCGTGCTCACGGTTATCAACGGTTATTTCCCTCAGGGCGAAAGCCGTGACCACCCGATCAAATTCCCGGCGAAAACTAAGTTCTATCAAGATTTGCAGAACTATCTTGAGTCTGAACAGACCCCAGCGGGACAAGTGATCGTGATGGGTGACGTAAACATTAGCCCAACCGATGATGACATTGGTATCGGCGAAGAAAACCGTAAGCGTTGGTTACGCACCGGGAAATGTTCATTCTTACCCGAAGAGCGCGAATGGATGGATCGCCTGAAAAACTGGGGGCTCATCGATACTTATCGCCAAGCCAACCCTGAACGTAACGATCAGTTCTCGTGGTTCGACTATCGCTCGAAAGGCTTTGATGACAACCGTGGTCTGCGCATAGATTTAGTTCTGGCAAGCCAACCGCTCGCCGAAAAGTGCATTGATACCGGAATCGACTACGAAATTCGCGGAATGGAAAAGCCTTCCGATCATGCGCCAATTTGGGCTGAATTTAAGCTGGCATAATAGAAATGACCGCATCTCATAATACGATCGATGTCGTTGCCGCCATTATTGAGTCTCGAGGCAAAATCTTATTAGCCCAGCGAGGGGCAAATAAAGATCAGGCAGGTTTGTGGGAGTTTCCCGGCGGTAAAGTCGAGATGGGTGAAACTCAGCCCGAAGCGCTGTGCCGTGAGCTGGCAGAAGAGTTGTCAGTAAGGTGCAGCGTGGCAGATTACGTCGCCAGCAGCACGCTGAGGCTTGAGAACAAAACTATCCACCTGCATGCTTGGCGTGTGCAACATACCGAGGGTGAATTCATCGCCAACGAGCATGCAGCGTTGGTATGGGTGACGCCACAGCAGGCTGAGTCTTATGATTTAGCCCCTGCTGATATTCCCTTGCTATACGCTTATCAACAGAAGTTAGCGCAGTTATCGCAACAAGACGATGATGCGTAAGTAAACAAAAAGGCCAGTGTTAAACGCTGGCCTTTATACTATAAATTGCCCCACCCTAAATAACCTTGGGCTTTTCGCAGCGGCCTGTTAACGTTGTGGCATTAACCTTTTTTCAATACAACCCATTTGAGATTATTGGTGCTCAATACATTTTTATCCGCTGAGCACTGCAACAATACCCCTTCAGCCTTCACCACCGCGCCTTCTGAATAGCTACGGTTATCATAAATACAGCAACGTGGGCAGTTCACATTGCTATCGTTATTACTATAGCCACCGGTGTTATTCAGGATTTCTGGAGAAACTGGAACAACGACATCAATACCATTGTTGCGATTTGCCATCGCCGTGGCGCTGAGCAGTACCAACGGCAATACCCAGAATCCTATCGCACTCTTTTTCATGCCTTGTTCTCCTTTGCTTTTGGCTTATATTTTCGCTTGGCGCTTTTTTCCGCCGCCGGAGGTAAACCGCGAAACGCCTGAGGATTTCGATTGCTTCTCGCCTGATCGATAAGCTGATACAACGTGCCCACCAGCGGCTGCATAAAGTCCTGATAGCGTCGGTTTTTTTCACTGATTTGAGTCAGCGTAGCTTCCCAATCAGCGGTCATATCGGGCCGAGCGGCAATTTCAGGCAAGCAGTGGATCAATGCTCTGCCCGCTTCTGACGAATGTATATAGCGACCCTTTTTGTACAAAAATGTACGCCGGAACAATAATTCTATAATTCCGGCTCGTGTTGCTTCGGTCCCTAAACCATCGGTCGCTCGTAGGATTTTCTTTAGCTCTTTATCTTGCACGAAACGCGCAATACCCGTCATGGCCGATAATAACGTGGCATCGGTGAACGGACGCGGTGGCTGAGTTTGGCGTTCCATCAGCTCGCCTTTCTCGCACAGCAACTCATCACCTTTAGCAACCACCGGCAGCGGAGAACCTTCATCCTCATCATCTCGCTCTTTGGCACCCAGCAACGCTCGCCAGCCTGCTTCAGCAAGGAAGCGCGCTTTGGCCACAAACTTACCGTTGGCAATATCTAAATCGATAACGCATTTACGGTACATCGCATCAGGACAAAACTGCATCAGATATTGACGCGCCACCAAGGTATAAATTTTGCGTTCATCGTCGCTTAAGTTGATATTGCCAGCACGCGCGGTCGGGATAATCGCATGGTGAGCATCAACCTTTTTATCATCCCAGCAACGATTGCGTCTGTCGGGATCAACGGCAGCAACCTGCTGTAGTTCAGGAACATGAGAGGCGATTGCGTTCATTACGGCATGACGCCCAGCAAAATGCTCTTCGGGTAGATAGCGGCTATCAGAACGAGGATACGTAATCAGTTTGTGGGTTTCATACAGCCGCTGGCAAAGATCTAATACCTGCTGCGCGCTTAGGTTAAAGCGTTTAGAGGCTTCAATTTGCAGCGCAGATAGCGAGAACGGCAGCGGTGCGGTTTCTGATTCCCGTTTATCATTATAGCCGGTGACAATGGCTGGCTGGCCTTCAATCCGTTTGATAACGTGCTCAGCCAGAGCCTTATTCAGCAAACGCCCCTCTTCATCCTGATGAGGTTCACACGATTCACTCGGTATCCACATCGCCGTAAAACGCTCTTCCGCGGGCGTCACGATGTGGGCTTTAACTTCGTAGAAGTCTTTGCTGACGAAATTTTCAATCTCTTCGTCACGGCGCACCACTAAACCTAACACGGGCGTCTGCACACGACCTACCGACAGCACACCGTTATAGCCCGCATTTCGGCCCAAAATGGTATAAGCACGGGTCATATTAATGCCGTACAGCCAGTCCGCACGCGAACGGGCCAGCGCGGACACGCACAGCGGTATAAAATCACGGTTATCACGCAACCGCGAAACCGCACGCTCTACCGCTTGTGGGTTTAAGTCATTGATCAGACAGCGCTGTACGGTTTGACGTTTTTCGGGAGCCAGTTCTAGATAATCTAAAACTTCGTCCACCAGCAATTGTCCTTCGCGATCGGGGTCTCCCGCGTGAATAACTTGCTGGGCATCCCCCAGCAATCGTTTAATCACGTTGAGCTGCTTGGCAACAGAAGGTTTGGGCTTTAGCTGCCATTTTTCAGGCACAATCGGCAGATCGGCTAAGTTCCAGCGCGCATAGCGTGTGTCGTAAGCATCTGGCTCTGCTTGTTCAAGCAAATGACCAATACACCACGTGACAGTGTCACCGGAACCACAAGAGATATACCCGTCACCACGTCGGTGAGGTTTTGGCAGCACGTCGGCAATCGCGCGCGCCAGGCTTGGTTTTTCCGCAATAAACAGACGCATCAGTCACCGTAAGTCTGGCTGGTCGCCAATAAATAGTCCTTAACTTCCGAGTAATTGCCTCGGAAGACAATACGCTCCGCTTTCTTTTCCAGTTGATAGCGGTACATCGGGTCATAATATTCTTGCAGCAACGGTACCAGCCACGCGAGATGCCCATCGCTGATGCGCGTTTCACGCTGCTGAATAAGCGCCTGCTCTAGATAGAGTTTAAGTTTAGTATAACGTTCCATGCCCAAGCGCTTGCGGATCGCAAACAAACCGTGATGCAGGTATTCAACGTAATTATCCCAACCTAATTCTCGGCCGTAGGCACGTTCAAACTCAACGCGCATCAGGTCAATGTACTCTTCCTGCAATCGGATGATGCGTGTTTCAAAAGGATCGTCCACCACCGCAACCGGCGCTTTTTGCATTTGATCATAAAAACAGATCGGCAGATGATTTGAGCCAATAATTCGCCCTTCATCTTCAAGGAACCAGTGACGTATGCCTTGATCTTGTTTCTTGAGTAAATCCACGGCCAGACGATTTTCAAAATCGACCTGACTGCTTTGTTTGACCAAGGTGCGGCCAAACGATGAACCACGATGATGGGCAACACCTTCTAAATCGATACCCGCCGCCAGCTCGCGCAGCATACGGGTTTTACCACTGCCGGTATTGCCACCAATAAGCACCATTGGCAGCAATGATGCTTGTTCGGTGGCGTTCATCGCAAAGGTGCGCAGAGCTTTATAACCGCCCTCAACAAGAGGATAGTCCACCCCGCTTTCATGCAGCCACTGCTGAACGATGTGTGAACGTAACCCACCGCGAAAACAATAAATATAGCCTTCGGGGTGACGAGCACATTGTTCGCGCCATGCAGCTAGACGAGCATCGCGCACCGCACCATAAACCAGTTCATTACCCAGTTTTATCGCGGCGTCCTGACCGTGCTGTTTGTAACAAATACCAACGGCTTCGCGCTCGCTGTCTAACATAAGCGGCAGATTTTGCGCGCAGGGAAATGCTCCCTGAGCGAACTCAACGGGAGCACGAACATCAATTAGCGGGATATCATCAACCAGAATACGATGGTAATCCACGCCGTTGGCTCGCGAGTTAACGCGTGGATTGGACGGCAAAACCATTACTGCACCTCAATCAGAGGCTGTTCTGGCTGGCGCGGATGGAGCTCACCGATGGCCGTTAGCGTTAGTCCAAAGCGATTGGCTACGTCTTGAATCTGAGCTTCTGCTTCGGGTAAAACAGCCAGCAATAAGCCACCGGAGGTTTGTGGATCGCACAACAATTTGCGCTGCAAATCCGTCATTTCACCCACCAGATGGCCGTAGCTTTCAAAGTTACGACCTGTACCGCCCGGCACGCAGCCTTCATTGATGTAGCTTTCGACATCAGGCAGTTTCGGTATTTGATCAAACCAGATAGTGGCTTGTAAGCCTGAGCCTTGGCAAATTTCGCTCAGATGCCCCAGAAGGCCAAAACCAGTCACATCGGTCATCGCCGTAACGCCAGCAATATCGGCGAAATCTGTGCCCGGTTTATTGAGCTGACACATGGTCTCAGTGGCAACGCCCTGATGTTCTGGACGCAGCTTGCTTTTCTTCTCAGCGGTGGTTAACACGCCAATACCCAGCGGTTTGGTCAGATAGAGCTTACAGCCCGCCTGCGCAGCGCTGTTTTTCTTCACACGATCGGTACTCACCATGCCGGTAACTGCTAAGCCAAAAATCGGCTCCGGCGCATCAATCGAGTGACCACCAGCCAGTGAAATGCCCGCCTGTTGGCAAACAAAGCGTCCACCTTCAATCACCTGCTGGGCGATTTCTGGTGCAAGCTTATCGACCGGCCAACCGAGAATAGCAATCGCCATAATCGGTTTTCCGCCCATCGCATAGATATCACTAATCGCGTTGGTGGCGGCTATACGACCAAAATCAAAGGGATCGTCAACGATCGGCATAAAGAAGTCGGTGGTACTGATGATCCCAACCCCGTTACCGATATCATAAACGGCGGCATCGTCACGCGTTTCGTTACCTACCAACAGGTTAGGGTCAACAAATTTAGCGTGTTCGCTGTGCAGAATGGTTTCTAACACTTTAGGGGAGATCTTACATCCACATCCCGCCCCATGGCTGTACTGAGTCAAACGAATGGCTGGCGCAGTCATATCTACTCCTTTCCATCTAATTTATGGGTGCTATGTTAGCGCTTGAAGCCGAACTTAGTAAGGGAGTGAAGGAAATACCGGAAAGATCTGTGGAATAAATCGCGTGATTGCACAGTAAACCAGCAAAATAGTTTTCTGCTTAAGATTTTTTGGTGGGTATCGCAAGATAACGTTCACTCTGCGGCGAGCCATTCGCTGCGCGGCAGAGTGAAAATGACAGTCGTTTAAAATGCGCTGACGAATTGGCTACTGTCGAGTGGTGCTACACGCGGAGACTTCAGCTGTGGCGTTCCGAGATACAGAAATCCAACGATTTCATCTTGTTCGCGGCAGCCAAAGGCCGCACGAACTTTCTCATCGCTCGTCCACTTTCCGGTACGCCAAATACCGTTAAATCCTTGCGCCTGCGCCGCCATCTGCATGGCCATAACGGCACAACAGGCTGATGCCACCTGCTCCCAATGTGGGACCTTAGTTTCCGTATTACAGTGAGCTACGACGGTAATAATCAACGGCGCACGGAACGGGGCATTTTTCGCTTTTTCAATGCCCTTTTCATCTAATTGTTCTTCCACGGCAATGCCATGTAATAACGCGCTTAAACGCACCTGACCTTCACCTTCAACAGTGATAAAGCGCCACGGCTGCAATGTTCCGTGGTCTGGCGCACGTAAACCCGCTTGATAAATGGCTTCTAACGCATCACCGGTAGGCGCCGGTGCGGTCAAACGTGAAGCTGAACGGCGTTGTAATAATATTTCCAGCGCATCCATAACGATCTCCGAAATTATGCTGTTTCCAATTGATAATTGTTATCAACATTATCACGATTTGTTAACCTAGACATTATCGTTTTTGCATCATGAGCTGCGCTATCAGCGCTCACCCATATGAAAAGCAAAAGCTATAAGAACCATTTATGCTTGTTACAGTAAAATACGGCACGACAACCCTAACTCTGGCATAGTGCGAGAATCGCAAAATGCTGATGTTTTTAAAAACTGATATTCTTAAAAAAAATACGGTCAAAGACATAATACCGGTCGTTTAAGAGATCGAGATACACGGGTCTACCACACCGCGGGGCGCTCCGGCGGCTTACGCCGCTACGACCCCATCGGTGTGCTCCCCCTAAAATCAAGCTTAAGCAGCCAGCATTAGTTATAAGCAAAACATAAGACAACCCAATTTTATATGGAGAGCACATGCACTTTTTGTGGAGATGCATTTCAGGCGTATTTCGATGGACTTGGCGAATACTGAATTTTATCCGCGAGTTTATTTTGAACGTATTCCTGATCCTACTGATTTTGGTTTGTGTGGGAATTTACTTCCAGATGCAAACCAAACCCGTCGAGCCGGTTAAAGGCGCCCTGCTGGTTAACCTGACCGGCGTCGTGGTCGACAATCCTGCCATCAGCAACAAATTTAGCCAGATAGGCAGAGAATTGCTGGGCGCGAGTAGCAATCGGCTACAGGAAAACTCGCTGTTTGACGTGGTGGATATGATCCGCCAGGCCAAAACCGACCCAAATATCACCGGCATGGTGCTATCGCTTAATGATTTTGCCGGTGCGGATCAACCTTCGCTGCAATATATGGGTAAAGCGCTGCGTGAGTTCCGTGACAGCGGTAAACCTATCTTTGCCACTGCCGATAGCTATAGCCAAGCGCAGTACTATTTGGCGAGCTATGCCAACAAAATCTATCTGTCACCGCAAGGCGTAGTCGATCTGCACGGCATGGCCACCAATAACCTTTACTACAAAACCTTGCTCGATAAACTTAAGGTCAGCACGCATATTTTCCGCGTTGGAACGTATAAATCTGCCGTTGAGCCGATGATCCGCGACGATATGTCACCTGCGGCACGCGATGCGGATAATGAGTGGCTTAGCGGTATGTGGAACAACTACGTCGCAACCGTTGCCGCAAACCGTCAGATCACTGCGGAACAACTGTTCCCTGGCGCAGAAGGCGTATTGAAAGGCCTACAGGCGGTAGGTGGTGATACCGCTAAATATGCGCTAGACAATAAACTGGTCGATGGTTTGGCTTCGCGTTCAGACGTCGAAAATCTGTTTACCAAAGCCTTTGGCTGGAATAAAACCACCAAAGATTTCAGCGCCATCAGCATGTATGACTATACCCCACCGGCGGAGAAGAAAAGCGGGAGCGAAATCGCCGTTATCTTTGCCGATGGTGCCATTATGGATGGCGAAGCAACACCGGGTAACGTAGGTGGCGATACCACTGCGAACCAGATCCGCGATGCGCGTTTAAATCCTAAGATTAAAGCCATTGTTCTACGCGTAAACAGCCCTGGCGGCAGCGTTTCTGCCTCTGAGGTCATTCGTTCTGAACTGGCTGCTGCACGCGCTGCGGGCAAACCAATAGTCGTTTCCATGGGAGGCCTTGCCGCTTCTGGCGGTTACTGGATCTCCACTCCGGCTAACTACATCGTCGCAAGCCCAAGCACGTTAACCGGTTCTATCGGTATTTTCGGTGTGATTAACACCTTCGAAAATACGCTCGATAGCATTGGCGTTCATACCGACGGCGTGGCGACATCACCATTGGCTGACCTCACGGTAACCAAAGCGCTGCCTGAAGCTTTCTCGCAGATGATGCAAATCAACATCGAGAACGGCTATAAAAACTTCATCACGCTGGTAGCCAAAGCGCGTAACAAAACCCCAGAGCAGGTAGATGCTATCGCTCAGGGCCGCGTGTGGTTGGGTACTGATGCGAAGAAGAACGGCTTAGTCGATCAACTGGGTGATTTCGACGACGCAGTCACCAAAGCGGCAGAGCTTGCCAAGCTGAAAACTTACCAACTGAACTGGTTTGTTGAAGATCCAAGCTTTGGACAGATGGTGTTAGGTCAGTTAACCGGTTCGGTGCAAGCGGCGTTACCTTCCGCCGTACGTGCCATGCTGCCGGAGTCTTTAGTGCGTATTTCTGCGCTGCTGAAAGATAAAACCGACTGGATGTCCACCTTGAACGATCCACAAAATCGCTATGCGCTGTGCATGAGCTGCGGTGATGTGAAGTAAAAATAGAGAACTAAAATGCGGGCCCACCAAATTGATTAAGCCATTATTCTGGTTTATCGGCTTGGTGGGCTTTTTTTATTTGGCGTTCGCCCTATAATCCACTCCATCTCTAGGCCATTGCGCTTAATCCACCGCGAAAATCTCGCCACACAGAATCCTAAGCCATGCAGAAGAAATCCATTTACGTAGCCTACACCGGCGGTACCATCGGCATGCAGCGTTCAGAGAATGGCTACATTCCTGTTTCGGGCCACTTGCAGCGCCAATTGGCCTTGATGCCAGAGTTCCATCGTCCTGAAATGCCTGACTTCACGCTTCATGCCTACGAGCCGTTGATCGATTCCTCGGATATGACGCCGGAAGACTGGCAGCACATTGCGAATGACATTGAAGCCAACTACGACAAATATGATGGTTTCGTGATCCTGCATGGCACCGACACCATGGCGTTCACCGCTTCTGCCCTGTCGTTTATGCTCGAAAACCTCGCGAAGCCGGTCATCGTTACTGGATCTCAGATCCCGTTGGCTGAGCTACGCTCAGATGGGCAAATCAATTTGCTCAATGCGCTATATCTAGCCGCCAACTATCCGATTAACGAAGTTTCGCTGTTCTTCAACAACAAACTGTTTCGCGGCAACCGCACCACTAAAGCGCACGCCGACGGTTTTGATGCTTTTGCGTCACCTAACTACCCGATGTTGCTTGAGGTCGGAATTAATATCCGTCGTATCGCGCCACTGATGACTCAGTTGCATAATGCGCCGCTCAAGGTTCATCAAATTACGCCGCAACCGATTGGTGTGGTGACGATTTACCCAGGCATTTCAGCCGATGTCGTGCGTAACTTCTTGCGCCAACCGGTCAAGGCTCTGATCTTGCGTTCTTACGGCGTTGGCAACGCTCCGCAAAAAGCAGATTTACTAGCCGAATTGCAGGAAGCCTCAGATCGTGGGATCGTGGTGGTTAACCTGACCCAATGCATTTCAGGCCGCGTTAATATGGAAGGTTACGCCACGGGAAATGCGCTGGCGCATGCGGGCGTAATCAGCGGTTTCGACATGACGGTTGAAGCAGCGCTAACAAAACTGCACTATCTGTTGTGCCAAAATCTCAGCCCTGAGCAAATTCGCGAATTGATGAAACAGGATCTTCGCGGAGAGTTGAGCATCACCGACTAAGAAAAATTAAAAAAAGGAACTGCCAATGTCAGCCGCATTATTGCTTATCGATTTACAGAATGACTTTTGCCCGCAGGGCGCACTGGCAGTCTCCGAAGGCGATCGGGTAATTCCTATCGCTTTGGATGCGATTAAACAGGCACAGCAAAACAGCGTGCCGGTTATTGCGACTCAAGATTGGCATCCCGCGCATCACGGTAGTTTTGCTAGCCAGTCTGGGGGAAAAATCGGTGAGATGGGCGAGCTGGCAGGCTTAGAACAAATTTGGTGGCCCGATCACTGTATTCAAGGTTCCGAAGGCGCTGAGTTTCATCCGTTGCTGAATGCCGCCCATTTCGATCACATCGTACATAAAGGCACCGACGCCTCTATCGATAGCTACAGTGCTTTTTTTGACAATGGTCGCAGAGCCTCAACTGAGTTGCATCACTGGCTGCAAAGGCATCAAATCAACACGCTCTATATGATGGGGCTAGCCACAGATTACTGCGTAAAATACTCTGTGATGGATGCGCTGCATCTGGGTTATCGCGTAGTGGTGATTACCGACGGTTGCCGTGGCGTCAATATCAAACCCGAAGACAGCAAGATTGCGCTCCAGCAGATGCAAACCCTTGGCGCAACGTTAATGACGTTAAGCGACGTCAAATTCTAAAACGTTTTTATGCTTATGTGCTCGGGGCGGGAGTTTATTCAACACCACCGCCCTATCGTCTTCGCATCGCCGCACTATGCAATCCAAGGCTGTGCGCGCAAAAGTGATACAAATAAAAATTTATGCTTCGGGCTTTAAGCGAATAATGGCATCGCGCTCAAAGCCTTTCTTAAAGTCCTGCTTACTTTTCATTTCAATTTGCCCCTGCGTGTTGATGCTCATGTGCTGAGGATCGGTGTTATGGCGCGACTGCCATAGCATCACCATTTGCAGGCTGTTTTCTTTTTGCTCTGGCGTCAAACTCACGCCGTCAGGCCATTTGCCGAGTTCGACCGCAGTTGCCAAGCGTTGATAAATTTCTGGCGTCATCGCCGACAGCAAATCGTCAAGTTCCATTTTAAACCTCGCTTAATATGCACTTTGCTGAATCGTTTCTTCTGCGCTATAATAAGCACATAGAAAAGAGTTTGTTGTTAGCCCTGAGTCTGTTTACCGGAGTCTTCATCGGTGAAGCTAAGCGATGCAGAGTTTACGCAATAGCGGTCGCCGGTAGGCTGTGGTCCATCAGGGAAAACATGGCCAAGATGCGCATCACAGTGAGCGCAGCGAATTTCAGTACGCTGCATGCCGTGTGAGTTGTCTTCAAGGTAGCGGATAGCCTCCGCGCTAACGGGCTGGTAGAAGCTAGGCCAGCCGCAGCCAGAATCGTATTTGCTGTTTGAGTAGAACAGTGGACTGTTACAACACAGGCAGTGATAAATGCCTTCTTGTTTATTGTGTAACAGTTTACCGCTAAAAGGCGGTTCAGTGCCCCGCTGTTGTGTGACGTAGCGTTGCATTTCAGTTAAGTCATTCGGGTGTTGTGCAGAGAAATCGTCTTTAGCCATTTGTGCGTTCTCGAAGAGTTGTTTTTGGTTATCATTGATCACTTTTTTTGGCGATTAATTATAACAAACAGTTAACAACGGTTCAGCCAAATTTGGTCTAAACTGTTTAGCGAATCGGCGGCGGCCTCATTTTTGTGATGAGCATCACAAATGAAAGTCGAGATGGCTTGAGACTCAGATGACTGCCCCCATGTATAATCCGAAACAGAGTGTTAAATGGAAGCGTGTGATATGTGCTCAGCCAAGGCTTCGCTTTGATTTACAGCAATAATTGACACGATTCCGCTTGACGCTTTATAAGGTTTTTGTAATTTTACAAGCAACCTTTTATTCACTAACCAATAGCTGGTGGAATATATGACTATCAAAGTAGGTATCAACGGTTTTGGCCGTATCGGCCGTATTGTTTTCCGTGCTGCTCAAGAACGTTCTGACATCGAAATCGTTGCAATCAACGACCTGTTAGACGCTGAGTATATGGCTTACATGCTGAAGTACGACTCTACTCACGGTCGTTTCAACGGCACTGTTGAAGTTAAAGATGGCCACCTGGTCGTTAACGGCAAAACAATCCGTGTTACCGCAGAACGTGATCCGGCTAACCTGAAATGGAACGAAGTCAACGTTGACGTTGTTGCTGAAGCAACTGGTCTGTTCCTGACTGACGAAACTGCACGTAAGCACATCGCTGCTGGTGCTAAGAAAGTCGTTCTGACTGGTCCTTCTAAAGACAACACCCCAATGTTCGTAATGGGTGTTAACGATAAGACTTATGCTGGCCAAGATATCGTTTCTAACGCATCTTGCACCACTAACTGCCTGGCTCCACTGGCTAAAGTTCTGAACGACAAGTTCGGTATCGTTGAAGCACTGATGACTACCGTTCATGCGACTACCGCAACTCAGAAAACCGTTGATGGCCCGTCTCACAAAGACTGGCGCGGCGGCCGCGGCGCATCCCAGAACATCATTCCTTCATCTACCGGTGCTGCTAAAGCTGTAGGTAAAGTAATCCCAGAACTGAACGGCAAACTGACTGGTATGGCGTTCCGCGTTCCTACCCCTAACGTTTCTGTTGTTGACCTGACTGCTCGTATCGAGAAAAAAGCAACTTACAAAGAAATCTGTGCTGCAATGAAAGCTGCGTCTGAAGGCGAGCTGAAAGGCGTACTGGGTTACACCGAAGATGACGTAGTTTCTACTGACTTCAACGGCGAAGTTTGCACTTCAGTATTCGATGCTAAAGCTGGTATCGCGCTGAACGACAACTTTGTGAAACTGGTTTCTTGGTACGATAACGAAACTGGCTACTCAAACAAAGTTCTGGATCTGATCGCTCACATCTCTAAATAATTTAGCGATGAGAAGTTGATGAGAGGGCGACATTTATGTCGCCCTTTTTTTTGGTTTTTTGCACCTAGCATATGAAGGCCAATCTGATGTCACAACAAAATTTGTCTGAAAAAATCTTCACCCTGCCCGTTCAAGAACAAATCACTCCGTACATTTCTCAACGCCAAATCGACGAACTTCCTGTTGTCGTAGTTAATCATCCCAAAGTTCGCGCTGCTGTCACCCTGCAAGGCGCGCATTTACTCACTTGGCAGCCTTCTGGCGAGAAACCTGTACTGTGGTTGAGCAGCGAAACCGCGTTCAAAAACGGCGTAGCGATTCGCGGTGGTATTCCTATCTGCTGGCCTTGGTTTGGGCCAGCTGGTCAGCCAGCGCACGGTTTTGCCCGTAACCTGCCTTGGACACTCACCGCGCATGATGAAGATGAAAGCGGCGTGATCTTAACGTTCACTCTTGAACAAAGCGCTGAAAGCAAAAAACATTGGCCGCATGACTTCTGCCTGATTGCACGATTCAAGCTCGGCGAAGTATGCGAAATGGAATTGGAGTCTCACGGTGAATACGAATACGCCGCCGCGCTTCATACCTATTTCAATATCGGTGATATCACCCAGATTGACGTTAGCGGTTTAGGCTCGCCATACATTGATAAAGTCAATCCAGGCACCGGCGAACAGCAGGGTAATTTGACCTTTGCAACGCGTACCGACCGTATCTATACCAAGCCTGAGCCATTTAGCGTCATCACGGACAAAGCGTTACAGCGCGTGATTGAAGTACATCACCATAACAATACAGATGTCGTGGCATGGAACCCGTGGTCTGAGCTTTCTGTGAGCATGGCCGATATGCCTAACGATGGTTACAAAACCATGGTTTGTGTTGAAACTGCGCATGTCACTAGCCCGATGAAAACCTCAGCGAATACCCCGTCACGACTTTCCGTGACGCTGCGTGCGCGCCCTCTGCGCTAACCTCCGCATTGCCGCTTAGCGCTAATTTAAGCGTATAAAAAAGGGACGCCTATGCGTCCCTCATTTTCAACAACCCAGCCAACGCTTAGAAGGTGTAAGTCACACCCGTCCACAGCAAGCCAGTGTAGTTCTTATCAATCATTGGGCTATCTTTCACTTCATCGCTCAGGCGGATATAACGCCCGGTGAAGAACGCATTCCAGCTGCTATTAATCTGGTAGCGAGCCGTTAGCTCAACATACGGATTCCAGCTGTCGCTTGCGCTATAGCGCTTGTAGCCACTGCGGTTTGATTCGCTGCCGCTCACGCCAAAGTAGTAATCATTTTGGTTAGAGCTGTTCCACGTCACGCCCGCGCCTGGTGTAAATGACCAGTCTCCGGCTGTAATTGGGAACAAATAAGCCGCATCGGCGATCAGGCCGTTGCTGTTATCCAAAATATCGCCGGCGAATGAGGTACGAATGGAGCCCCAATCTTCTTTGTGGGTGTAAGAAACCCCCGCCATCACGGTGGAGTGACGGTTGCTCAACTGCTTCATGTGACGATCGTCGCTATCGCTCGCCTTGAAGTGTAATGGGTTATAAAAAGCCATCACGCTCAGTTGGTTCTGTTCATCTTTCCACAGGTAATAACCGGCGGTCAGGCTGCGAAAGTAAAAATCATCACCTTCATAGTTGATGATCGGAACAGGATATACGCGATCGTTATTACCGCGATAAGGGTCTGGGCTGACTAACGCAGAAGCCCCCAAAGACCACGTTCCGGCCTGAGCGGCACTTGTAGCAGCCAACACGAGCAGCCCTAGCGTAGTTAATTTTAAAGTTTTCACGTTTATGGTTTGTCCCTAACTAAATTGTCTATAAACAACGCGCTGATTGTAGACCAAAAACTTGTTTTAAGTCGATTTTTTACAATTTTCTAGGCAGTTTCGGAATCTTTACATCTGTCGAACAGGCTGCGCCGAAACATCACTATTTTTTACGCTTAGGTCACGATATCGTTCGTTGTACAAATACCTTTAATAAATATTTGTTGTAGTGAATTCGTCGAAAATATTGGCAGAGCCATGTACTTTTTAGCATAAACCGTAGATTTATCGCTTTTACAGCACTCTTCCTCAGCATTTATATCTAAATGCTTTTCATCATACCGATAAATTTTATACCGATCTTACCTGCTGGTAACTTGACCAACTGATGAAAGCCGCTCATAACAATATGGTAACAGTTTCAAAATTTTAACCCCCAAAATGAAGACTGTTACTTTTTTTGTTCCCAACCATTTTATCAGGACGGGCATCGCTATGAACATATTTGACCACTATCGCCAGCGTTATGAAGCTGCCAAGGACGAAGAGTTCACACTGCAGGATTTCCTTGCTATCTGCCGTCAGGATCGTAGCGCCTACGCGAACGCCGCTGAGCGTCTGCTTATGGCTATCGGCGAGCCTGCCATGATCGACACCGCGCTTGAATCACGCATGTCGCGTTTGTTCTCGAACCGGGTCATAGCCCGCTACCCTGCTTTTGAAGAATTCTATGGCATGGAAGAAGCCATCGAACAAATCGTGGCGTACCTCAAACATGCCGCGCAAGGTCTGGAAGAGAAAAAACAAATCCTGTATCTGCTGGGGCCGGTCGGCGGTGGTAAATCATCACTGGCGGAACGCCTGAAAGCGTTGATGCAGCGCGTGCCAATCTATGTTCTCAGCGCCAACGGTGAACGTAGCCCAGTTAACGATCATCCTCTGTGCCTGTTCAATCCACAGGAAGATGCCAATATTCTGAATAAAGAATACGGCATTCCTCCGCGCTATCTCGGCACCATCATGTCACCGTGGGCGGCCAAACGCCTGCATGATTTTGGTGGGGACATTACCAAGTTTAAAGTTGTCAAAGTATGGCCATCTATTCTGGAACAGATCGCCATCGCTAAAACCGAACCGGGCGACGAGAATAACCAAGATATCTCTGCGCTGGTGGGTAAAGTTGATATTCGTAAACTCGAAAATCATGCCCAAAACGATCCTGATGCCTATGGTTACTCCGGCGCACTATGCCGCGCAAACCAAGGGATGATGGAGTTCGTGGAAATGTTTAAGGCGCCAATCAAAGTGCTGCATCCGTTGCTAACCGCAACGCAGGAAGGCAACTATAACGGCACCGAAGGAATTTCCGCCCTGCCTTTCAGCGGCATCATTTTGGCGCACTCCAACGAATCGGAATGGGTGACGTTCCGTAATAACAAAAATAATGAGGCCTTCCTTGACCGTGTTTACATCGTCAAAGTGCCTTATTGCCTGCGCGTGTCTGAAGAGATGAAAATCTACGACAAGCTGCTGCGCAACAGCGAACTGGACCACGCACCGTGCGCGCCGGGTACGCTGGAAACGCTGTCACGCTTCTCTATTTTGTCTCGACTGAAAGAGCCGGAAAACTCCAGCATCTATTCAAAAATGCGGGTATATGACGGCGAGAGCCTGAAAGATACCGACCCGAAAGCCAAGTCCTATCAAGAGTATCGTGATTATGCCGGCGTTGATGAAGGCATGAATGGGCTATCTACCCGTTTCGCGTTCAAAATTCTGTCGCGCGTTTTCAACTTCGATCATAGCGAAGTGGCGGCTAACCCAGTTCACTTGTTCTATGTATTGGAACAACAAGTTGAACGCGAGCAGTTCCCTCAGGACGTTGCAGAGAAATATCTGGAGCACCTGAAAGGTTATCTGATCCCGAAATACGTGGAGTTTATCGGCAAAGAAATCCAAACCGCCTACTTAGAATCTTATTCTGAGTACGGACAAAATATCTTTGACCGCTATGTCACGTATGCCGACTTCTGGATCCAAGATCAAGAATATCGCGATCCTGAAACCGGTCAGCTATTCGATCGCGAATCCTTAAATGCGGAACTGGAGAAAATTGAAAAACCGGCAGGCATTAGCAACCCGAAAGATTTCCGTAATGAAATCGTTAACTTCGTGCTGCGTGCCCGCGCTAATCACAACGGACATAACCCGAACTGGACGAGCTACGAAAAACTGCGCACCGTTATCGAGAAGAAAATGTTCTCGAATACCGAGGAACTGCTGCCAGTTATTTCGTTCAATGCCAAAACCTCGACCGATGAACAGAAAAAACACGACGATTTTGTCGACCGTATGATGGAAAAAGGCTATACCCGCAAACAGGTTCGCCTGCTGTGTGAATGGTATCTGCGAGTAAGAAAATCATCATAATGCGCGTAACCAAAACCGCGTCGGCCCATGAGTCGACGCGGTTTACCCGAGTTGGCATACGGGAATTTACGGCGTATTTCAGACGGTAACGTCGTTTGGGGGAAATATGGCCTATTTCATTGATCGGCGATTGAACGGCAAGAATAAAAGCATGGTTAACCGCCAACGCTTTTTGCGCCGCTATAAGTCGCAAATAAAGCATTCTATCGCCGACGCCATCAATAAACGTTCGGTGACCGACGTCGAAAGCGGTGAGTCTGTCTCGATTCCCAATGAAGACATCAGTGAACCGATGTTTCATCAGGGACGCGGCGGCGAGCGTCATCGTGTCCATCCGGGCAACGATCACTTTGTGCAAAACGACCGCATCGAACGCCCACAAGGCGGTGGAGGTGGCGGCGGAAGTGGTCAAGGTGAGGCCAGTAAAGACGGCGAAGGTGAAGATGAATTTGTCTTCCAGATATCGAAAGATGAATATCTCGATCTTTTATTCGAAGATTTAGCGCTGCCAAACCTACGCAAAAACCAATACAAACAGCTGACCGAGTATAAAACCCATCGGTCAGGTTTTACCTCGAACGGCGTGCCCGCCAATATTAGCGTAGTACGTTCGCTGCAAAATTCTCTGGCGCGCCGTACGGCAATGACGGCGGGGAAACGCCGTGAACTGCATGAGCTCGAAAACGTGCTTGAAGAGCTACGCCACAGTGAACCGGCACAGCTGCTGGAGGAAGAGCGTATCCGTAAAGAAATTGCGGAGCTGCGCCAACGCATCGACAGAGTTCCATTTATTGACACTTTCGATCTGCGTTACAAGAACTATGAGCGCCGCCCTGAACCTTCCAGCCAAGCGGTGATGTTCTGCTTGATGGACGTTTCAGGCTCCATGGATCAAGCCACAAAGGATATGGCTAAACGTTTTTACATCCTGCTCTATCTCTTCTTGAGCAGAACGTACAAAAACGTCGACGTGGTGTATATCCGTCACCATACGCAAGCCAAAGAAGTTGATGAGCAGGAGTTCTTCTACTCGCAGGAAACGGGCGGCACCATTGTGTCTAGCGCGCTTAAGCTCATGGATGAAATTGTACGTGAACGTTACAACTCGGCAGAGTGGAACGTTTATGCCGCGCAGGCTTCCGACGGTGATAACTGGGCCGATGACTCACCGCTGTGCTCTGAGTTGTTAGCCAATAAGCTGCTGCCACAGGTACGCTACTATAGCTACATTGAAATTACCCGCCGTGCGCATCAGACGCTATGGCGTGAATACGAAGGGCTCAAACAGCGGTTTGAGAACTTTGCGATGCAGCATATCCGTGAACCTGATGATATCTACCCGGTGTTTAGAGAACTGTTTCAGGCTCAAGTTAACAAAAACTAAGCAAACAACCTGAACCGCCAGCGGGATCTCCCTCCGCTGGCGGTTTTTTTGTTCTCTTCGTGCTGACACCTTCATTTACAACTGAACATTTGTGGGATTGTGCTGTCTGTCACAATCTAGACAACAGTTTTTTTGTTGTGTTTGTTTATCACTTTTATTGTCACCATTGCATCAGGAATACCGTCTTATGCAGCAACCTCTTCACAGAACAACACACTGGTCAGAAGTGTGGCAATTGATTAAACCTTATTGGGTTTCTGAAGAAAAAGTCAGCGCCTGGACTCGCCTTATTGCGATCATCGCCCTCACGCTCGCTGGCGTGTATATCAATGTTTTGTTTAACGAATGGAATCGTGTTTTCTACGATGC
This sequence comes from Hafnia sp., assembly GCF_036648275.1. Lineage (NCBI taxonomy): Bacteria > Pseudomonadati > Pseudomonadota > Gammaproteobacteria > Enterobacterales > Hafniaceae > Hafnia > Hafnia sp. The sequence continues at coordinate 438,248 of NZ_JAVXIQ010000001.1, read as the reverse complement.
GCTGCAAAACCGTAATTACGACGTGTTTAAAGCGCAGCTAATACGCTTTAGCTATCTGGCGGTTATTTTTATTGTTATCGCTATTTATCGTATCTATCTGACTCAGGGCTTACAGATGCTCTGGCGTCGTTGGATGACTGAAAAATATATGAGTAAATGGCTTTCACATCAGGCCTATTACCACACGGAAATTCAACAGACCATTGATAACCCCGATCAGCGTATTTCGCAGGATCTGAACGCGCTCACCAACGGTACGCTCTCTTTAAGCCTCGGCTTGCTTTCCAGCCTAGTGACGCTGTTTTCCTTTGTTGCCATATTATGGACGGTCAGCGGTTCCATTTCATTCATGTTGAATGACCACCAGTTTGTTATCCCTGGTTATATGGTGTGGTTCGCCCTGCTCTATGCCGGTATGGGGTCAATTTTAATTTGGTGGATTGGGCGTCCGCTGGTGGGATTAAGTTTCGATCAAGAACGTTTCGAAGCAAACTTTCGTTTTGGTTTGATTCGAATCCGTGACAATGCCGATCCGATTGCGCTGTATCACGGTGAACAACAGGAAAAAAATCAGCTCAGCGGCCAGTTTGAAAACATCCGTGGAAACTGGTGGTCGATTATGCGCTTAACGAAGCGCCTGAATGTGGCCTCTACGTTTTACGATCAGTTTGCGAATATTTTCCCTATTCTGGTGGCGTCACCGCGCTATTTCTCCAATGCCATTCAGCTCGGCACATTGATGCAGGTTGCTTCTGCGTTTGGACAAGTACAGGGTGCCCTGTCTTGGTTCATTGGTGCATTCACCGATTTGGCCTCGTGGAAAGCCTGTGTAAACCGTCTGGCTGGTTTTAACGCTGCCATAACGGCAATTGAGCAGCATCCAAATAACCTTTCCCACACGACCTGCACCGACCGTGATGATTCATTAGTTACGCGCGATCTCACCTTGAGCTTGCATCAGGGGCGCGAACTGTTCAGCCATGCCAATCTCCACGCACGCCGCGGAGATAAAATCTTGATCACAGGCCCTTCTGGCTGTGGGAAATCAACGTTGCTACGTGCTATTGCGGGCGTCTGGCCTTATGGCCAAGGGGAGATTTCACAACCTCCGGCAGACCAATGCACCGTGCTGTTCTTGCCTCAACGCAGCTATTTGCCGATTGGTACGCTGCGCGATGCATTGTGCTATCCGCAAAGCTCAGCCGGTTATAGTGACGAAGAATTACAGCAGGTTTTAAAAGCCTGCCGTTTACATCATCTGCATCAGGCGTTAGACATTCGCGCTAACTGGACTCATCAGCTATCCCCTGGTGAGCAACAGCGTTTGTCATTTGCCCGTGCATTAGTGATAAAACCCGACGTGCTGTATCTGGATGAAGCCACCAGCGCACTGGATGAAGAAACCGAACAGCGTGTTTATCAACTGATCAACCAAATGCTGCCCGACACAACCTTGATAAGCGTCGCACACCGTAGCAGCGTGGCACCTTTCCACAATATTCGTTGGAAATTTGTTAAGCAGGCCGATGCCGACCAAGAAGAGATTTATTACTCTGCTCCATCCGTGATTGAAATTAGCTCACTCAATCACTAAAACAAACCCCGCGTGCTGGCTATCAGTACGCGGGGTTTATTCAAGGTATAAAAACGTTATTCTTTGAAACTACATCAGCTAGAACTGGTAAACCAACCCTAACGCCACTACGTCATCCGTATTCAAATTCAGCGGATTATTGTCGTTTAGCTGGTTTATTTTGTAATCTACAAACGCCGACATGTTTTTATTGAAGTAATAAGTGGCTGCCACATCAATATATTTCACTAAATCAGCATCGCCCACGCCCTCAATATCCTTACCTTTGGATTGGATATATCCCAGTGACGGACGCAGACCAAAATCAAATTGATATTGTGCAATCACTTCAACGTTTTGCGTTTTATTCGCCAGCCCTTTCACGCTGGTATTAACCCCATTAATCACAGACGTCCCTGATATTGGGGTCATATTGCGTGTTTCGGCATACATAGCAGCCAAGTAAACGTTATTAGCGTCATATTTTAAGCCACCGGTCCAAGCATCGGCTTTATCGCCGTGGCCAAATGCCGATGCCTGCTGCGCACGAGTACGGTCTGAAGAGGCATACGCGCCACCGATAGAAATACCGTCAACGATTTCATAGGTTGTCGATAAAGAGTAACCATCGCCATTCTGTTTGGTAATATCACGATCGTTTTCATTTTTACCTTGATACTGCAACGCAAAATTCAAACCATCAACCAAACCAAAGAAATCACGATTTCGATAGGTTGCAAGACCGGTGCTACGCCCCGTCATAAAGTTATCAGCTTTGGTGTAGCTATCACCGCCAAACTCGGGGATCATATCCGTCCACGCTTCAACGTCATAGAGCGCGCCGTAGTTACGTCCATAGTCGAACGAGCCAAACTCGCTAAACTTTAGTCCTGCAAAACCTAAACGTGTTTTCGTTCCTGTCGCGCCATCACTTTCCGCACGGTTGGCAGCAATTTGATACTCCCACTGACCAAAGCCCTGCATCATATCGTTAATCTGCGTGACGCCTTTGAATCCGAAGCGCACATAGGACTGGTCACCATCAACCGCATTATTGTCAGAAAGGTAATGTTCAGCCTTCACTCGACCATACATATCCAGCTTGTTGCCATCTTTATTGTAAACTTCTGCTGCCTGCGAAACAGATGTTGCCAGAGAAGCAACCGCCAATGTCATCATCATTGCCAACGCGCTTTTTTTCATTGTCTCATCCATCAATATTGTTATCTGCAATTACGTATTTTTTATGCTTTGCCTATTTCTGAAGGCGCAGATGTTTTACCGAATGAAGATGAAAGTTTTATTGCACAAAAAATACTTTTGATGACAATAAAATAGACCTATAAAAAACAGGGCTTAATTTTAGAAAAAATTTGGTTAATTAAATACCTACAAGGATCTGGGGTAATATGCCTAGAGTCTTAATTGATAAGAGTTACTAATATTTCAGATCATTGTGTAAAAGATCAAAATGTTTGCTAACATTTTTCTAATTATCATCAATCTCTTTTACCGTGGGCAGGCTGAAAACAGGGCTATACTTTTGAGGTTTTACTTTTTTGCACTGTTCAAGTGCATCCTTAAATACCTGACGTAGCTTGGCTTGTGTATAGGAACTGACTGATGAATAGCTTATTAATTGACGATGTCGCCCAGAATTTATTTCGCAATGAGGTTTCTAAAATTATCGGCGAAGCCGTCAGTGATTTAGTCGGGCGTGAAGGCGATATTGTTTATGGTAAGTTAATTAACTCGTTAGCCCACTCTGCCGATCAAGAAACCAGCCTTGAACGCAAAACGTTGTTATTAAGCGCAATCGACCGACTTATCGGCGATGAAAATTTGCTTCGCCGCAAGCGACTTTTACAGACGAAATGATCTGTTCAGTTATGCTCAGCCATGTTCAGTTATAAGGGCCATGTTTAGCATCAAACGGCAGCATAAACGTATCGGCAATTAAAGAAAACGGCACATCTAAAGCCGTGACATAACGCCAAGGGCTATCGCGGAGATCCCACTGTACGCCTGGATAATATTGATAGCCGTGCCCTTTCCCCGCAGTCCGACTAATGATGCTCCCACAGCCGCTGAGCAGCATCACACAGGTCGCAAGCAAAACCCATTTTGACCATAGTCCTGTCTTCATTCTTTTCTCATATTGACGCAATGAAACAATTTTGGAGTATATATCAGTGGCTAGACGCTGACACCTGCGCTAAGGTGAAGATTAAGCCGTTACGGTTGATTTTCGAGCTAACACTCCGCGGTAAGTGATTAAATTTATAGCACTTGCGCACTCAAAACTAACCCAATAGCGAAAACAAGTTCATACTAGATAAGGTTACTTCGTTCGTTTTTAAGGAGACTGTTATGTCAGATCCACATCACATCGCCGATTGGGCGCGTCTACGTCAGACATCTGTCGAAATCGCACACGCAATTTTCGAATTAGCTAAGAATGATGAAGTATTAGCTGAAAAAATTTGGGAAGAAGGCAGCGACGAAGTCTTGCCATTAGCATTCTCTAAAACAGATAAAGATGAGCTGTACTGGGGTGAAGAAACCATCTTCCGCGCCAACGTGTAACGCGCCTCATCCCTTCAGACCATGCCCGTGAACGCGGGCATTTTTGTCTCTTTTTTTCACTCTTTTTGTCGTTAAAGGCTACGCTATGCACCATTTGATGCTAGATATTGAAACGTTGGATACCACGCCAAGTTCGGTGATCCTCTCCGTAGCAGCCGTATTTTTTGAGCCGATGACGGGGGAGCTGGGCGAAAGTTTTACCGCTCAGGTCAGCCCACAGAAACCACAGCTACATCGCACCATCAGCGCAGATACGGTCGCATGGTGGGCGCAGCAGTCTGATGCAGCACGTAAAGAAGCCTTTTCCGGTACCGAAACGCTAAAGAAAACACTGACTCAATTCAGCCGCTTTATTCAAATTCACACAACGGATAAAGTTCATGTATGGGGCAATGGAAAAGAGTTCGATTGTTCGATTCTGGAGCATGCCTATGGTCAGCTTGAAATGACCTGTCCGTGGGATTTTTGGCGCACGCAGGATGTGCGTACCTTGGTCACGCTAGCGCGTACGCTTGGCTTTGATCCTAAGAAAACGCGGCCTTTTGAAGGCGTACCGCATCTGCCGCTGGACGATGCTCAACATCAGGCTCGCTATGTCTCGGATATCTTCCGTTCGCTACGTGTGATACCGTCTGCGCTTGAAAATCATCAGTAAACAATATCGGAAAGCTTCCGAAATGACGGATGAGTAACACCTGCTTAACTTCCAATCACCATTAAAAAAATTATTATGCGAAACTATATTCTGCTACTGCTTACGCTTGTTTTGTTTGGTCCTTTGGGGATCGATCTTTTCCTGCCGACTATCCCAGCCATTGCCGCTGATTTCCAGGTTAAGAACGAAGTCATTCAGTCCACCATTTCCCTATTTTTATTAGTGATGGGGCTGGGTCAGCTTATTGCGGGCCCGTTGGTAGATAAATTTGGTCGCCGTCCTATCGCGCTGGTGGGAATTTCGCTCTACATCGTGGGCTCCATTTTGGCGGCGCTTTCCACCTCCTCCGATATTTTCGTTATTGCCCGCGTGGTTCAAGGCTGTGCCGTTTGCTGTACCGGCGTGGTGTGTTTCAGCGGTGTTCGCGACCGTCTAAGTGGCAACGAGGCGGCAAAAGCCTATGGTTTCCTCAACGGAACGCTCAACATTGTACCGGCCTTGGCTCCGCTGTTAGGCGGCATATTGGCAGAGTTATTTAACTGGCGAGCCCCATTCTGGTTCTTGGTATTCTATGCCGTCGTTGTTTTCATCATTATGGCTATCTGGCTGCCCGAAACTCGCCCTGCGGATACCAAACCGGTCACAGGTTTACCGCTAAAACAATATGCACGCATTCTCAGCAACGGTCGCTTTTTGCGCTTTGCCTTAGTGAATGCGGGCGCAATGGGAATGGCGATCACCTATGTCTCCTTTGCGCCTACCGTTTTGATGACGGAAGGCCAACTTTCACCGCTGACTTTCTCACTTATCTTTGGCGGTAATGGTTTCTGGATTTTGCTGGTCAGTCTGTTAGCAAATAAAGTGATTCAACGTGCGGGTCGCCCATTCTGTCTTATGCTGGGCACCATTCTGATGGGATTAGGCTGCGTAGGCTTATTTGCGGGCATGCACTTATTACCAGAGGCGGCAAGCCAACACTGGCTAAGCTATATGTTACCTGTCGCCAGCGCCTGTGCGGGATTAGCGTTTATTATGGGGCCAGCCACCAGCTATGCGCTGGAGCCTTATTCCGACGAAGCGGGGATTGCTTCCGCCTTGGTTGGTTTTGTGCAAATGGCGATCGGTTCAAGTATTGCGTTAATCGCCATTGCGTTGCCGATGTCAGCTAAGCCTGCACTGGCGATTGTTATGTTGCTCGGTGGCCTATTGGCCTTATCCGCCCGATTGCTGAGTAGCAAGCTTAAAGGCCGGGTGAAGTCGATTAATCAGGCCTAAGTCGATTACGGCTCTTGTGCTATCAGCGTATGATCACTGGAACTCTCTGTGCTACGGCACAGAGAAGTTCATAGCCAATCGTTCCCGCAGACTGAGCAACATCGTCAACCGGCAGATTCTGCCCCCACAGTTCGACGGATGTACCAATCTGCGCATCGGGCAGTTCGGTTAAATCCACCGCGAGCATATCCATCGATACCGCACCCAACAAAGACGCTTGAATTCCGTTCACCCATACCGGCGTTCCCGATGGCGTATGCCTTGGGTAACCATCGGCATAGCCGCACGCCACAATACCGACTCTCTGTGGTTGATTGGCCTGATAACGGCTGCCGTATCCAATAGCATCGCCAGACGCCATATTTTGAATCGCAATAATTTCACTATATAAGCCCATCGCCGGCTGTAAATTGGCGTCAGCAATATCCTGCCAGCGCCCAGTTGGCGATGCGCCATATAAAACAACTCCCGGCCGAACCCAGTCTGCATGCGTATGCGGATGCCAAAGCACGGCTGCGGAATTAGCTAAACAGCGCGGTGCCGAAATATCTGCGCAAGCTGCGTTAAACGCGGCAAGCTGTGGCTCAACGCCAAGATGGTTATCAGCATTCGCAAAGTGGGTCATCAAAGTGACTTGCCCCACATGAGGTAACGCACGGGCAGAATGATAGGCCGCCATCAAATTCTCAGGCATAAAACCAAGCCGATGCATGCCAGAATTAACTTTGAGATAGATATCGATCGGTTGGCTCAACGGTGCGTGCTGTAACATCTGCAACTGATGCTCACAGTGAATCACCGTAGTCAGTCGATATTGATCGATAAGCGCTAAATCCTGCGCGTGGAAAAAACCTTCAAGCAGCAGAATCGGCCCATCCCAGCCCTGCTTACGCAACAAGATCGCTTCATCGATATCCAACAACGCAAAGCCATCCGTTTCTTTTAACGCTGGCCATACTCTACCGAGGCCGTGACCGTAGGCGTTGGCTTTAACCACTGACCAAATCTTAGCGCCGCGAGTTTGCTGGCGTATCTGACGCAAATTATGGGTCAGCGCCGAGAGATGTACCGTAGCGTGAATGGGGCGAGGCATAGCCCTCTCCTGTGAAATTAAAGCAAAATGCAGGTGAACCGCAGCGTTTATGAGCGCATAAACAGCCCCCATAAACGCGCTATTTTTTATTAATGTGCGGTATGGATATCGCTTAAGCTACGGCCGCTTTGCTGATGAAAACGTTTGTCGTAGCGGGCAACTGAAAGATCTTCCGAAGGTATAGCCGGAGTGACGCCTGAAATAATATCAGCCAGCAACTGCCCTGAGCCACAGGCCATCGTCCAGCCTAATGTTCCATGTCCGGTGTTTAAGTACAGGTTTTTAATCGGCGTTTTGCCAACCATTGGCGTGCCATCTGGCGTCATCGGGCGTAAGCCTGTCCAGAATTTGGCTTGCTCAATATTCCCACCGTTTGGATAAAGATCGCGAACCACCATTTCCAAAGTCTTACGACGCGCATCCAAGAGGTTAGTATTGAAACCGACGATTTCCGCCATTCCCCCTACGCGAATGCGTTGGTCGAAACGAGTAATCGCAATCTTATACGTTTCATCGAGTACGGTAGATACCGGTGCACCATCAGGATTGGTGATAGGAATGGTCAGCGAGTAGCCTTTCAGCGGATAAACCGGGATTGCCAGCATGTCATGTAGCAGAGCGGTAGAATAAGAACCTAATGCCACTACATAGGCATCACCAGTAATAACGTCGTTGCCGCACTGAATGCCGGTGATCTGGTTGCCCTCTTTGAGCAAACGATCAATTGATACATTAAAACGAAACTCTACGCCTGCACGCTGCGCCATGGCGGCCAATTGCTGGGTAAACAGCTGGCAGTCGCCGGTTTCATCATTGGGTAACTGCAAACCACCGGTGAGTTTGTGCTGAACCTGCGCCAGTGCCGGTTCAACCGAACCTAACTCACTCGCTTTCATCAAACGATAAGGAACACCGGCATCCTTTAACACTTCAATATCACGCGCCGCATTCTCAAATTGCTGCTCGGTGCGGAACAATTGCAGCGTCCCTTTTTGGCGGCCTTCATAATGAATATTGGTTTCCGCCCTCAATGCTTTTAAACAATCGCGGCTGTACTCAGACAAGCGCACCATGCGAGATTTATTCAGCGCATAGTGAGAGCTATCGCAGTTGCGCAGCATTTGCCACATCCAGCGCAGCTGATCGCTGGTGCCATCCAAACGGATCGCCAGCGGCGCATGGCGCTGGAACATCCATTTAATCGCTTTCAACGGAACGCCTGGCGCAGCCCAAGGAGCCGCATAGCCCGGAGAGATTTGCCCAGCGTTAGCCGCACTGGTTTCCAGTGCGGGGCCATCTTGACGATCTAACACCACAACATCATGGCCAGCCTGCGCCAGATACCAAGCGCTCGCCACGCCGACGACTCCACTACCCAGCACGATAACACGCATAGACGACTCCGCATCCCGATGATTAAAAGCACAATATTCTAGTTACATAAAAATAACCAAATATAAAAACCTATCCAACATTTCTTGACGCAAGTGTGAATGAAATCACGATTATTCATAGACTTCAGGTAAAGAGCCTCATTTCTCCACATACAGATAATAATCACTAACTCATTGAAATATAAGATTCAATATTATTATTGAATTTACACATCTGTAACATTACTATTAAGCATATGACATTCTAAATTGCCCCGCTGGTCATCGAACTTTACTTTATGTTGTATAAATGTGACTCACAGTGACTTCTTTTGTTTGATAACCATCAAACAGCTACATGCATCTACCAGCTAACTAAACGCCAGCATAAAGTGGCGATTTTCATTTCGTTAACTACAAAATTAACTGAGCAACTGCGTTGCAATTGGCTTAGTCATATCGTCACTAGGAACAGCGTTACGAGTGAAGTTTAATGCTGAGATAAGGCGATATTTTCAGAGCAAAAAACTATCAATTGAGAGGTTTCCAGCCAGCAAAAAACCTTTCTGATAACGTGTTTTCGTCACTTTAAGTGATTGGTAGCACGACAAAACATTTCGCTTTTTCTCCCTTGAGCTACGCTTGTTACAGGGTCTGCATGTCTGACAGATCCACTGACAAAAAGTCCACTGACAAAAAGTCCACTGACAATCATGTTTCGTCGGGAGATGCGCTAATGACTATTTCAACTCGTAAGCAGGCACGGGAAGCCACCACATTAAGTGATGGTCCTGATTGGACATTTCCGTTGCTACAGGATTATCTAGATCAAATCGATCGGGTTGCTAAACACTACCGACTGGACACTTATCCGCATCAGATTGAGGTGATCACCGCCGAACAGATGATGGACGCCTATTCCAGCGTTGGTATGCCTATCAACTATACCCATTGGTCCTTCGGTAAAAAGTTTATCGAAACCGAGCAGCTGTATAAGCATGGTCAGCAAGGTCTGGCGTATGAAATTGTCATCAACTCTAACCCTTGCATCGCTTATTTGATGGAAGAAAACACCATCACTATGCAGGCGCTGGTGATGGCACATGCCTGCTATGGGCATAACTCATTTTTTAAGAACAACTATCTCTTTCGTAGTTGGACAGATGCGAGTTCGATCGTGGATTATCTGCTCTTTGCTCGCCATTACATTACTCAATGTGAAGAGCGTTACGGCGTTGATGAGGTTGAGCGCCTACTGGACTCATGCCATGCGCTGATGAACTACGGCGTCGACCGCTATAAACGTCCGCAAAAAATATCCATGGAAGATGAAATTGCGCGCCAGAAATCGCGCGAAGAATATTTGCAAAGCCAAGTTAACGAGCTGTGGAAAACATTGCCGCGCCGCGAGCGTGAAGAGCATGCGGTTGAGGCCGCCCGTTTTCCCAGCGAGCCGCAGGAAAATATTCTCTATTTCTTAGAGAAAAACGCCCCGCTGTTAGAGCCTTGGCAGAGAGAGATCGTGCGCATCGTGCGTAAAGTGAGCCAGTATTTTTATCCGCAAAAACAGACTCAGGTGATGAATGAGGGTTGGGCCACCTTCTGGCACTACACGATTTTGAATCATCTCTATGACGAAAATCTGGTCAGTGACCGTTTTATGCTGGAGTTTTTGCACAGCCATACCAACGTGGTGTATCAACCGGCGTACAACAGCCCCTATTACAACGGCATTAATCCCTATGCGTTAGGCTTTGCCATGTTCCAAGATATCAAACGAATTTGTCAAAATCCGACCGAAGAGGATCGCCATTGGTTCCCCGCTATCGCCGGCACGGATTGGCTAGATACGCTGCACTTCGCCATGCGTGATTTTAAAGATGAGAGCTTTATCAGCCAGTTCTTATCACCGAAGCTGATGCGCGATTTTAGGCTTTTTACCGTGTTAGATGATGACCGGAATAACTATCTGGAAATCGATGCGATTCATAATGAAGAGGGCTATCGCCGCATCCGTGAGCAATTGTCGGCGCAGTATAATTTGAGTAACCACGAACCGAATATTCAGGTATGGAATGTCGCGCTGCGCGGTGACCGCTCATTAACGCTGCGTTATGTGCCGCATAATCGAGCTCCGCTAGATAAAGGCCGCCGCGAAGTGTTAAAACATCTGCATCGTCTATGGGGATTCGATGTGTATTTAGAGCAGCTTAATGATGATGGCAACGTCGAACTGCTGGAGCGCTGCCCTGCTCGACCCAATCAGCTTTGACCGTTTTCTCATCATAGAACGCAAAAAGGGCGCATCATGCGCCCTTTGTTTTATTCTCTATGCGACCCAATCAACTAGCGACGGCCTTCCGCCAAATCGCTCGGGATTGATCCCTGCATGCTATGCCAGATAGCACCGCTGTCTTTGCCATAGTTACGCACATATTCCATGACTTTCTCATAGTTCTGCTCGTGGCACAGCTGGCTCAGCTTGGCATAAAAGGTTAATGCCAATTTGCGCGCTTCTGGATTTGAGAAGTAATAACGCCCTACGCGGGTATACAATCCTTTCAAACCATTAAGGATGAGGCCGTAGATAGGATTGCCAGAAGCAAAGGCTAGCCCACGGAAAATTCCGTAGTCCAAATCCGTGAAAGCTTCTGCGTGATCGTCCACAGTCTCTGCCTGGGCCAAGATCTCCTGTACTTTATCTGGATGCTGACGCACCGCTGTACGAATAAAGATAGAGGCAATATTGGTACGTACAGATAATAGATTATCAATAAGCTGCGGAACACTATCGTGATCGAGACGAGCTAATGTTTCCAGAATATTTAAACCTGAGGTTTCCCAGAAATTATTCACTTTTGTTGGTTTACCATGCTGAATAGTTAACCAACCATCTCGAGCTAATCGCTGTAGAACCTCACGTAGCGTGGTGCGCGTGACACCAATGAGCTCAGACAGCTCACGCTCTGCCGGTAAGATTGATCCAGGTGCAAAGCGATTATTCCAAATGCTTTCAATGATATACTCTTCTGCAAACCCTGCTGGACTCTGCGCCTTAATAACCATATTGTTGACGTTCCGTAACGACGATATTCCACTAATAACATGGCGCTCATCATACCAGATCGCCTATGGCTGATATAGCGTTGATGCTCGGGATTCCACGAAACAATAGATCATCCATCACAAAAATAACCTCAATTTTATGCGGTAATTATGTTACACACCTGCATTTCTATGTAAAAGCCGCCTTCAACAATTAACACCTCATTAGCAAATAAGAATAAAACTCAATTAGATCTGGATTGCTGATAGATATGAGAGTTAAAATAACAATCGTTATCAATCGAGTTCAGAGGACAGTATGGATCTTGCAGGTATTTTGATTAGCGCATCCTGTGTGTTGACGACTTCCGCCCTACTGGTGACGGTCTATGGCGGCAGCGGTATGCCGCGTTTTTTCCGGAAACCTCAGCCTAAGTCTGAACCACATTATCAACAGTCAGTAGAAGCTTCCGCTTTAGAGGATGGAAAATCCCCTGACGTTGGCGATCTCAATATCTCTCTGCCAGCAATGAGCGCCATGGGCGATCTCAATATTGCATTGCCGGTGACACAAACCGTGATTGGCGATATCAGAGAAGCCTATTAGGCTATTGTGATGTGCATATAAAAAAACCGCCTAAACGGCGGTTTTTTGTGTTCACTGCTACTAGATTTTACAGCCTTCACAGTCGGCTTCATCATTCAGCTCAACAGGGACTTCATTGGCTTTTTCCTGCGCACGCTTTTCAGCCTGCTCAAGCTGAGCGTCAATGTCAAAATCAAAAATATCTTCGTTCATACAGAATACCTCGCTAGATCAATAAACGCAGTATAGCGGCGTTATCCACGCAGGTAAAACGCTACCTCCATGTTCATATTCTGCACAGACATAAATTCTCCAGATAAAAAACCATAATAATAAAATGATTTTAAAGGAATTATTTTATTTCCGTCTACTTTTACGTCACAGAACAAAAAGAGTATAGTCAGAGCTTCGCATTAAAATATTCTATCTGTTTGTTCAAATTTTGGGTGCAGAGTTGTTATGAACACCACATTTTCTCAGGCTTTCAGCAAAAATTTTCTCGGTAACGCACCAGACTGGTACAAAATAACCATTCTGCTCTTTCTGCTGGTGAATCCACTGGTATTCTTTTTTGTCAGCCCATTTGCGGCTGGATGGCTTCTGGTTGCTGAATTTATTTTCACCCTAGCCATGGCGCTAAAATGCTATCCCCTGCTTCCTGGTGGCCTGCTCGCTTTTGAAGCTATTCTCATCGGAATGACCACGGCGGAAAAAGTTAAGCACGAGGTGGCTGCTAATATAGAGGTCGTACTGCTGCTGATTTTCATGGTAGCGGGTATCTATTTTATGAAGCAGTTGCTGCTGTTTGTATTTACCAAGCTGCTGCTGAACATCCGTTCAAAAATCGCACTCTCATTAGCTTTTTGTATTGCTTCAGCCTTTCTATCTGCGTTTCTCGATGCTCTGACGGTCATCGCGGTTGTCATCAGCGTCGCCGTTGGGTTTTACGGCATCTATCATAAAGTCGCTTCAGGCATCGATGAATCATTGGCGCTTAATGATGACAGTCACCTTCAAAATGCAGGCCGACGCGCGATCTTAAATCAGTTTAGATCTTTCTTACGTAGCCTCATGATGCACGCAGGTGTGGGTACCGCGCTCGGCGGCGTCATGACGATGGTCGGTGAACCACAGAACCTAATTATTGCTAAAAGCGCTGACTGGGATTTTGTTTCCTTTCTATTACGTATGGCTCCCGTCACCGTGCCCGTGTTTATTTGTGGGATCATGACCTGCTATTTGGTTGAGCGGTTTCACATATTTGGCTACGGCACCCGCTTGCCAAAACGCGTTCGCCAAGTTCTACGTGAATACGATCATAACGCTACACGGAAGCGCACCCGTCAGGAACGCCAAAAACTGTTTATTCAGGCATTAATTGGTATTTGGCTGATCACCGCGCTGGCGTTCCATCTGGCCGAGGTAGGTTTGATTGGCCTGAGTGTTATCGTATTAGCCACGGCATTTTGTGGCGTTACCGATGAACACGCCATTGGCAAGGCCTTTCAGGAGTCACTGCCTTTTACCGCGCTGTTGACCGTATTTTTTGCCGTCGTCGCCGTTATTATCGACCAGCAGCTATTCTCACCGGTCATTCATTTTGTGCTTCAGGCCTCACCTGAACATCAATTAACGCTTTTTTATCTGTTTAATGGTCTACTTTCGTCTATTTCAGACAACGTGTTCGTGGGTACGGTGTATATTCATGAGGCGAAAGCGGCATTGGAATCTGGCGCGATCTCACTTAAACAGTTTGAGATGCTGGCCGTTGCGATCAATACCGGTACGAATTTACCATCGGTGGCAACGCCAAACGGTCAAGCCGCGTTCTTGTTCTTATTAACGTCAGCGCTCTCCCCTCTCATTCGTTTATCATATGGGCGGATGGTGTGGATGGCTCTGCCTTATACCGTTGTAATGACACTTGTTGGGTTAGCCTGCGTCCAGTTCACATTAGAACCGGTGACTCAGCTGTTTTACCAGTGGCATTGGCTGTCTTTACCGCCGGTCAATGAGGTATTGTCGAGTGTTAATTAGCAACATCATTAATACTTAAACAATGACTAGTTTTTCAATCTAATAGCTGGCAGGTAAGACAATATCGTTTACACTGCGCACATCTAGCTGTGGCATGGAATGGATCTGATATGTTGCAATTTTTAAATGGTTGTTCTCGTGGTCGCGGAGCTTGGGCACTTTTAGCCATCACCGCATTAATATTTGAGTTGGTCGCGCTGTATTTCCAGCATGTCATGCTATTAAAGCCTTGCGTATTATGCATTTATGAGCGCTGTGCATTGTTTGGCATTATGGGCGCAGGCATTGTTGGCGCCATTGCGCCTAAAACGCCGCTACGTTGGGTTGCTATCCTAATCTGGATTTATAGCGCCTATGAGGGCTTGATGCTGGCATGGAAGCACACCATGATTCAGCTACATCCATCGCCGTTTGTCACCTGTGATTTCTTTGTCTCCTTCCCTTCGTGGTTACCGTTAGACAAATGGGCTCCGGGCATTTTCTCGGCATCAGGTGACTGTTCAGTGCGTCAGTGGGAGTTTCTGACGTTAGAGATGCCACAATGGTTAGTCGGCATTTTTGCTGCGTTCTTGTTGGTTGCCGCATTGGTGTTCATTGCGCAGTTTGTGAAGCCAAAACGCCGCGATTTGTTTGGTCGCTAACGATCTCTTTGAAAGACAAAAGCACCTGTTAAGGTGCTTTTTTTTATGCCCCGCCGACTTCACATTGGCGCAAATCAGGTTAGTTGTCACAGTTACCAGCCTATTTATCCTAGCATCCTTGAATCCCTCGCTTCAGCCCTCTAATCTTGAGTGATAACATCCCACATTCAGAGAGCTAACCTATGATGCATCAATTCAAAGTTATCTACAGATCAAACAACGAAGTGCATGATTTCATTATGAACGGGCAAGCCACATTGAGTAAGGAGGATGGCGAGGTTTTAGAGGCCGCGCTGATTGACGTGGCGCAATACCTTAGCGCCAGTGCGAAAGACCTGCATATACTCTCGGTTGAGCGGTTACAGCATCTTTAAGTTAACCATTCAGTGAAAATTTAACGCAAAAAAGCCTGAAGATTATCAACGAATAAAACTCGAAGAAATCTATCAGGCTTTTTATCTTTCAGAAGAACTCGCACAACTAATAATATTTAAAGTCTATTATTAATTAAACCAGCTGCTGGCTTTTTTCTCGTTATCTACAAATTTAATATTAAGAATCAGACCCATTGGTTGCCCAGAAAGGTTTATTCATAATGTGGTCTTCCCAATCGCTAACTTCACTCTCGCGCACGGCAATGTAACGCACGGAGATCCGCTCGGCGTGCATCGCTTTCTTAGAGCCCACTTTGAGGGGATGCCATTCTGGTAAGTCTTTGCCTTCGTGAACCATCCGATAGGCGCAGGTAGGAGGAAGCCATTCGAAGGTTTCAAGATTTTCGCGCGTTAGCTTGATACAGTCTTCTTCATACTCAAAACGACGCTCATAATGACGACATTGGCACGTTTTGATGTTGAGTAGGTTACATGCAACGTTGGTGAAGTAGATTTCGTCGGTATCTTCGTCTTGCAGTTTATGCAAGCAGCACTGCCCACAACCATCACAAAGTGATTCCCATTCATCATTGCTCATTTCAGCTAATGTTTTTTCTTGCCAGAAAGGGAGAGTTGTCATGCTTGTGTGTCCGATAATTACAGTTGGGCTGCACTATATAGACGCTTTGGCGGTGAGATGCAAGTTTTGTCCTTACTAAAACTGTGCTTAGTAAGGACGCTACTGGCTAGATAATGCGAGTACTCAATGAGTTACCATTGATGGATAACGTTAGCATATCGCCAGAGACTAAAGGCCCAACGCCCTGTGGGGTTCCGGTCAAAATAATATCGCCCGCACGCAGAGTAAAGTAGCGGCTCATATAGCTTATCAGCGGCAGAATCGGCGTTATCATGTCACGCGTGTTGCCTTGCTGACGAATAGCGCCGTTGATGCTTAAGCTTAGTTCAGCATTTTGCGGGTCGCCAAACTCAGATTCAGGGATGAATCCAGAAATGGGGCAAGAACCATCGAAGGCTTTCGCCTTTTCCCAAGGACGTCCTGCTTTTTTGCATTCAGCCTGAATATCACGCAGCGTAAGATCTAAGGCAACTCCGTAACCTGCAATAGCGCGTGCCACACGATCTTCATTAGCCTGCTTCAGCGGTGTGCCAATCAGGATGGCCAATTCAATCTCATGATGAACAGAACCAAAATCTTTCGGGATGGCAACAGGCTGGCGAATATCACAAAGCGCCGTTTCCGGTTTGATAAATAACACCGGCTCTGGTGCCTGCATACCACCCATTTCTTTGATGTGATCGCCGTAGTTACTGCCAACGCAAACCACTTTACTGACAGGAAGCTCTAGCAAAGCGCCCTGCCAATCACGATGTTGATACATAGACTTCTCCTGTGGTTATACACAACGCGATGCTATCGCCACGTTATTCCATGGGGCATACATAATCTGAAGCGAGAATCGAGACGCCAACGACATCTGAGCTTCCTGCCCTTCTTATATAAAGTACATATGAAGCTAGTTATGAAACCAGTTATGAAACTACAGCCGCAATCATCAACACTTCAATGGATTTGCGCCGAGATAGCTCGGCGCTCTATATTTATGTGAATATCATCACACTATTCATTCGCCAGAGGATTTTTTAGTTTGCTCAAAATGCATTTTTAGCAAACTTTCGGGCGGCGGAGGCAGCTGTAAATAATACCCTTGCTCTTTTAAAGCACTTTTGACTTTTTCAATGTCGGCAGAGCCTAGTTTCTTTTTACTCTCTAAATCGATCATCATGGCTAATTGCGGTTGGCCAAAACTTTTCATCAGTTCTTCAGGCACCGATGAGAAATCGTCTCTTTTTTCGACATAAAGATAGGTCTGATCGCGTTTTGAACTTCTGTAAATGGTACAAATCATTTTTTCACTCTAATTAATTCAGACGGCGACTTGCCTAGATATAGCACTGACTATAACATGCTTAATGTACATCGGAATATTACCCCCTGTGTGGTTATTCCGGGGATTTAAAGTTGCTGAAACTGAGTCAGGATAGATGTCACAATCGCCAATAGAACTAAAAGGCAGCAGTTTTACCCTTTCGGTTGTTCATTTGCATAATTCGCAACCGGAGGTAATACGTGAGGCATTAATCGAAAAAGTCGAGCAAGCGCCCGCTTTTTTGAAAAATGCCCCTGTTGTTATTAATATTGCTAACGTCCCTGAAGGCGCAAGCTGGCAGAAATTACAACAGGCCATTACCGAAGCTGGGCTGCATGTCATTGGCGTAAGTGGTTGCACCGATGAAGGGCTTAAACGTGCTGTAACGCGTGCAGGCTTGCCTTTGCTAAGTGAAGGGAAAGGTATTAAGAAAAGTGCGCCCGTCGCGTTACCCGAGCCACCCGCACCGGTTAAAACCCGTATTTTGAGTACGCCGGTTCGGTCTGGACAGCAGATATATGCACGAGACTGTGATTTGATTGTCACCAGCAGCGTCAGCGCGGGTGCCGAAGTGATCGCCGATGGCAATATCCATATTTACGGCATGATGCGCGGACGCGCCCTTGCAGGAGCCAGCGGAGATACATCCAGTCAGATTTTTTGTGCTCACCTTGCCGCTGAACTGGTGTCTATCGCCGGTCAGTACTGGCTGAGCGATCAAATCCCTGAAGCTTTTTATGGGCAGGCTGCCAGACTCAATTTGAGTGACAGTGCCTTAACTATACAACCTCTATTCTAGGCCCTTCGACAAGGAACCCATATACATGGCACGCATTATTGTTGTTACATCCGGTAAAGGGGGCGTTGGTAAAACCACATCTAGCGCAGCCATCGCTACCGGTTTGGCCCAAAAAGGTAAAAAGACCGTTGTTATCGACTTTGATATCGGTCTGCGTAATCTAGACCTGATCATGGGCTGTGAGCGTCGTGTGGTGTATGATTTTGTTAACGTGATTCAAGGTGATGCCACTCTTAATCAGGCGTTAATCAAAGATAAGCGTACAGAAAACCTCTACATTCTCCCGGCCTCACAAACTCGCGACAAAGATGCCTTAACGCACGAAGGCGTTGAGAAGGTCTTAAACGATCTCGGCACGATGGACTTTGACTTTATCGTCTGTGATTCACCAGCAGGTATCGAAACTGGCGCACTAATGGCGCTGTATTTCGCTGATGAAGCCATCATTACCACTAACCCAGAAGTGTCGTCTGTACGTGACTCTGACCGCATCCTCGGCATTTTGGCGTCAAAATCTCGCCGTGCAGAAAAAGGCGAAGATCCAATCAAAGAGCATCTGCTGCTGACCCGCTACAACCCAGGCCGCGTGAGCCGTGGTGACATGCTGAGCATGGAAGATGTGTTAGATATTCTGCGCATCCCGTTGGTTGGCGTGATCCCAGAAAGCCCATCCGTACTGCGCGCATCAAACCAAGGCGAACCTGTTATACTGGATAAAGAGTCAGACGCCGGTCAGGCTTACCAAGACATGGTCGATCGCTTGCTGGGCGAAGAACGTGCATTCCGATTTGTTGAAGAAGAGAAAAAAGGCTTCCTGAAACGCCTGTTCGGGGGATAAAACATGGCATTACTTGATTTCTTCCTGTCGCGCAAAAAGCCGACAGCCAATATAGCCAAGGAACGGCTGCAAATTATTGTTGCGGAGCGACGTCGCGGTGATAGTGAGCCACAATATTTGCCCCAGTTAAAACGAGATATCTTGGCTGTAATCTGCAAATACGTGCAGATAGATCCAGAAATGCTGACGGTACAGTTTGAACAAAAAGGCGATGATATTTCGGTATTAGAGCTTAATGTGACCTTACCTGAAGCAGAAGAAGCAGCTAAATGATTTTATCATTCTGACGTTCTCTTATAGAAATATAAGGGAACGCCTGTATATATAAACAGACCTTTTAATAAGTAATTATCTCAAAAATAGCTATTATCAAGATTATTCCTAATATTAATTAATGCACCAATGAATATTGAGAATATTCACATAGACTACTTTCTATAAGTTTTGTTTTTATATTATTGATTCATTTTCTGATATGTTCGAAAAAAATAAAGACAGCCAATAGCTGTCTTTATTTATATTGCTCGATTGTCAAGACGATCACAAGGTAGCCAAAATGGCCCTAACCTGCTCGCCAAGCAAATCCGCTCTCCAGCCTTGAAGTAAGTCAGGCTGTTCTTCTTTCAGCTTCCAGTGCCAGCTTAGCAGTGCGTTTATTTGTCTACGCGAAGCGATCAGTTCCGCCGTTAACCCGCTACGTTCAGCCGCGTTTTGCACTACGGCTTTTAGCTCTTTAAACGCATGCTTATAACCACTGTGATCAACTAATCGTTCAACCGGCTGTGGCCATTCAGACTCAGGGATATTGGCGGACTCAGCCACCATTGCCACCAGCGTTTTTCCATGGAAACGGATCTCAGGGCCACTCAACCCCAGCTCGCCTAGTTCGCCTTGAGAGGTCGGTAGATAGCGCGCAACCTGCCACAGGTTCTCTTCACGCACCACGAAATTAACCGCCATGTCACGCTGCCTAGCTTGATTGATACGCCACTCAGCCAGTTTCTGTAAACACGCTAGCTGGCGCGTACGCAGCTGCCAAGCGTTGGTAATATCACGATAGGCTAACGCAGGTTCCACCACTTCTTGGCGACGACGACACAGGGCCAAGCATTCGTCATTTGCGGCATCCGTCCAGCCAGCCTCAGCCACTTCCGCAATAAGCTTATGTGCAAGCGGCAACAGATAGAAAACATCGGCAGCAGCGTACTCACATTGGCGCTCGGTCAGCGGACGCGCCAACCAGTCAGTGCGGGATTCACTTTTGTCTAATTCAACCTGTAAATACTCATTCACCATCGCGGCAAACCCACAGGAAAGCGGGCGGCCCGTGAAGGCAGCTAAAATCTGCGTATCGATCATTGGCGTTGGCAGCGTCTGAAAATCATGGATAAAAACCTCCAGATCTTCGCTACCTGCATGCAGAAGCTTTGTAACGTCGGGATTTTTCAGCAGTTCAACGAAGGGCTGCCAGTCGGTAATTGGCAACGGGTCGATCAGCGACAACGTTTCGCCATCAAAAAGCTGAATTAGGCCTAACTGAGGATAGTAGGTGCGGGTACGAACAAATTCGGTGTCTAGCGCAATGTAAGTGTGGCGGCTTGCTTGCTCGCAAACCTGCTTAAGTTCGCTACTGGTGGTAATTAACTGATAATTCAAAACATCATTCTCATTTTCATATTTCTGGCGTCATCAAAACGCCAGCTGAGTTAGTCGGTACAAACAACGACGCCGGTAGCAACCGGCGTCAACGTTTATCGGCTCAGAATAATGAGAAGCTATACGGCGCTTTCCTGCGAGGCCGCTTGCTCCTCACGCAATTTTCTGCGTAGGATTTTCCCTACGTTAGACTTTGGCAACTCATCGTAAAACTCCACCTTCTTCGGAACTTTATAGCCCGTGAGATGTTTACGACAGTGTGCAATCAGCTCATCGCGAGTCAGAGAGGGATCTTTCTTCACAACGCAGATTTTAACCATCTCGCCAGAAGCCCCGTTCGGAACACCGATTGCCGCGCACTCAAGCACTTTATCATGCATTGAGACCACTTCTTCGATTTCATTCGGATAAACATTGAAACCAGATACTAATATCATATCTTTTTTGCGATCGACAATGCGTAAGAAGCCCTCATCATCGATGGTGACAACATCGCCGGTAGATAGCCAACCGTCTTTAAGAATTTCGTCGGTCGCCTCAGGACGCTGCCAGTAACCAAGCATCACCTGTGGCCCTTTCACTTGTAGCTCCCCTGCCTCACCGTGCGGGACTTCATTGCCGTTATCATCGACCAAACGCACATCGGTAGAAGGAACCGGAAGGCCGATACTGCCACTATAGTGCTTCAAGTCGTACGGATTGCCTGAAACCAATGGCGCGCACTCCGTCAATCCATATCCTTCCAGCAAATGGCGTCCGGTTAATTTTTCCCACTTTTCGGCTACCGAACGCTGAACTGACATCCCGCCGCCGACTGACAACCGTAACGTGGAGAAATCCAACTCACGGAAATCTTCGTTATTGAGCAACGCATTAAACAGCGTATTGACACCCGTTAACGCCGTAAATGGATAGCGGCTGAGCTCTTTCACCACGGCAGGAATATCGCGCGGGTTGGTGATCATCAGATTGCAGCCACCCATCTCAATAAACAGCAGGCAGTTCACGGTTAAAGCAAAAATGTGGTACAGCGGCAGCGCCGTCACCACCAGCTCATGGCCTTCATTCAGCAATGGGCCATATGCCGCACGCGATTGGATCAGGTTAGCCTGCATATTTCGATGCGTTAGCATCGCGCCTTTCGCAACGCCGGTAGTACCGCCGGTGTATTGCAAAAATGCGAGGTCATTATTGGTGATATCTGGCTTGATATACTGTTGGCGCCGCCCACGTTGTAACGCCGAGCGGAAAGAAATCGCATCGGGTAAGTTATATTTGGGCACCAGCCGCTTAATATACTTCACCACAAAGTTAACCAGCGTCCCTTTTGCCGCCGACAGCTGGTCGCCCATACGGGTCAAAATGACATGCTTCACCTGCGTATTGAAGACGACTTTCTCCAGCGTATGCGCAAAGTTAGAGACGATCACAATCGCGCTGGCACCGCTGTCATTCAGCTGATGTTCTAATTCTCGTGGGGTGTAAAGCGGGTTAACGTTAACCACAACCATCCCCGCACGAAGCACGCCAAACAGCGCAATGGGATATTGCAGCAGATTAGGCATCATCAACGCAACGCGGTCACCCTTCTTCAGCCCTAACTCATTTTGCAAATAGGCCGCAAATGCACGGCTACGCTCTTCAAGCTTACGGAAGGTCATCACCTGCCCCATGTTGATGAACGCAGGCTGGTCAGCAAAACGCGCCACCGACTGCTCGAACATCTCCACCAGAGAGGTGTATTGATCAGGATCGATTTCCGCAGGAACATCTGCCGGATATCGTTTCAGCCAAACCTTTTCCAAGGTCGTTCTCCCGTAATTATTGTTATCTTGTTTAAGCATCGTTTGCATCGCACACCTGAACCGTTAGCCATGAGAAACAACAGAACAATATCTAATGTTTAACAAAATTTTAACTCAGCGTACCAGTTCATGTGTAAACAATTTTCAGGTTGCGATATGCATCACTAAAATGGCTTTTGCTCTGATCTTACCCAGCGTAGAGAAATGGGCAGACCGCTATAAAAACAAAAAGCGGCCTCGTGGCCGCTGTGGATATAATACCAAAAAGAGTAACTTTTTGTAAAATTAGCGATTTTTTAGTCTAAAAAAACGTCAATATGCTTAATGCTGATCGTTTAAGAGATCGAGATACACGGGTCTACCACACCGCGGGGTGCTCCCCCCTAAAATCGAGCTTAAGTGACCAGCATTATTCATATGCTTATTTTTTCCGCTGTAATTGCATACCTAGATGGCGACTGTGACCAATGCAACACTCAATATTTCAAGAAGTGATAAATCGCGGTTCGTATCGGAGCTCAACTCATGTATATTCCGCTTTTTATCGGAGGGAACCATGCTGACCAACTCATCGACTCGTCTGAACAAATACATCAGTGAAAGTGGCATTTGCTCACGACGCGACGCCGATCGCTACATTGAGCAAGGGCATGTTTTTATTAACGGTAAACGTGCCGGAATTGGCGATCAGGTTTTCGCGGGTGACGTCGTGAAAGTTAATGGCCAGTTGATTGAACCTCGTGACGCCGACGACCTCGTGCTGATTGCGCTCAACAAACCCGTTGGCATTGTGAGCACCACGGAGAACGGTGAGAAAGATAATATCGTGGATTACGTCAACCACAGCACCCGCGTTTTTCCCATTGGTCGCTTAGACAAAGATTCACAGGGCATCATCTTCCTCACCAACCACGGCGATCTAGTCAATAAAATTCTGCGCGCCGGTAATGATCATGAAAAAGAGTACCTGGTCACCGTGAATAAACCGGTAACCGATGAATTTATTCGTGGCATGGGCGCGGGGGTACCGATCCTCGGTACGGTCACGAAGAAGTGCAAAGTGAAAAAAGAAGCGCCATTTGTGTTTCGTATCACTTTAGTTCAGGGCTTGAACCGCCAAATTCGCCGTATGTGTGAACATTTTGGCTTCGAGGTTACCAAGCTCGAGCGTACCCGCATTATGAACGTCAGCCTTGCAGGCCTGCCGCTGGGCGAATGGCGAGATTTAACCGACGATGAACTTATCGAGCTGTTTAAATCTATTGAAGATTCTTCTTCTGAAGCCAAACCAGCGAAGAAAGCGAAACCGAAGGCAAAACCCGCAGCAGCTAAAAGCGCTCCGGCTAAAGGGCCAAAAACCGCCGCTAAAGGTGCGGGAGATGCCGCTTCACGTAAGCGTTTTACCCAGCCTGGGCGTAAGAAAAAAGGCCGTTAATCAGCAAGCACCTGAAATGACAAAGCCCCGAAATCGGGGCTTTGTTTTAATCAGTCGATAGTTAAACGCGTGAGCAGATTAATTCTCTGTTACCACGCTTTGCACTCTGGCAGGGCCTGGGTTATACCAACCCCAGCCGGGACCAAAGCCTGGCCCCCAGAAGCCACCGCGACCGTAAGCACCATAACCATAATCCCACGGGCCAAACGGCTGTGGCGGCATTACGATTTCCTGAGTGATATGCCAACGCTGATAACCCTGTACGTCCATCGTGACAAAGGTATACGGTGTCTTACCTATTTTACCATCGACGCTGCCGGTAAGCGGCCCAACGACCGTCACTAGCTGACCTTTGAAATCAACCGGATCCAAGAATGTAGCGCTTTTGGCAATCAAACGCCCAACCGAAGGCTGATTCAGGATAGGTCTTGCGGTGTCATCCAATGGCATCACCGCAATCTCTAACATCGTGGCGTCTTTCTGGTTAATCACGTTAACCACGGTACCGCCAAAGCGTGATTCCTGCCCAACATACAGAGCCGGCGCGTTATGAACCGCAACGAAATTCTGCTGCGGTGTGGCCGACGTGCCTTTGATTGAGTCCGGGATCGTGACACACCCAGACAACAACAGCGGGCTACAAACGATCGCCACGCTGACTAACCGACGAACCCATTGCATTGAAGGCATATTTTATTCTCCAAAAACTAACTATCTTGTTCTTATGACTATTAGTTTAGACAGAAGTTGCCTGAATTATTCACGCCCCGGTAGTTTTTTCCATGTCACTTCATTACGTAAATAAGTTGGCTGTGCATTTTCTACCGCCGTGACGTTGCCTAAGGCAAAATCGGCCAGCGCAAGAGGCAACATGTCTTCAGCCTGTGGGAGCAACATCTGGCCGTCAATCAAGTGAATCGCAGTATCAGACGCCATATCAGGATAAGTCCCCCAACCAGTTCCAACGTGTGCCCAGTCACCGCTTAACGCCATGATGTTCTGCTGTGCGCGATCGGGCGTTAGCACGGCTTCAGTGCTCTCACCAACCCACACACCATTATCTTGTCGCTGGTATTGTCCCCAATAGACTTCACCCATGCGGGCATCAATAGCGGCTAATACCTGAGTGGCTCCGGTTACGCGAAACGCGCCCTGCGCCATGGTGGCCAGAGTGGAAACGCCAATCATCGGCAATTCAGCGCCCATCGCTAGCCCTTGAGCAATGCCGATGCCAATACGTACGCCGGTAAAACTGCCCGGACCACGGCCAAAAGCCAATGCGTCCAGTTGATTCAGCGTAACGCCTGACTCAGCCAACACTTGCTGCACCATGGGCAAAATACGCTGCGTGTGCTCGCGTGGACAGATTTCAAACAGCGCATGTTTTTCGCCATTATTCCAGAGTGCAACAGAACAGGCTTCTGTTGCCGTATCGATCGCTAAAATTCGCGTGGACATGCCAACCTCGGGCGGGACAGTGAATGAATAAAGAAAAATCAGGATGCGGATCATAGCACAGCCTGTGTTTTGATGCTTCTGAAGGGTTTGATGCGCTGAATAAATCGAGATGAGCGATAAAGCTCGCAGCGGAACAGAGATGAAACACCTTGCGGTGCTCCATCTCACTGAGAAAAGTTAATCGATCGCGGGTTGGCTACCGGCTTTAAGGAACGTAATCACCTTATTCAGATCTCGCGTTCGCGGCGCAGGCGGTAAGCTATTCAGGAAAACTTCACCGTATGGCCGCATGACTAAGCGGTTATCGCAAATAATCACCACGCCACGATCGCTGGTGTCGCGAATTAAACGCCCCACCCCCTGTTTGAGCGTTATCACCGCATCAGGCAATTGCACTTCAGCAAAAGGATCGCCGCCGCGAATACGACAGTCTTCAATACGCGCTTTGAGCAACGGATCGTCCGGTGAGGTAAACGGGAGCTTATCGATAATTACGCAGGATAATGTATCACCGCGCACGTCAACGCCTTCCCAGAAACTGCTGGTTGCGACTAACAATGCGTTACCCGCAGCAACGAACTCAGCCAGTAAACGAGGCTTACTGGTTTCACCTTGCAATAGTACTGGCAGCGTCATAGTTGCTCGAAACTCTTCCGCTAAATCACGCATCATGGCGTGTGACGTACACAGGAAGAAACAGCGCCCTTCGTTAGCCTCAATCACCGGCCTTAACATTCTTGCCAGTTGTCGCGCCGCGCCACGCTGATTCGGCGTGGGCAAAAATCGAGGCACGCACAGCATCGCTTGGTTGGCGTAATCAAACGGGCTCGGCAGGAGTAGGCTTTTGGCTTTATTTAAACCTAACCGCGCCGTGAAATGAGAAACATCGTCGTTCACCGCCAGCGTTGCAGAGGTGAAGATCCATGAACCTGGCTTCTCTTTCATGACTTCACTGAATTTTTCCGCCACGGTGAGCGGCGTCAGCGCCATGACAAAATGGCGCGAGTTGCATTCATACCAATAGCTATAGCCCGGAATCGACACATCGCGCAGGCGCTTCAAGCGGTTACGATATAGCGTGGCTCGCTCAAAAGCGGCATCGAGTAACGCTGAACGCCCGAGGGACATTTTCACTACGTCATAGCAGAGCTCTAAAGCATCATCGAGCAACACCAGCGCACGCTGCACTTCTGGCAATGCTAAAGCCTCGCGTAAATTCCCGCGATAGCCGGGATCGCCCAGCGCCAAGCGAAAATCTTGGGCACTCTGGCTTAATCTGTCGGCGCATTTTTGCAGCTGTGCGGTGTCACGGACTTCTGTTCGGTAGGCAATCGTAATGTCTTTGGCCAAATCCATCAGTTGGCGGCTGGTCAATTGCTGGCCGAAATACTGGCTGGCGATATCAGGTAGCTGATGGGCTTCATCGAAAATCATCACGTCGGCATCAGGGATAAGCTCGCCAAATCCAGTTTCTTTCACCACCAGATCGGCTAAAAATAGATGATGGTTCACCACGATGATGTCAGCATCCATCGCCCGACGACGTGCTTTAACGACGAAACAATCTTTGTATTGTGGACAGTCGCTGCCCAAACAGTTGTCATTGGTGCTGGTGACGAGTGGCCAGATTGTACTGTCTTCCGATACGCCATGGCAGTTACTCACGTCACCGTCTTCCGTTTGGATTGACCATCCGCGCAGGTGCATAAGGTCGGATAGCGCATCAGAAGCCAGTTCGCCACCCACCATTGATTGCTGCTCTAAACGCTCAAGACACAAATAGTTCGAACGCCCTTTCAGTAAAGCCAGCTTTCCCGTGAACTTTAACGCATCACGAACGGTGGGCAAATCGCGGGCATAGAGCTGATCCTGTAGCGCTTTAGAACCGGTAGAGATAATCACCTTTGCGCCAGAACGCAGGGCCGGAACCAAATAAGCATAGGTTTTCCCCGTTCCGGTTCCCGCTTCAACCACTAACTCTTCTTTGAATTGAATCGCTTTGGTGACAGCTTCGGCCATATGTTGTTGTGCTTCACGCGGTTTAAAACCCCGTATCGCTTTAGTTAGAATGCCATCGGGCGCGAAATCGTCTGTCACACAGCCTCTCTTTCTTTTTGTGAAGGCGTGATTATGCCAAGTGTTGACAGTAACAACCACCTACTTTGATGCAAGCCTATATATGACTAAGGCCGCCCGAAGGCGGCCTTGATAGAAACATCAATACGAATATCACTTAGCTTGCCGGTTTAAGATTCCCACGCGTGATATGCGTTAGAGGAACGTTAATATCAAAAATGCGGCTGCGAATATCGGTCGCGCCCATCTGTGCCACTCGTTTGATGTGCATAGCGGCGTATTGCTCTGCACTGGTTTTATCGCTGAACAGGTAAATACCGCCGGCTTCACCGGCATCTACATTTTCAGTCCAGATTTTTGAGATAAAACCCGGCTCTTGCGTGATGCTCTGCGCCAACGGCGTTGCCATTTCGGCCAAGCGGTCACCTAGCATTTCTCCCGGCATTTTAAAGTCGATTTGCAATAATACGGTCATCTGTGACTCCTTATATTTTTTAGTTCCTGTCTCTCTCTTTGAGAATGCCACATACTTGCCACTGAAAGCAGTGTTTTTCATCCGTTTTCTATATACTCAACGGATTGTCATGTTGTAGAACCTACAAGGAGTTACTAATGTCTATCGAACGTATCAATCCAGAAAAACGCTGGTCTGACGCCACTGTCTTCAACGACACTATCTATTACACCAGCGTTCCTGAAAATCTGGACGATGATGCAACGTCACAGACCGCCAACGCCTTAGCCGCTATTGATATGATCTTGAATCAGTTGGGCACGGATAAAACCCGCATTCTTGATGCCACCATTTTCTTGGCTGATGGCGACGACTTTCAGGCGATGAACGCCGCGTGGGATGCTTGGGTGCCCGCAGGCAAAGCGCCAGTGCGCTGTACCGTTCAGGCCAAATTGATGAACCCTAAATACAAAGTTGAAATCAAGATTATCGCGGCACGTTAATGTGCGCATAAAAAAAGCCGCTCAGCATATTGAGCGGCTTTTTTGTGCGGCTAATCTGTCGTTACGCCAGCTTAATCATAATCATGCCAGCCAGCAGCAGGGTTAACCCCGCCCAACCTTTTTTATTCAAACGCTGACCGAACAGTATCCAGCCAGCAGCGACCGTTGCCGCGATACCAAAACCGCCCCACAGCGCATACGCCACGGACAGTTCGATGCCTTTCACCGCCTGTGACAGGGAGCTAAATGCACCCAACACCGCGGCCAACGACAGTAACCCCATCCAAATACGGCGGAAACCGTCTGACCATTTCAGGAAGATATTAGCTAAAATTTCTAATACGACAGCAAATGCTAACCACGCGATATGGAACCACTCAAGCTGTTGCATGATTGCCTCCTACGTTAGTTTTTGTTTGCGCAGGTTTGTTTTTCATCGCTACGGCGCTTTTTTGTTCACCTGTTTTGGCAGATGGTTTTTTAGTTTTTACCGTACCCGACTTAACCAGCGCGATACCCGCAATCAGCGTAACCAAGCCCATCAATTTCATCAGGGACATACTTTCGTCAAACCACATTACGCTGAACAAGGTAATAAACAGAATACCGATACCTTCCCACAGTGCGTAAGCAACGCCTAAGGCAACACGCTTCACCGCAAAAGAAAGTAAGATATAAGAGATGGTGATCATCACCAGCATAACGATATTGCCCGTCATGCCGCCGCTCAGACTCGCCCACTTCATTGATAGCGTACCGATAATTTCGGCCGCGATGGCACATGCCAAAAAGATCCAATAAATCATTTTTCTCTCCACAGAGTTTTATTTTTTATTCGACCCGTTATTTTTTAATTTTTAACCCTATCAGGCTTGAAAATAGGCGCAGTAAGGCTAAATAACATTGCAGAAAACCATCATTGGCGTTCCGATGTTAAATACGGATCGGTAAGAATTATTCGGTTAGGATAAACGCAGACAACATCTGGCTGAGTCGCTGGTTTTATCAGCTACCGTAAGTGGAGAAAGAAGCTAAAGCTCGCTACACCAGTGATGTTCACTAGAAAGCGTTGTAGAAATGAATAAGAGATATGTAGAAGTTTTAATCATCAAGCGATTGTGAGTTTTCATAATAGTTTACATCTTCCCCCCGTACCTACTCCCTACCATACGGTTTGTTCAGTGTCCTCATCAGGTTTAATTAACTGCATTATTTGTATCATAGGCAATTTTATTAAGCAAACCGCCTTTTTGCAAGTTTTCACAGAAAAATGAATATAAATAAGCAAGTTAGGTAATTAAAAAAGAAAGCCACCCTAAATGGATGGCTTGATTTCTGTGGAGCCTCAACGAGTTAGCGTTGCTTAACTATTATGCAGCGTGCATAAAACAACGCTTTTTGTGCTCACAAAAAATGGTCAAAATATTTTACGCTTTTGCACCTGCAACCGCTTCTTTAGCCAGTTCAGTGATACGTGCGTAGTCGCCGTTGTCCAAAGCATCGTTAGGGATCAACCAAGAACCACCGATGCACAGCACGCTTTTCAGTGCCAGATAGTCACGATAGTTTTGTGGATTGATACCACCAGTTGGGCAGAAACGGACATGAGAGAATGGACCCGCGATAGCTTGCAATGCTTTAACGCCGCCGTTAGCTTCGGCTGGGAAGAATTTGAATTCTTTCAGACCGTGATCCATACCCAGCATCAGTTCTGACACGGTGCTGATACCTGGGATCAGTGGGATTGAACCGGCAGTTGCTGCTTTCAGCAAATCAGCGGTTAGGCCTGGGCTAATTGCAAACTGAGCACCGGCTTCGGTGACGTCAGCCAACTGCTTAGCGTTGGTAACGGTACCCGCGCCTACGATAGCTTCTGGAACTTCTTTGGCGATCAGGCGAATAGCCTCAACCGCACACTCGGTACGCAGGGTCACTTCCAGCACACGAACGCCACCGGCAACCAACGCTTTAGCCAAAGGCACAGCCTGCTCAATTTTTTTAATAACGATTACAGGTACAACCGGGCCGGCTGTCATGATTGACTCGGCGCTTACTTTCCAGTTTTTCATCTGCTTATTATCTCCATGGTGCCTTGCGGCATGGTTTATGGCTGGCGTTGTTGTTTTCAAACAGGAAAACCTTGCCATACCCCTCTTTCTTGATGCGGAACGCATAATCTGGGTACACAACGCCAAAAAGAATCATTAACGCGAGCTCGCATTAAGCCCGCGTCATAGAATTAATAGAATTTAATGCAGCTAGCGCCTTCTTCGGCACCGGAGAGCTGTTCACGCAGCGCGGCAAACATCTCACGGCCTGAGCCATCGTGCAGTTCAGACAAATCAGGATGAACCAGTTCACGACTCGCCAATTCAGCCTCATCCACCAGCAAAGTGAGTTCGCCGGTTTTACCGTTAACGCGAACCATATCGCCGTCACGGACTTTAGCCAGCAGACCACCTGAATAAGCCTCAGGGGTTACATGGATGGCTGATGGGACTTTGCCAGAAGCGCCAGACAGACGACCATCAGTGACTAATGCCACTTTCAGTCCGCGATCCATCAGAACGCCTAATGGCGGCATCAGTTTGTGCAGTTCAGGCATACCGATAGCGCGTGGGCCCTGATAACGCACTACTACTACACAGTCTTTATCCAGTTTGCCTGCTTCAAACGCAGGAACCACGTCGTGCTGGCTGTGGAATACTACCGCAGGTGCTTCAATAATTTGATTGCCAGCAGGTACGGCAGAGGTTTTCATCACGGCACGGCCTAAGTTGCCCGTCAGCACTTTTGTACCACCGTGAGATTCAAACGGTGATGCAAAGCTAGCAATGACGTTGCTGTCATGGGATTTTTCAGGACCTGGACGATATACCAGCTTGCCCTCTTCCAAGAAAGGCTCTTGGGTATAACGGCTCAAACCATGACCAGCAACGGTTTCAACATCTTCATGCAGCAAGCCGCCTTTCAACAGCTCTTTGACCAGCACAGGCACGCCGCCCGCCGCTTGGAAATGGTTGATATCTGCGGGACCGTTTGGATAGATGCGGCACATCAATGGCACCACGTCAGACAGGTCAGAGAAATCATCCCAGTTGATATGAATGCCTGCAGCACGCGCCATCGCCACCAAATGCATGGTGTGGTTGGTGGAGCCGCCGGTTGCTAGCAGAGCGATAATGCCGTTCACGATGACTTTTTCGTCAACCATGCGACCAACAGGCATGTAATTGCCGCTCGTCTCCGTCATACGAGTTACCTGACGCGCTGCGGCGTCGGTTAATGCGGCGCGTAATGGCATATCTGGCTGAACGAAAGATGAACCCGGCAAATGCAGGCCCATCACTTCAATCACCATCTGATTGGAGTTCGCCGTACCATAGAAAGTGCAGGTACCTGGCGCATGGTAAGACGCTGCTTCAGCTTCAAGCAGCGCATCACGGCCCAGCTTGCCTTCTGCATACAACTGACGAACACGAACCTTTTCTTTGTTAGGCAAACCGCTCGGCATTGGACCGGCTGGCACGAACAGGGTCGGTAAATGGCCGAAAGACATCGCGGCCATAAACAGACCCGGCACAATTTTGTCGCACACGCCAAGATACAGCGCGCCGTCAAACATATTGTGCGAAAGACCCACAGCGGCGGACATGGCAATCACTTCGCGGCTCATCAATGAGAGCTCCATGCCGTCCTGTCCCTGAGTTACACCATCGCACATCGCAGGTACGCCAGCGGCCACTTGCCCTACTGCTCCAACCGAATGCAGCGCAGCTTTGATCTGCTCTGGGTAGGTTTCATAGGGTTGGTGCGCCGAAAGCATATCGTTATACGAGGTCACGATACCGATATTGCTCTTGATCATGCTGGTCAGAGACGCTTTATCATCCTGACCACAAGCGGCGAAACCGTGTGCCAAGTTGCCGCAGGCTAACTGAGAACGATGTACCTTCTTGCTACGCGCTTTTTCGATTTTGGCCAAATAGGCCGCACGACTGTCGCGGGAGCGTTCAATAATGCGTTGAGTAACTCGGGATACTGTTGGGTTCATTGCTGCCTCATGCCGTCCAGTAGATGTCGACCGGCGTTTGTGTTTGATGTAACACCGCGCGGATCGGCATCTCATTCACATCCGTACCCTGAATTGCGCGCTGATAAACATCACGCTTGCTACCACCTACCACATGCAGGTAGATATGGCGGCTATTGAGCAGAGCCGGAAGTGTTAGGGTGATACGATCGAGTGGCGCGGTCAGCGGGGTCATCCCCATGCAGACTCGGCCAGAATCCATCGCGAGAGCTGGGAACAGATTCTCTGCCCCAGGGAAGAGCGAAGCGGTATGGCCATCATCACCCATGCCGAGGATCGCGACGTCAAACGGACGGGCAATAGATTGCAACGCACGTTCTGTGTCTGCGGCTCCGGCAAACGGGGTGGCATGACTATTCTTCAAACCAACAAACTTCGCGGTTGCGGCGTGGCCCTTCAGCAAATGTTCTCGTACCAGCTTTTCGTTACTGGAATCATCATTTGCATCGACCCAACGTTCGTCCGCTAAGGTGATGGTGACCTTGCTCCACTCAATGGCTTGCTGAGTTAACGCCTCGAACAGTCCTAGCGGTGTACGACCACCCGACACGACTAGACTGGCTTCTCCCTGAGCGCTAATGCTGTGGCTCAGAGCTGCGGCTATTTCCTCAGCAAACTGTTCGTTGAGCGCCTGTGCGCTCGTAAATTCTTTAAACTGTGCCATTTCAACCTCTCCTAAACTGTTCTATACCCAAAATAATTGGAGTGCAGCCAACACCGGTGCGACTTCAAGTATGCCGGGTATGAATCTCAACACACGGAGGGAACGCCCTCCGTGATGCTTTGCGATCAAATAACGTTGTAACGTTACTCGAATTCATTCCATGCACGGCCATCGCGACTGATCATCGCAACAGAGGCGACAGGGCCCCAAGTACCGGCTTGGTATGGTTTAGGAGATTCATTGTCAGCGGCCCATGCTTCCATAATGGAGTCGACCCACTTCCATGCTTCTTCTACTTCATCGCGACGCACGAACAGTGCTTGGATCCCACGCATGGTTTCCAACAGCAAACGCTCATAGGCATCGGCTAAATGCTCTTGATGGAAAGTATCGGAGAAGCTCAGATCCAGTTTAGTGGTTTGCAAACGATGCTTATGTTCCAGACCTGGCACCTTATTCAGGATGTCAATCTGCACGCCTTCATCAGGCTGTAAGCGGATCGTCAGTTTGTTCTGCGGCAGCTCTTGGTAAGAGTCGCTGAACAGGTTGAGCGGCGGGTTCTTAAAGTAAATAACCACTTCAGAACATTTTGATGGCAGACGTTTACCCGTACGTAGATAGAACGGAACGCCAGCCCAGCGCCAGTTATCGATATCAACGCGAATAGAGACGAAGGTTTCCGTGTTACTGCTTTTGTTCGCCCCTTCTTCTTCCAGATATCCTGGTACTTTTTTGCCTTGCACAAAGCCTGCGGTGTATTGACCACGCACCGTGGTATCACGCACGTTAGAATGGTTAATACGACGTAGTGAACGCAACACTTTGACTTTTTCATCACGGATGCGGTCGGTAGAAAGATCCGCCGGCGGTGACATGGCAATCATGGTCAAAATTTGCAACAGATGGTTTTGAATCATGTCGCGCATCTGGCCAGCTTTATCAAAGTAGCCCCAGCGACCTTCAATACCCACTTCTTCAGCGACGGTGATTTGCACGCTGTCGATCATGCTGTTGTCCCAGTTATTCGCAAACAGGGAGTTAGCAAAGCGCAGCGCCAGCAGGTTAAGTACCGTTTCTTTGCCCAAATAGTGGTCAATACGGTAAACCTGTGACTCATCGAAGAATTCAGCCACCTGATTATTGATGGCGCGTGAGGATTCCAAATCGGTACCGAGTGGTTTTTCCATCACGATGCGGCTTGGATCTTTATTCAGACCGGATGCACCCAAACCTTGGCAGATTGCGCCGAAAGTACTTGGTGGCATCGCAAAGTAGTTGATGGTGACGCGTTTCTTCTGATCCAGCATTTTTGCCAGATTTTTGAAATGCTGAGTGTCATTGACGTCAAGGTTACAGAAATCCAGACGCGCGCTGAGCGTCGTCCACAGTTCTTCATCAACCTTTTCCTTCAAGAAGGTGTCCAGAGCTTCGCGGACTACCTTAGTGTAGGCGTCTTTATCCCAATCAGCGCGACCTACGCCGATGATACGAGTGTCCGGATGGATATGACCGGCTTTTTCTAATTGGTACAGGGAAGGCAGCAGTTTACGGCGGGCTAAATCGCCCTTGGCGCCGAAAATGACCAGGTCACAGGCCTGTGCTGTTGACGTAACCGCCATGTTCATCTCCTCGTTGCAGGATGCTTGTAATTTTATTACATAATTAATGTACTATTTTTGACTATAGCCAGTAAACATGCTTTTTTGCCGAAAAAACAACCATAAATGGTATGAAATTTTCGTTGACCCCGCCGCAGACCGCGTAATGACAGATACATTATGTAATTTTCCGTCAAAACTGAAGCAATATTACCATATCGAAAGTTAGACACACGTCATACTCTGGTAAAAAAAGCCCACGAAGCGGCATCATCTCGCTGCAAAGCAGTTGTGGCTCGTAGTATATTTTCATCAAACAATCATAGATTTCTCCTTTCTTTGAAATCGTTTTGCTCAATAGATGTCAAAATGCAGGAAAGCGGCGAGTGAAAAACACCCAATGAGCTTACCGGAGTAAGGGATTCGGGCGCACGAGAGTAGCCAACACACCTGCAGTTTGAAAGATGACGGGCATACAATCCATGAGTGAATGTGTATATGAATACGCTGGACAAAATTCAGGCCAACCTGGACCAACTCAGTAAATCCGAGCGCAAAGTTGCCGAGGTTATCTTGGCTGCACCGCAGACCGCAATTCACTCTAGCATTGCGACGCTGGCGAAAATGGCTGATGTCAGTGAACCCACGGTAAACCGTTTTTGTCGTCGTTTAGAAACCAAAGGCTTCCCCGATTTTAAACTTCATCTAGCACAGAGCCTTGCTAATGGGACGCCGTATGTCAATCGAAACGTAGAAGAGACTGACAGCGTTGATGCTTATACCAGCAAAATATTCGAATCTGCGATGGCCAGCCTTGAAATGGCCAAGAATAACCTTGATATGGCCGCGGTTAATCGCGCCGTTGATCTGCTCACTCAGGCCAAGAAAATTTCATTCTTTGGTCTAGGTGCATCCGCCGCCGTTGCTCATGATGCCATGAACAAATTCTTCCGGTTTAACATTCCTGTGGTTTATTTTGATGACATCGTCATGCAAAGAATGAGCTGCATGAATTCGAACGAAGGCGATGTTGTGGTTCTTATCTCCCACACAGGCCGTACCAAAAGCTTGGTCGAAATGGCACATTTAGCACGCGAAAATGACGCCACCGTGATTGCCATTACCTCCCGTGACACGCCGCTTGCTCTGGAGGCTACCCTACCCTTAATTCTGGATGTGCCAGAAGACACCGATGTCTACATGCCAATGGTATCGAGAATTGCTCAATTGACGCTGATTGATGCACTGGCAACTGGCTTTACCTTGCGCAGAGGCGCAAAATTCAGAGATAACTTGAAGCGAGTCAAAGAAGCGCTGAAAGAATCGCGCTTTGATAAGGGACTGGCGCTGCCCCACCATTTCGATTAAATCGGTGAGCGGCTAAGATATAAAGTACACGTTTAACGTCAATCAGGCACCAAAACATAAAAACAACCTGTCATTTTCTGCTAGATAATGAAAAGACGGGTATTTATCAACCGCATGCTTTCTTTTGCGGTTTCATGCGAGCAGGCTTGATGAGTTGATCTACCCAGTGATTTTTAAGCATAAGAACGTCGCTGCTACGAGTTAGCAACCACGCCCGCTTAAGATAATCGGGTTACGTGGATGCGTAATCAACTGCCTGTTCGTTGTATTGGCACCAACACCAATGCTTCACATGTCAACGGAGTTACACATGTCCAGACGGCTCAGAAGAACCAAGATCGTAACCACCTTAGGCCCAGCAACCGACCGCGATAATAATCTAGAGAAGATTATTTCTGCTGGTGCTAACGTCGTACGTCTCAATTTCTCTCATGGTACAGCTGAAGATCATCTTGCTCGCGCCAATAAAGTCCGTGAAATTGCAGCAAAACTAGGACGACATGTTGCCATCCTCGGAGACCTACAGGGTCCGAAAATCCGCGTATCTACCTTCAAAGAAGGCAAAGTATTCCTTAACATCGGCGACAAATTCCTGCTCGACGCCGATCTCACCACCGGTGAAGGCGATAAAGAGAAAGTCGGCATCGACTACAAACGCCTGCCGGAAGACGTGGTTCCCGGCGATATTCTGTTGCTCGACGATGGCCGCGTGCAGCTCAAAGTCCTCGAAGTTAAAGGCAGCAAAGTGTTTACCGAAGTGACCGTCGGTGGCCCTCTCTCCAATAACAAAGGGATTAACAAATTAGGCGGCGGTCTGTCTGCTGAAGCCCTAACCGAAAAAGACATCGCTGATATCGCTACTGCGGCGAAAATTTCTGTCGATTATCTGGCAGTTTCTTTCCCTCGCACCGGCGAAGACATTAACTACGCGCGCCGCCTTGCACGCGATGCCGGTTGTGATGCCAAGATCGTGGCTAAAGTTGAACGTGCCGAAGCGGTATGCAGCGAAGAAGCGATGGATGACATCATCTTAGCCTCTGACGTCGTGATGGTTGCTCGTGGTGACTTGGGCGTCGAAATTGGCGATCCAGAGCTAGTAGGCATTCAGAAACAGCTGATCCGCCGCGCACGCAAATTAAACCGCTCCGTTATCACTGCGACCCAAATGATGGAGTCGATGATCACCAACCCAATGCCTACACGCGCTGAGGTCATGGACGTGGCTAACGCCGTGCTGGACGGTACTGATGCAGTGATGCTATCGGCAGAAACGGCGGCTGGGCAATACCCTGCTGAAACGGTCGCCGCCATGGCGCGCGTATGTTTGGGTGCTGAAAAAATCCCAAGCATCAACGTTTCTAAGCATCGTTTAGACGTGCAGTTCGACAATATCGAAGAAGCGATTGCGATGTCTAGCATGTACGCGGCTAACCACCTGAAAGGCGTTACCGCGATCATTGCCATGACCGAATCAGGCCGTACGGCGCTGATGATGTCTCGCATCAGTTCTGGCTTGCCAATATTTGCCATGTCTCACCGCGAACGCACCTTGAACCTGACAGCGCTGTATCGCGGCGTAACGCCGGTTTACTTCGACAGCACCAGCGACGGCGTAGCGGCAGCTCAGCACGCTGCAAATCTGCTGCGCGATAAGGGCTTCTTGGTTTCGGGCGATCTCGTTATCGTCACCCAAGGCGACGTGATGGGCACTATCGGCAGCACCAATACCAGCCGAATCCTCCGCGTTGAATAAAGTGAAGTAATAGAAATAACAAAGGGGCGCAATTCAATTGCGCCCCTTTTCTTTGGATTCAACTCATAAAACTTAGGCGAAACCTATAAGTCTTTTCGCTTGTACGGCTCAAGCTCACCCGGTTTGCGGGTTTTTAGCAACTTCAGGATCCACGTATATTGCTCTGGATGTGGCCCCATCAGTAACTCAACTTCTTCGTTCATGCGGCGAGCCATATCGTGCTCATTCATATCGGCAATATCATCCATCGGTGGACGGATATAGATATCCAACATGCTTGTTTTGCCGTCATACACAGGGAAAAGCGGAATAACCTGAGCACGACAAAGCTTCATCAAGCGACCAATCGCAGGCAGCGTGGCTTTATATGTAGCAAAGAAATCTACAAACTCGCTATGCTCCGCACCATGATCTTGGTCTGGCAGATAATAGCCCCAGTAACCATGCCGCACCGAACTGATGAAAGGCTTAATACCATCGTCGCGAGCGTGCATACGCCCACCAAAACGCCGACGACAGGTATTCCACAGCCAGTCCACCATCTTATTCTTTTGGTTGTGGAACATCGCAGCCATAGGCTGGCCTTGAGCAGCCAGCAACATCGCAGGAATATCAACGGCCCAACCGTGTGGCACTAAAAAGATGGCATTCTTACCGCTCTCACGCAGCGCTTCGATATGCTCCATACCATGCCAGCGAGTGCGCTTTAGTACGCGTTGTGGATCGCGCAGCGTAAGCTCGGCCATTAAAAACATAGACTGCCCTGCGCGCTCAAACATTCGGTCAATAATGTCTTCACGCTGAGCGTCTGTTAATTCTGGAAAGCAGTACAACAGATTAATTCTTGCACGACGTCGTGCCCCACCAGCGAGTTTCCCTGCCCAGCGCCCAACGGTAGCAAGGATCGGATCTCTCAGACGCACTGGCAAATAGGCCATTGCGACCATGGCCCCAACGCCTACCCACGCCCCCCAGTATTTAGGCAGCAGGAAACTTTTTTCAAACCGCGGGATAAACTCCACGTTTGACCGTTGTTCTTTTTCCATACAAAAGCTCTTTAATAAAACATCCGCTAATTATATACCCAAGTAGTTTCAATACGGCTTGATATAACTCTTGGACATAGAACAACCGATAAAAATTTGCGCATAAATAAATAGCACAAAGAAAAACAGCCGGTTATAGCCGGCTGTTATAAACGATTCCTAATCTTAATCTAGCTGGAGTTGCGGAACAACCTGACGCACCTGAGCTAAATACTCGCGGCGATCTTTGCCAGACAATCCATCAGAGCGAGGAAGTTGCGCCGTCAGTGGATTCACAGCCTGATTGTTCAACCAGAATTCATAATGCAGATGTGGCCCTGTAGAGCGTCCGGTATTGCCCGACAGCGCAATACGATCGCCACGTTTTACTTTTTGCCCCGGCTTAACCAGAATTTTTTTCAGGTGCATAAAGCGCGTCGTATATTGGCGACCGTGACGGATAACCACGTAGTTGCCCGCCGCGCCGCTGCGTTTAGCGATGACCACTTCACCATCACCAACGGCTAATACAGGTGTTCCCACCGGCATCGCAAAATCTACACCTTTGTGTGGAGCAACACGTCCTGTTACCGGATTTACACGGCGCGGATTAAAGTTAGAGGATACGCGGAATTGTTTTGTGGTTGGGAAACGCATAAAGCCTTTCGCCAAACCGCTGCCCTGACGATCGTAGAATTTGCCATCATCTGCACGCACGGCGTAATAATCTTTACCACCGGAGCGCATTCTTACACCCAGTAGTTGGCTTTGCTCACTACGGCCATTCAACTCTTCACGCGACATCAGCACGGAAAATTGATCGCCCTTCTGCAATTTACGGAAATCCATTTGCCATTGAAGCGCCTTGATCACAGCATTCACTTCTGAACGGCTCAGGCCTGCGGCACGTGCGCTATTGACGAAGCTTCCGTTCAAGGTTCCCGTGACAACTTTATTTTTCCACTCGCCCTGCTGAGACTCCACGGCTTCTTTGAAGTTACCGTTCACCAGATTATAGGTACGTGTTTCGCGACGATTCACTTCCCAAGTCAGCTGTTGCAGTTCACCTGCATCATTCACTACCCACGAAAGCGTTTGGCCAATTTTGAGGTTACGCAGTGCGGGGTTTTGCTTAGCAAGTGCGGACACCTCTGACATATCAATGCCAAACTGGGTCAAAATGCTGCCAAGCGTATCACCGGTAGAAACCACGTAGTCGTGGGTACCAGAATCGCTATCAGCTTTGTCGTCTAATTCATCGGTAGGAACTTCATCTTCTGGGGCGGGCTGATCCAGTGGCTCACTGGCCTCAGGAACGAGCGTTCGCAACTGTTTATTATCCAACGGGACAATTTTGGCAGAGGCGCTATCGATATTCGGTTGGTAAACGAATGGCCGCCAAATAGAGACGGCCAACGTGATGACGGTCAGTGACCCTAGCATAACCCGATGTGGTCGGGGCAAGTTGTTATACGCTAGGGCGATAGATCGCGCTATCTGCTGCACTCGGATATTCCTCTTAATCTCCGTTCAGGCAGCTTGAATACTGTTGTGATAGCTGAGTTAAGAACCTCATGTAACTATCAGCACCCAGTGCGATCGCGCTACCCAAGGGATCTAAGGTTCCCTGGCGGACTTTTGTCCCCTGCGCAACCGCTGAGATTACTGCTGGCCTGAACTGTGGCTCAGCGAAAACGCAAACGGCTTTCTGCTCAACCAACTGTGTTCGAATTTGATGTAAACGCTGTGCGCCAGGCTGAATCTCGGGATTGACCGTGAAGTGACCTAAAGGAGTCAGACCAAAGGTGTTCTCGAAGTAACCATAGGCATCATGAAAGACAAAATAGCCTTTACCTTGCACAGGCCGCAGCATCATACCAACATTTTTTTGCGTCTGCTCTAGTTGTTCCTCGAATTTACGTAGGTTGACATCCAGTTTGTCTTTGTTTTGTGGGCTTTGTAACAATAATTTGTCGTGTATCGCTATCGCTATCTGTTTTGCAATGGCTGGAGAGAGCCAAATATGCAGGTTATATTGCCCATGATCGTGATCATGATGCTCTTCTGAACCAGTCTCAGCGCCATTTGTAACATTATGTGTAGCAGATTTTTCGGATTTTTCTACATTGCTTTCTGCCGTATGCGCTTTATGGTCATGATCGTCATCATCATCACCGGCCATGAGCAGGCTGTGAACGGCTGGCAGCCCTGTCAGCATCAGATTCTTGTTATTTTCGAGCTGTTGAACCGGTTTTGTCAGGAAAGCCTCCATTTCTGGCCCTACCCATACTACCAAGTCAGCTTCACGCAAACGTTTGATGTCGGATGGCTTGAGTGCATAATCATGCGGTGACGCCCCATCTGGAAGCAAAACTTCCGTTGTTGTAACTCCATCAGCAATTGCCGAAGCGATAAATCCTAAAGGTCTGATTGAGGTTAATACCGCAGCCTGTGCGCAGCTGATCCCAGCGCTTGTTACCAGTGCAGCAGCAATAATAGTGCGCTTAAACCAGGCTTTTTTGTGTATCATGTCAAAATTCTCTTCTTCAATTTGGGTGATCGTTATATTATAACATTTCATCCATTCTGCAATATGCAAAAACATGTCGAGTCAAAATACAGTTCAAAACAATAATAGTTTGGTATCGCTGAAAGACATCACGGTGAGCTTTGGTGCTCGCAATGTGCTTTCTCACATATCTCTCGATCTCAAACCAGGGCGTATTCTGACGCTGCTGGGGCCAAACGGTGCCGGAAAGTCTACGCTGGTTCGCGTCGTGCTGGGGTTGATAAAACCCACTTCAGGCAC
The DNA here is from genome assembly GCF_036648275.1 of Hafnia sp. NCBI lineage: Bacteria > Pseudomonadati > Pseudomonadota > Gammaproteobacteria > Enterobacterales > Hafniaceae > Hafnia > Hafnia sp. Next base: position 396,724 of record NZ_JAVXIQ010000001.1, on the reverse strand, counting down.
GATTAACACCGCAGAAAAGCTCACCATTGGCTATGTGCCGCAAAAACTGCACCTCGATGCAACGCTGCCGTTGACCGTCAGCCGATTCATGCGCTTACGTCCCGGTGTAAAAAAAGAAGATGTATTGCCTGCATTGAAGCGTGTACATGCCGCTCATCTGCTCAATCAACCGATGCAAAAACTCTCTGGCGGCGAAAACCAGCGGGTTTTGCTGGCGCGCGCATTGCTCAATAAGCCTGATTTATTGGTATTGGATGAACCTACCGCTGGCGTTGACGTTAACGGGCAACTGGCGCTGTACGATTTAATCAACCAGCTCAGACAAGAACTTAATTGCTCAGTACTGATGGTGTCGCATGATTTGCATTTGGTGATGGCAAAAACGGACGAAGTATTGTGTTTAAACCAACATATTTGCTGTTCAGGAACGCCAGAAGTGGTGTCGATGCATCCTGAATTTATCGCTATGTTTGGTAACCGTGGTGCAGAACAACTCGCGATTTATCGCCATCATCATAATCATCGTCACGATCTACAGGGAAAAATTGTGTTGAAAAGTAATGGGAGCCAGCCGCAATGATTGAGTTACTTCTCCCCGGCTGGATCGCAGGCGCATTGCTGGCGTTAACCGCTGGCCCACTTGGATCGTTTGTCGTGTGGCGCCGTATGTCATATTTTGGCGATACGCTAGCGCACGCATCCTTGCTAGGCGTTGCGTTTGGCCTACTGTTGAACGTGAATCCTTTCTTTGCCGTTATCGTCGTGACACTGCTGCTGGCCATTGGCCTTGTATGGCTGGAACGACGCCCGACGCTCGGCGTAGATACCTTGCTCGGTATCATGGCTCACAGCGCGCTGTCGTTGGGGCTAGTAGTTGTCGCTTTAATGTCAAACGTACGCGTGGATCTGATGGCGTATTTATTCGGCGATCTACTATCCGTCACCTATGACGATATTATTATGATTGCCATCGGTGTCGCCGTCGTACTGGGTATCTTATGGTGGCAATGGCGACCGCTGCTTTCGGTAACGATTAGCCCAGAGCTTGCCCACGTAGACGGAGTTAACCTCGAACGTGTGCGCATGATATTGATGCTAGTTACCGCACTCACCATCGGCTTGGCAATGAAATTCGTGGGCGCATTAATCATCACCTCACTGCTGATTATCCCTGCCGCCACGGCGCGCCGCTTCTCACGCACGCCTGAACATATGGCCGGCATCGCCGTTATCATCGGTATTTTAGCCGTGACCGGCGGGCTCACGTTCTCTGCTTTCTACGATACGCCTGCTGGGCCGTCAGTGGTGCTGTGCGCAACCGCAATGTTTATTCTCAGCCTGAGTAAAAAACAGAGCATGTAGAGCGTTACAGGTATAAAAAAGCCCGAGACATTAAATATGCTCGGGCTTTTTTACGACGTAAGAAACGCGACTACTCTTCTCGGGTCAGACCAAAATGTTTATAGGCGTGGTTGGTCGCCATACGACCACGCGGTGTGCGCTGCAAGAAGCCCTGCTGAATGAGGTAAGGCTCCAATACGTCTTCAATGGTTTCACGCTCTTCACCAATAGCCGCCGCAAGGTTGTCGAGCCCCACTGGCCCACCCATGAACTTATCAATGACCGCCAACAGCAGCTTTCGGTCCATGTAGTCGAAGCCTTCGGCATCAACGTCCAGCATATTTAACGCCTGCGTCGCCACATCGCCATTGATATTACCATCAGCACAAACTTCGGCGTAATCCCTCACTCGGCGCAGTAAACGGTTGGCAATACGCGGCGTACCGCGAGAGCGACGCGCCACTTCATGTGCGCCCTCTTCCGTCAATGACAAACCGAGGCATTGTGCGCTGCGGCCAACGATGTGTTGTAAATCGGCAACCTGATAAAACTCCAAGCGCTGCACAATGCCGAATCGGTCGCGTAACGGCGAGGTTAGTGATCCCGCTCGCGTCGTTGCCCCCACGAGCGTGAAAGGAGGTAGGTCGATCTTAATAGAACGCGCCGCGGGCCCCTCTCCGATCATGATATCGAGCTGATAATCTTCCATCGCCGGATACAAAATCTCCTCAACAACCGGAGACAAACGGTGGATCTCATCGATAAACAAAACATCATGAGGTTCGAGGTTCGTCAGCATCGCAGCGAGATCGCCCGCTTTCTCTAACACGGGGCCAGAGGTTGTGCGTAAATTCACGCCCATCTCATTGGCGACAATATTAGCCAAGGTTGTTTTCCCCAACCCTGGAGGGCCGAAGATCAACAGGTGATCGAGCGCATCGCCGCGCAATTTGGCCGCTTTGATGAAAATCTCCATCTGACCACGCACCTGTGGTTGCCCAACGTATTCTGATAGGCTTTTTGGGCGGATAGCGCGATCGATAATTTCTTCTTCGCTTTGCACTTCCGCAGTAATCAGACGGTCAGCTTCAATCATCCTTCATTTACCTCACTGGCGATCACAGCGCCGCGCGCAGTGCATCACGAATTAATGTTTCGCTATCAGCATCTGGTTTGGCAATTTTGCTGATCATCCGGCTGGCTTCTTGCGGTTTATAGCCCAGCGCAATCAGCGCTGCAACGGCTTCGCCTTCAGCATCAATTTCAGCGGCCGGTTTCTTCGCTTCAGGCATTGGCAGTTCACTGTGGTTATTAAACAGGTCGCCGGTTAAACCTTTAAAGCGATCTTTCATTTCAACCACTAGGCGCTCCGCCGTTTTCTTACCCACACCGGGTAATTTCACCAGCGTGCTAACTTCCTCACGCTCGATAGCGGTAACAAACTGCTGTGCTGACATGCCGGATAAAATGGCCAGCGCCAGTTTTGGCCCAACGCCATTGACTTTAATCAGCTCGCGGAACAGCGCGCGCTCTTGTTTGTTATTAAATCCGTACAGCAACTGCGCATCTTCACGCACCACAAAATGGGTGAAAATAATGGCTTCCTGCCCAACATCAGGCAGTTCATAAAAACAGGTCATCGGCATATGGACTTCATAACCTACGCCGTTGGCTTCCAGCAGCACTTCCGGCGGCTGTTTTTCCAGAACAATACCTCTGAGACGACCTATCACGCGCAATTCCTCTTAAAATGTTAACTCTTTCATTATGGCTTACAGCTTATACCATAAAAAAGGCTGGATGAATATCCAGCCCATTGAGTTCGATACCTAATTTACTTTAAACGCCCGCGCGCTAAGTTCAAGCGCGTTGGGCTAGCTCTCAGCGCATTTTGGCTTACATGACAATGCGTGATTGCCACAGCCAGCGCATCGGCTGCATCGGCCTGCGGGCTCGCCGACAGCTTCAGCAGAGAACGCACCATATGCTGAACCTGCGATTTCTCGGCAGCCCCCGTCCCAACCACGGTTTGTTTGATTTGTCGCGCCGCATATTCAAACACCGGCAAATCAACGTTCACCGCGGCCACAATAGCAGCTCCGCGAGCCTGACCCAGCTTTAAGGCTGAATCGGCATTTTTAGCCATAAAGACCTGTTCAATGGCAAAAATATCGGGCTGGAACTGAGCAATAATTTCACTGACGCCGGCATACACCAGCTTGAGACGTGTAGGTAAATCATCGACAGAGGTGCGGATGCACCCGCTGCCGAGATATTCGAGCTTTCGCCCTACTTGGCGGATCACGCCATAGCCTGTGATCCGCGAACCAGGGTCAATCCCGAGGATGATACTCATTCCAGAGTAGCCGCAACCTCGTCGGAAACTTCACCGTTGTGATAAACTTCCTGCACGTCATCACAATCTTCCAGCATGTCGATCAGGCGCATCAATTTCGGCGCAGTTTCTTCGTCCATTTCTGCCTTAGTAGAAGGGATCATAGAAACTTCAGCAGATTCGGCAACCAGACCGGCAGCATCTAACGCATCTTTCACTTCACCGAAGGTTTCCCACGGAGTGAACACGTCGATAGCGCCGTCGTCATAGGTGACAACGTCATCAGCACCAGCTTCCAGCGCTGCATCCATCACGGTATCTTCATCTAGGCCCGGTGCGTAGGAAATCACACCTTTTTTGGCAAACAGATAAGAAACAGAACCGTCAGTTCCCAAATTACCGCCGGTTTTAGTGAAGGCATGACGCACTTCAGCCACGGTACGGTTACGGTTGTCACTCAGACATTCAACCATAATTGCAGATCCGCCAGGACCGTAACCTTCATAGATGATGGTTTCCATATTGGTATCATCATCACCGCCAACACCACGCGCGATTGCACGGTTCAACGTATCGCGGGTCATGTTGTTAGACAGCGCTTTATCAATTGCTGCGCGCAGACGTGGGTTCGCACCCGGATCACCACCACCTAATTTCGCAGCGGTAACCAGCTCGCGAATAATTTTGGTGAAGATTTTACCGCGCTTAGAATCCTGCGCAGCTTTACGGTGTTTCGTGTTGGCCCACTTACTATGACCTGCCATATGTTTCTCCGGTAAAAGCCGTAGGGCTTTAAAAATGACAAACTTTACGCCTGTTAGGATGAATAGTGACAAACCGCCAAGCTTATTGGCTCAACACGGCTTGCCACACAGGCACTTAATCAATGAACGAGTTCTTCAATCGCCTGCCGGTTGCTCCACGATTTGGTGAGCTGGGCAGCCTGCTCAACGTCTAGCCATTGATAAGCCAGATGTTCCGTCAGCGGAATTTCTCTCTCTGACGGCAGCGCCAAACAGAACCAGTGCTCCAAATTACGAGTTACACCGGGTGCATAGCGATGGCGCAAATGCGCAAATAACTCAAACTCCACACAGTGCTGACAGTCCATCAATGACAGGCTTTCACCTGAAATATCAATACCGACTTCTTCCTTTACTTCACGCTGTGCGGCGTGCGGCGCAGATTCACCTTCTTCTAAGCTGCCGGTAACCGACTGCCAGAAATCAGGATCGTCGCGCCGCTGTAACATCAGCACCCGACCACTCTGGCGGGCATAAATGACCACCAGAATCGACTCAGGACGCTTATATGCCATTAGGCTTTCTCTGCGTCGTCTGCGCTGCCTTTTTTGGCAACCACAGAGATAGAGAGTTCCTGCAGCGATGCAGGATTTGCAAAACTTGGCGCATCGGTCAGCGGGTCAGCCGCAGCTGTTGTTTTAGGGAATGCGATAACATCACGGATATTATCGGTACCGGTTAACAGCATCACCAGACGATCCAGACCAAATGCCAGACCTGCATGTGGAGGCGTACCATACTTCAGCGCGTCCAGCAGGAAGCCAAACTTGTCGCGTTGTTCCTGTTCGGTAATTCCCAGAATACCGAATACGGTTTCCTGCATTTCACCGTTATGAATACGCACAGAACCACCTCCCACTTCATAGCCGTTCATGACCATGTCATATGCGTTAGCAATAGCGCCAACTGGATGTGCTTTCAGTTCTGCTGGAGAGATATCGCGAGGCGCAGTGAACGGATGGTGCATCGCAGCTAAACCGCCTTCACCATCTTCTTCAAACATTGGGAAATCAACAACCCACAGCGGTGCCCAGCTGTTTTCGTTAGTGATTTTCAGTTCACGACCCACTTTCAGACGCAGCGCGCCCATAGCATCGGTGGCGATCTTGCTGGTATCCGCGCCGAAGAACAGAATATCTTCGTTTTGTGCGCCGGTACGTTCCAGAATGGATTCTAAAACTTCAGCATTCAGGAACTTAGCAATTGGGCTTTGAACCCCTTCCATTCCTGCGGCACGGTCATTGACCTTCATCCATGCCAAACCTTTAGCGCCATAGATGCCGACAAACTGGCCGTATTCATCAATAATTTTACGTGTCAGCTGCGCACCACCCGGAACACGCAACGCAATAACGCGACCTTTAGGATCGTTAGCTGGGCCAGAGAAGACTTTAAAATCAACGTCCTTAACCAAATCAGCAACGTCAACCAGCTCCAGCGGGTTACGCAGGTCTGGTTTGTCGGAGCCATAACGACGCATCGCTTCAGCAAACGTCATAACAGGGAATTTGCCCAGATCGACGCCTTTGATTTCCTGCCACAGAGAACGTGCGAGTTCTTCCATCACTTCACGCACTTGTTCCGCGCTCATGAAAGAAGTTTCCACATCGATCTGGGTGAATTCAGGCTGGCGGTCAGCGCGCAGGTCTTCATCGCGGAAGCATTTAACGATCTGATAATAACGGTCAAAACCAGACATCATCAGCAACTGTTTAAACAGCTGTGGAGACTGTGGCAGCGCATAGAATTTACCTTTATGCACTCGGCTTGGTACCAGATAGTCACGGGCACCTTCAGGCGTTGCCTTAGTCAGCATCGGGGTTTCGATATCCAGGAAACCGTGGTTATCCATGAAGCGGCGCACAAACGCAGTAATGCGCGCACGCGTTTTCAGACGCTGTGCCATCTCAGGGCGACGCAGGTCAAGATAACGATACTTCAGGCGGTTTTCTTCGCTGTTAGTCTGGTTGAAGTCTAACGGCAGTGGTTCTGAACGGTTAATGATTGTCAGAGCATGGCCAAACACTTCCACTTCACCGGTGGACATGTCTTTATTTTTTTGGCTATCTGGACGCGCACGAACGGTACCCGTGATTTGCACGCAGAACTCGTTACGCAGCTCTGAAGCTTGCTGGAACGCTTCTTTATGATCAGGATCGAAGAATACCTGTACCACGCCTTCACGGTCACGCAGATCGATGAAGATTAAACCACCCAGATCGCGGCGGCGATGTACCCAACCGCAAAGCGTCACTTCCTGACCCTCATGGGACAAATTCAACTGCCCGCAATAATTAGTACGCATAACGATATCCTTTGGCTTTCTTATGTACTTCACCGATGCCACATCCGAACATGACTCCGGATGGGTGCTGCCTGTGCAGCCCTATAATATTTTAAACTCGAGTCGTGCTAATTCTCTGATTTTCCTGACTTCGGTTTGAAGTCAGTGGCATACCATCCGGTTCCCTTGAGTTGGAAACCCGCAGCAGAAACGCGTTTTTTCAGCGTCGGTCTGCCGCATGCCGGACAATCAACCAACGGCGCATCGGCCATTTTTTGCAATTTTTCTAACTGATGATTGCATTCGCTACAAGCGTATTCGTAGATCGGCATAGCAGTGATAGATTACATGTTCGATGAAAAAAGGCGGCTATTATAAAGGAAATTCACCGCTGCGATAAGAGCAGACGCGCACTTTGCACGGATTCTCGCCACCTCGTTAAAACAGTCTATACTCTCACCGCTATGCAGGATACTGTTTGTTAACTTATTGATACATCGCATTTTCTTTTTAAATTAACAAATTACAAAACATCGTTACCAAGTCACCGCTACATCCCGTTACGTTTAATGAACTTATTTCGCCTTCTTTTTAGGCAAAAGCCCTGTGCACCTTCACCGCATTACTGGCTATTTCCACATACTGACAATGAGCGGTTTCCCATTTTTGCGCCATGATGGATATCTACGATTTGATAAGAATCAAATAAGTACAATAAACTTACATTCGCTAAGCGATCTCACCACAAGACCAGCCGCATGACGTCATTGAGAGAGAATAGCATCCATAGACCCCATAGCCGCATGCATCATCGGTAGATTTAAAAATCAAAATAGCGAATTTATCTACACGCTAGTAGGCCTACATCTTAATCACGTGACGCAGAGTGCACCTACCGATTCAATCCAGCAGATAGTTAAACCAATATTAAATAGACATGCCAAAAACTAACAAACGCGACATTATTTTGTAAGTAACGAATACAAATAAAATATTTATATTTTTATATACTGAAAAGTGCACAAAAAATTAATTCAAATAAATAAAACTCAGATTAAATAGCAATGACTCCCTTTTTTCATTTACTAATCGTTTAACCATTCAGGAATAAAATACTCTCGAATATCTTATCTAGCATTGGAAATGAAAAAATGAATCTACTTATTACTGGGGCAACGGGCTTTTTGGGCGGTGCCGTACTCGCAAAAGTATTGCTTGATGACAAGCCAGTATCTCTTCTTCTTTTAGTGCGCTCAGATAATTCGCAAAATGCTTTAGCTAGGATAAAAAAGAATCTGGTTAATTTTGGCTGCACTGAAAAAACATTAGAAAAATTAACGAGTGATAATATTCTCATCGGCGATCTTTCTGACCCTGACGGTTTTATTCACGATGAAAGATTAAACAATATAACTCACGTTATTAATAGCGCAGCTATCGCTTCGTTTGGCGAAAACCCTCTCATTTGGAAAGTAAACGTTGAAGGCACATTAAAATTTGCCACTCACATGTCTAAACATGCGAAACTCCAGCGATTCGTCCATGTTGGCACTGCGATGTCATGTGTGCCAGAGGCTGGCTCTGTCGTCACAGAAAGCCTGACGCTAAAAGATGAAAACGAGCATCTGGTTCAGTATACCTATTCAAAGTCTGTTATCGAAAATCGTATGCTGGCAGAGTGCCCTGATTTACCGTTAGTGATTGCAAGACCTTCCATTATTGTCGGCCACAGCGAGCAAGGCTGTAAACCGTCCACCAGCATATTCTGGGTATTCCGAATGGCGCTAATGTTGGGCAAATTTATGTGCTCAATGGATGACAAGATTGATGTTATTCCCGTTGATTACTGTGCCGATGCCCTTCTTCTTCTCCTACAAAAAGAGAATATGAATGAAAAGATATTTCATATTTCAGCGGGCGAAGCAGGCAGTGTCACTTTCGGTGAAATAGACCGTGCTATTGCTCAAGCAACAGAAACAAAACCGGTTAATCTCTCTTATGAACAAGTGGAATATATCGAATTAGTTAAATCTAGAAAAAGTTTTAAAGGTATATTTGGGCAGTGTAACGAGCGACTGATGTTACGAGCGATGCGCCTCTATGGTGAATTCTCAATTCTTAATGTTCGTTTTTCTAACGAAAAATTACTCGGGCTTGGAATATCTGCGCCGCCTCGATTTACCGATTATGTGGCTAAGTGCGTCGCCACCACGGCAAATCAATCGATACCTGAGCAAATGGTCGTAGATTTCAAGTAATACACGCATAGTAAATAGGCTTATTTAATTAAGCCTATTTACGTTTTTGCCTAGCCCGCTAATATTTCTTTTATGTTATATTTCCCCAGCATTTGTTCTGGAGAGATATCGACATCATGACATATATCGGCCTTCCACAGTGGCAACACGCAGCCTGGCATAAAATTGGGCTTAAAGATCTTGCGGATTACAGCCAATACTTCAACTGTGTTGAAGGCAACACCACGTTTTACGCACTGCCCAAACAGGAATTATCACGACGCTGGCGCGATATGACAGAAGATGATTTTCGATTCTGCTTCAAATTTCCATCCACGATAAGCCATCAGGCCGCATTAACCCATTGTGGCGACCATTTGCAGGATTTCTTTAGCTGCCTCTCTCCTGTTCATTCGCGCATCGGGCAGTTTTGGTTACAACTTCCTGCTGCATTTTCGCCGCAACATTTATCCCGCCTATGGCAATTTTTAGACTTGCTACCGAAAGAATTTACCTACGGCGTTGAAGTCCGTCACATAGACTTCTTTGCCAAAGGCGATGCTGAGCGAGCGCTAAATCGTGGACTCTATGAGCGAAAAATAAACCGTGTGATGTTAGATAGCAGACCCGTTCATCATGCCGTACCACATACCCCAGCAATCCGTGATGCACAGAAAAAGAAACCAAAACTTCCCGTACACGCTGTTTTGACTGCCGAAAACCCACTCATCCGTTTTGTCGGAGGCGATGTGCTAGATGACAATCGTCGCTGGCTAGATCAATGGGGAAATAAAATGGCTGAATGGAGTAATACCAATGCGCCCTATCTTTTTATTCACACGCCAGACTGCACCGATGCACCACAGCAGGCCCGAGCGCTTTGGCCACTTCTTGCCAAATACATCCGCAATTTACCGCCTCAACCCGATTGGCCTTTGCAAGCAGATATGTTTTGATCGGCCGCGAATTTTCAATACCTGCATCACAACCCCAAACTGACTGATGCTTTAACGAGCTAACTATTTTACTTACAACGATATTTCCTAAGGACAATGCTCTTTGGGCCCGCTATTATTCATTCGTAGGTAAATTATTGGGCAATGGAGCTAAAAATGATAAGCGCGCTTTATGTCGTGCTCGGCGCACTGTTGTTGATCAAGCTATCTTTGAACGTTGTTAAACTGCGTATGCAGTATCGCGTTGCCTACGGTGACGGCGGTTTTTATGAGCTACAAACCGCAATCCGCGTACATGGCAATGCCGTTGAATATATTCCTATAGCGGCGATACTGCTGGTGATGATGGAAATGAATGGTTCACTGATTTGGATGATCCACGTATGCGGAATTTTACTGATCGCGGGTCGTCTAATGCATTCCTACGGTTTACGTCACCGTGAAATTCGCTGGCGTCGCTCGGGAATGAGTGCGACCTATATATCTCTGGTACTGATGGTAATCGCTAATCTGTTTTATCTGCCGTGGGATCAGATGTTTACCTTAGATTAGGCGTCTTATTAACGTTTTTGTTAAAGGAGGAGAGTTCCCTCTCCTCCTTAGATGCGACCCAAATCAGCTAATAAATCTCAATTCTGTTTCAAGCAGTTGCAACGCAGCAACCATGAACTTTGCAAGAACGGTAAGAAGTTCTAGAAATTTCATACGCTCTCTCCTAGTCAGGAGCACTAACGATGACTTTGCCTTTCCGCTGCCTATCAGCCATCTGATTGTTGAAAAATACTAACGTGCTTCCTTGAGTTAAGGCACCAATCGACACCACTCGCTATTGGCTAGGACTTGAAACTCGTTGCCCGATTGCGGCTCAAAACACGTTATTCATTTCAACAAAAGTGATTATATGCCACGATACTGTGTATACAACCAGTATTTGTGGTAATATTTATTAAGTTTGTTGTAACCGTCAATAAATTGACTTGCTTGCCCTGCCGCCTTATATTTGTGTAGTTGAAGAATACTAACGTGCACCGCAGTCACAAAATAAAAAACCTCGCATACCCGCGAGGTTTTTTATTTTCAGCCAAATGACATAACAAAAAGGCAATCCGAAGATTGCCTTTTGCTCAGCACTCACCGCTTACACTTTATTTTTCTTACGAGAAAGCATAAAGCCAACCCATAGAACAGCTACCCAAATTGGAAGCAAGATCACTGAAATCCGAATCCCCGGAGTCATATACATGATCACCAAAATGAGCGCCAAGAAAGCCAAACATAGGTAATTACCATACGGATACCAAAGCGCTTTAAAGGCTGTCGCTACGCCCTGCTGGTTTTTGACCGCTTTGAACTTGAGATGAGCCATACAGATCATCACCCAGTTAATGACCAGCGTCGATACCACCAGCGCCATCAACAGCTCAAAAGCCTCACCCGGCATAATATAGTTAATCAAAACTACCGCTGAGGTTGTTAAGGCAGAAAGACCAATAGACAGAATCGGCACGCCACGACGGTTCACTTTCGTCAATGCCGCTGGGGCATTACCCTGCTTTGCTAGCCCAAACAGCATACGGCTGTTTGAATATACGCAGCTGTTATAAACAGACAGCGCAGCGGTAAGAACCACGATATTTAACGCGGTAGCTACCCAGTTGCTATCCAGCGCATGGAAGATCATTACAAACGGACTTCCGCCCTGCACAACGTTTTGCCACGGATAAAGAGACAGCAAAACGGTCAATGAGCCGATATAGAAAATCAGAATACGGTAGACCACCTGATTGGTGGCTTTAGGAATGCTTTTACGCGGTTCGCTTGCCTCTGCGGCAGTAATTCCTACCAACTCAAGACCACCAAAGGAGAACATAATCACCGCCATAGCCATGATTAAGCCGTGCCAGCCATTCGGTAAAAAACCGCCTTGGGTCCATAAGTTGGTGATACTTGCCTGCGGGCCACCAGAACCGGAGGCTAACATCCACGCACCAAAGACAATCATGCCAATAATCGCACCGACTTTGATGATCGCAAACCAAAACTCAGTTTCACCGTATACGCGAACGTTGACCAAATTGACGATGTTGATGATCACAAAGAAGCCAGCCGCCGACATCCACGTTGGAATATCCGGCCACCAATACTGGATGTAGATGCCCACCGCAGTCAGTTCCGCCATCCCGACCAGCACGAACATAACCCAGTAATTCCAACCGGCTAAGAAGCCGGCAAAACTTCCCCAGTACTTATAGGCAAAGTGGCTAAATGAACCTGCTACTGGCTCTTCAACCACCATTTCACCCAGCTGGCGCATAATTAAAAATGCGATAAAGCCACCAATGGCGTAACCCAGCAGCACCGACGGGCCTGCCATTTTAATGGTTTGCGCAATACCTAAAAATAGCCCCGTACCAACTGCACCTCCGAGTGCAATCAGTTGGATATGTCTATTTTTCAATCCCCTTTGTAGGGTTTCTTCTTGTTGCAGATCGCCCATTTTATCCTCTGTGCGATAGCGTCATTCGCGCTGTGTGAACGCTGAATCGTGGCGCATCGTATTATTTTATTTACATTGCGGGCTGCTTTGTATCACTTCCGACCTATTGCAATCAAGCCAAACTTCATGCTAAGCGAACTAGTTGTTGCCAGTTTATCCATTCGTCAACGCGCTTATTAACGCTATCAATGCACTATCGCCGCCGTCACAACCCTCTTCCTCGCAAGGGAATAGCCCTAGCAGGGGTTTATCTGATAAAATGTGCGCCCTTTGTTGAAACCGCATGCATCTGTTTATGTCAAACCGCGATACTCATTCTGATAACACTTTTGATGATAAGAAAGGCGTTGACCGCGATACGCTTTTCTCGGCCCCGATTGCTAAGCTCGGCGATTGGACTTTTGACGAGCGCGTCGCTGAAGTTTTTCCCGATATGATCCAGCGCTCGGTGCCGGGTTATTCCAACATCATCTCAATGATCGGGATGTTGGCAGAGCGTTTTGCACAGCCAAATACCAACGTGTATGACTTGGGGTGCTCGTTAGGCGCAGCGACGTTATCTATGCGCCGCAATATTCACGCCGAAGGATGCCAGATTATCGCCGTGGATAATTCCCCTGCGATGGTAGAGCGCTGCCGCCGTCACATAGACGCTTTCCGCGCCCAGACCCCCGTCGACGTTATCGAAGCCGATATTCAAAATATTCATATTGAGAACGCCTCGATGGTGGTTCTCAATTTCACGCTGCAATTTTTAGCTCCCGAAGAGCGCCAGTCGCTGCTGAATAAAATCTATCAGGGACTATTACCGGGTGGCGTATTGGTACTCTCTGAGAAGTTTAATTTTGAGGATAAAACGCTGGGCGAACTGCTATTTAACATGCACCACGACTTCAAGCGTGCCAACGGCTATAGCGAGCTAGAAATCAGCCAGAAGCGCAGCATGCTGGAAAATGTGATGCTGACCGACTCGGTAGAAACCCATAAGAAACGCCTGAATCAGGCCGGATTTGAGCACGCAGAAATCTGGTTCCAATGCTTTAACTTCGGCTCCTTGTTAGCCGTGAAAGGAGACGTCGTCGCATGATCGAGTTTGGTAATTTTTATCAGCGTATTGCTAATAGCCCGCTCAGCCACTGGCTGGAAGTGTTACCGGCACAGCTGGCCGCATGGCAACGCGAGTCGCTGCACGGCAAATTTAAAGACTGGTTTAACGCCGTCGATCGCCTTCCTGAAATCACGCCCCATGCTTTAGATTTACTTCACGGCGTCAGTGCTCAAGCGGAACCTGAGCTCGGCCCAGGGCAAAAAGAAGGCATCGAAAAAATGCTGCGTGCGTTAATGCCGTGGCGTAAAGGCCCATTCGATTTGTACGGCATTCATATCAATACCGAATGGCGCTCTGATTGGAAATGGGAACGCGTTTTACCGCATATTTCCCCGCTGGAAGGTCGCACTATCCTTGATGTGGGCTGCGGCAGTGGCTATCACCTATGGCGTATGATTGGTGCCGGTGCCCATTTTGCCGTGGGCATCGATCCAATGCAGCTTTTCCTATGTCAGTTTGAAGCTGTGCGCAAACTATTAGGTGGCGATCAGCGGGCACATTTACTCCCGCTCGGCATTGAACAACTGCCGGAGTTGGCTGCCTTTGACACCGTGTTCTCGATGGGCGTGCTCTACCATCGTCGTTCCCCACTTGATCACCTCTATCAGTTAAAAAACCAACTGGTTAAAGATGGCGAACTGGTGCTTGAAACGTTGGTCATCGAGGGTGATGAAAATCAGGTCTTAGTGCCCGGCGACCGCTACGCGCAAATGCGCAACGTCTATTTTATTCCTTCGGCAAAGGCCTTGGTAAAATGGCTCGAAAAATGCGGTTTTGTTGATGTTCGCATCGTTGATTCTTGTGTGACTACGCTGGATGAACAGCGCCGCACCGACTGGATGATCAGCGAGTCATTGGCGGAGTTCCTCGATCCTAACGACCAAACAAAAACCGTAGAAGGCTACCCTGCCCCTATTCGCGCGGTCATCGTGGCGCGTAAACCCTAAGCATTAAACGAAAAAAAGCCCCAACAACAATTGTTGGGGCCATACTGTTTAGTGAGACATCCACTAAAATTCGTACTACTTCTACTGGAACTGCTCAACACACCTCTGCGTTATGCAGAACGTGGATACGGTTCACCGAGACTTAGCGCGGTTTTCATTGCTTCGACCACTTCGCCATCGACGCAATAATGCGTAAATTCATCAAACTCACTGTCTGAGCACATCGTCACGCCCGCCTTACGGTAGCGCATTTCTGACGGCACCATATGGCCCGCAGAGCTATGTACTTCAGTCAAACCAATCTCTTGGAATTTGTGCAGGTTAGTTAAACGCACCCCTGCACCCGCCATAATCACCGGCCCTTGAGTTTCATTCAGCAACTCTTTAAGCAACGGTAAGCCAACTTCAGCGCTTTGCTGCTGACCTGATGTCAGAATGCGCGCAATCCCTAAATCGGTCAACTGGCTCAACGCAACGAGTGGGCTCACACACATATCAAAAGCACGATGGAACGTGATCGCCATATTACCGCTCAGTTGCATCAGCTCACGCATTCTTGGCAAATCGATATGCCCTTCAGCATCTAACATACCGATGACAGCGCCGGGGAACCCCATATCGCGGATCATCGCCATGTCATTTTTCATCACTTCAAATTCAGTATAGCTGTAGCAAAAATCTCCGCCGCGTGGACGAATAATCGGATGTACGGGAATAGAAACCTTATCGCGAGCCAGTTTCAAGGTCCCGTAGCTTGGCGTTAAACCACCGTCTAACTGGCTTGCGCAAAGCTCAATACGGTCTGCACCTGCGCGCTCCGCCGTCAGGGCACATTCCACCCCGAAGCAACAAATTTCCAATTTCATAATGAAAAAACCTCCAAAAAAAACCGCCAAAACAGACTACGTTACGTGAAAACTTTTCATTCCAACGTAATGACACTTGAGAAAGTGGAACCTTCTCGCGTAGGCTGACAAAAAACGTGATAAGTATCGTTCCCAGTAACGAACTCTTGATACGCTTAAGAACACTTATGCAAACCGGCAGAAAAACGCACATTAATCATCGCCATGACGTTTTTACCGTCTGTTTTACTATTGCCTACTGGGGCAGGAACTAAGCCTACTAAAGGATGAATACTATGACATTCAATTTTGATGAATGGGTCGACAGAAGTCACAGTGATAGCCAGAAATGGAACAAATATGCGAACAAAGACATCATTCCGATGTGGGTCGCTGATACCGATTTCCGCTCCCCACCGGCTGTTATTGATGCACTGCAAAAACGCGTTGCTGAGGGCGTATTTGGCTACGGTGATCCATCACAAGAATTGGTGAGTATATTTATTGAGCGCATGCGCGATCTATACCAATGGGATGTAAAACCTGAATGGCTAGTCTTTTTGCCGGGTATGGTTTGCGGCTTGAACCTCAGCGTTCGTGCCTTTACCGATCCTCAGCAGCACACATTGGCCCCCTTCCCAATCTATCCGCCGTTTGTTAAATCATCTCGCTTTGCTCATCGCCAGCAGCTGTCAATTCCTGTGAAGCTACACGAACAACGCTGGGTCATGGATTTAGACAGCGCCGAGCAACAGCTCTCCGGCAATGAAAAACTGATGATGCTTTGCAACCCGCATAACCCGGGCGGCACGGTTTATACGCGCGAAGAGCTTGAAACTCAGCTCGCCTTTGCCCAGCGTCACGATCTCGTTATTTGTTCTGATGAAATTCACTGCGATCTGCTGCTAGAGCCAGGCGCAAAACATATCCCGATCGCCTCTTTGAGCGAAGAAGCAGCCCAGCGCAGCATCACGCTGATGGCACCATCAAAAACCTATAACATTGCCGGACTAGGTGCGACGATTGCCATTATCCCAAATAAAAACCTACGCGACCGTTTCAACACAGAACGCGCAGGGCTAGTTCCTAATGTGGATATTCTGGCTTACGTTGCTGCTGAAGCCGCCTACCGTGATGGGCAGGAGTGGCTTGACGCACAGCTTGATTATCTGCGAGGCAACCGCGATCTGCTGGTGAAACGCATCAATGCAATGAAAGGCCTGTCAACGGTTAATCTCGCCGCCACCTATCTGGCGTGGGTCGATGCATCTGAATTGCCGGTAGATAACCCACATGCCTTCTTCGAACAGGCCGGCGTCGGTCTGTCACCGGGTGCGGATTTCGGTGATGCCAAATTTGTACGCATCAATTTTGGCTGCCATCGTGACCTGCTGAACAAAGCACTCGACCGCATGGAAAATGCCATCAACGCGCTGTAATTTTCCATAAAAAAAGCGCCATGTCCCGCAACGGAATGGCGCTTTTTTTTACGTAGGAACGTCAGCTTACTGCTGTTCGCTCGCAACAATTTCACGAATAGAATGAGGATGGAATTTTATAGTAACCTCGCCGTCGGTGACCGCCAACGTCGGGTTTGGCAAACGTTCTTGCTCCCCTTTAGGACTGCTGAATTTCAACTTGATGCCCGGCGCCAGCAGTGCCGAGTCTGACAACAATTCTAGAGCGCGCGGATGCAACGTTGCCGGATCGCCGCCAATCACCAATTCAACATGCTCCCAGCCTTCGTGCGGATAGCGTTTCTCACCCGGATAAGGCAGCTCCACGCAGTCAATTAACCACGGGCCAACGCGCAGCGGCTGGTTGAGATCAAACAAACAAATGAGCCGTCCGTTAATTATATTTTCAGACAGCAAAGAACCACAGATTTCAAACCCCGCCCGCCAACGATCGGCCGTGGCATTCTGGTGACAACGCAAAGAGATATGGTCCGCGCTAAATGCCGATAAATCGAGTTCAAGCTTGTCAGCAAATTCCTGTAGCAGCGTGGTAAAACGATCCAGATCTGCATCTAAATCGCGCAGTGTTTCAATCTCTGCCAAAAATGTCATTTTCTCGGTTCTCCGCTATCCGCAAGGCTGCGTACTTTACCTGCTCTTTTCACAGACTTCCACGTCCTATTTATGGCGGCTATCTTCGCTGTATAAGCGCATGCTTGCTGACTCACGCAGCGAATTGACATATAATTATCGGCTGTTTTGGTGTGAATGCACCTCGATTAACGATCTCACATATAAAACGCCGTCGTCACGCACGTCTGGCGTTACAAACTTAAGGTAACCCGGTGAATATTCAGGCACTTCTTTCAGATAAAGTCACCCAAGCTCTGGTGGCTGCAGGCGCTCCTGCTGACAGCGAAGCTCTTGTCCGTCAATCCGCGAAAGCGCAATTCGGCGACTATCAGGCCAATGGCGTCATGGGCGCGGCCAAGAAACTGGGTATTGCTCCACGACAACTGGCAGAGCAGGTGCTGACCCATCTTGAGCTAGACGGTATCGCGAACAAAGTTGAAGTCGCGGGTCCGGGTTTTATTAATATCTTCTTAGATCCTGCATGGCTGGCAAAACAGGTTGAAGCTGCGCTGGCAGATGAGCGTTTAGGCGTTGCTCCGGTGAAACCACAAACTATCGTGGTTGACTACTCCGCACCAAACGTCGCTAAAGAGATGCACGTTGGTCATTTGCGCTCCACCATCATCGGTGACGCATCCGTTCGTACCTTAGAATTCCTCGGTCACAACGTCATTCGCGCTAACCACGTCGGCGACTGGGGTACCCAGTTCGGCATGTTGATTGCCTATCTGGAAAAAATGCAGAACGAGCACGCGAATGAAATGGATCTTTCCGATTTGGAAGCCTTCTACCGCGAAGCGAAAAAGCATTATGACGAAGATGCCGCGTTTGCTGAGCGCGCACGTGCCTATGTAGTTAAACTGCAAGGCGGCGACGAATACTGCCGCGAAATGTGGCGCAAACTGGTCGACATCACCATGTCGCAAAACCAGAAAAACTATCAGCGTCTGAACGTCACCTTAACCAAAGATGACGTCATGGGTGAAAGCCTATACAACAGCATGCTGCCTGGCATCGTTGCAGATTTGAAAGCTAAGGGTTTAGCAGTAGAAAGCGAAGGCGCTACCGTTGTATTCCTCGACGAATACAAAAACAAAGACGGTGAACCTATGGGCGTCATCATCCAGAAAAAGGATGGCGGCTACCTGTACACCACCACCGATATCGCCTGTGCGAAATACCGTTACGAAACGCTGGGCGCAGACCGCGTGCTTTACTACATCGATTCCCGTCAGCACCAGCACTTGATGCAGGCATGGACAATCGTGCGTAAAGCGGGCTACGTACCAGACTCTGTCAGCCTCGAACATCACATGTTCGGCATGATGTTAGGCAAAGACGGTAAGCCATTCAAAACCCGTTCAGGCGGCACCATTAAACTGTCTGACCTGTTGGACGAAGCGGTTGAACGCGCTGGCAAACTGATCGCAGAGAAAAATCCAGATTTAAGCAACGAAGAGCTGGCTAAGTTGGTTGACGTTGTTGGCATCGGCGCCGTGAAATACGCGGATCTGTCAAAAAGCCGCACCACAGATTACATCTTCGACTGGGATAACATGCTGGCGTTCGAAGGCAACACCGCGCCGTATATGCAATATGCGTATACGCGTGTGTCTTCCGTATTTAAACGCGCCGGTATTGATGAAAAATCCCTGACTGGTGATATAGTCCTGACGGAAGATCGCGAAAAAGCGCTGGCCGCTCGCCTGATTCAGTTTGAAGAAACCATTACTCAGGTGGCTCGTGAAGGTACTCCGCACGTCATGTGTACCTACCTGTATGACTTAGCGGGTCTGTTCTCAAGCTTCTACGAAGCGTGCCCTATCCTGACGGCTGAGAGCGAAGAGCAACGTAATAGCCGCCTGAAATTAGCTGCGCTGACGGCAAGAACGCTGAAAACTGGCTTAGATACGCTGGGTATCGAAACCGTAGAACGTATGTAATTCGTTTATTATTCGTCATATTGCTCTGACATAAAAAAAACCGGCCTTTATGGCCGGTTTTTTTTATTGCCTAACAAACATCATCACACGACGACGTTGCGCGTAAAGTCTCGCACGCGGAATCCAAGCAGCCCCAATGCTGCAAAATAAGAGCCTGCACCAACCACAACCACCGCCATTAAGCGTAACAAACGCATCAGCATGTTGCCTGAGTCCCACGCTGGCATAAACCACATCATACCGATGAGCACCGCGGTCATGATAACAACCGCGACCACCAGCTTAACCAAGAAGAGAGTCCAGCCCGGCTGAGGGGTATACATTTTTTGCTTACGCAACTGCCAATACAACAGGCTGGCATTAAGGCAGGCCGCAAGCCCGATAGAAAGAGACAGCCCTGCGTGTTTGAACGGCCCAATGAAAGCCAAGTTCATTAGCTGAGTCAGAATCAATGTGGCGATGGCAATTTTCACCGGCGTTTTAATGTTCTGGCGGGAGTAAAACCCTGGCGCCAACACTTTCACCAGAATGAGCCCCATCAAACCGACTGAATAGGCAATCAACGCACGCTGAGTCATTTCGGTATCAAAAGCGGTGAACTGACCATATTGGAACAGAGATGCAATCAGCGGCTTAGATAAAATCCCCAAGGCAATTGAGCTCGGTAGCGCCAACACAAAGCACAGACGAAGCCCCCAATCCATTAAGCGGGAATACTCTTCATGCCGTCCGCTAGATACGCTTTTCGCCAATGACGGCAGCAAAATCGTGCCTAATGCCACGCCCAACACACCGGATGGAAACTCCATCAAACGGTCAGCGTAGTACATCCAAGAAACCGAGCCCGACACCAAGAATGACGCGAAGATGGTGTTGATGATCAGTGAAATCTGGCTCACGGAAACACCAATAATGGCGGGTCCCATCAGCTTCATCACGCGCCAAACGCCAGCATCATGCAGGTTCAAACGCGGCAGGACTAACATCCCGATCTTTTTCAAGTGTGGCAGTTGGTAAGCCAACTGCAATACGCCACCTACGGTGACCGCCCACGCCAATGCCATCACTGGTGGATGGAAATACGGCGCCGCAAACAGAGAAAAACCGATCATACTGACGTTTAAAAAGGTCGGAGCAAAAGCAGGCACCGAGAATCGATTCCACGTATTCAGTATTGCGCCCGCTAACGAGGCCAAAGAGATCAGTAAGATATAGGGGAACGTGATGCGCAAAAGCGACGATGTCAGCGCAAATTTATCCGGCGAATCGACAAAGCCCGGCGCAGTCACATAAATCACCCACGGCGCAGCGAGCATACCCAGCACGGTCACCACCGCCAGCACCAGCGTAAGCATACCGCTGACGTAGGCAACAAAAGTCCGTGTCGCCTCTTCGCCCTGCTGGCTTTTATATTCCGCTAAAATAGGCACAAATGCCTGAGAAAATGCGCCTTCGGCAAAGATACGCCTTAACAGATTCGGCAGTTTAAATGCGACAAAAAAGGCATCCGTCGCCATTCCCGCACCAAAAATACGCGCCACAAGCGCATCTCGCGCAAATCCCAACACGCGCGAAAACATGGTCATCGAACTGACCGCCGCCAGTGATTTTAATAAATTCATGAGTTAGTTTTTTCAACGGTTGCGACCCTTGCTGAATACAGCAAGGGCAATTTAGGAGCACTAGTCTACTTATCTCACACGGAAGATCTAGTTAGAGATGTTACAAACCAAGATGATAGGGACAAAATGTTTGCCAATATACCTACTGTGAAAGTAAGCCTTCAATAATTCGCTGAGCGGCAATCGCCTGCTCGCCTGAGGTTATTGGTGCCGTTTGGTTCTCAACGCAGTCGATGAAATGATTTACCGCGCCAACAAACCCTCGTTGTTCAAGGGTGGATTGCCAGCCAGCTATCGGCAATTCACACAAAACTGTGTCGCGTTCAATATGCAAGCTCCTAAGATCCTGCGCTTCATAAATCGCCCCACCGCTGACAACCTGCATCACTTCACGCTGCGAGCCCGCCGCGCGGTGCATAGAGGTAGTGACCTGAGTCTGCCCTGCGCTAAAATGATGCTCGGCGTAAATCATTTGCCCCACGTCGTTGGTATGCAAAGTTCCCGACTTTAACGTTAAGTTTTTACCGCTCATCCATAGTGCGGTATCCACTACGTGCAGATAGTCATCTAGCAAGGTGAAACGCGCATCTTTGGGGCCAATATTTTGATGCCGATGTTTATCCATGCGAATTGCGGCTACGTCGCTGGCCTGCTGTTTAATCTGTACATAGCGCGGCGCAAACCGGCGATTAAACCCGACCATCAAACGGCAATTTTTCTGTTCAGCCAGCGCAATTAACTGCTCGGCTTGATCGAGCGTTTCCGCCAACGGTTTATCGACATAAACATGTTTGCCGTGCTGCAAAAGCTCGCGCACGACGTCAAAATGCGTATTGGTGCTGCTGTGCACAAACAGCGCATCGCACTGTTCGGCTAGCTCATCTAGCCGAGAAAATGCCGTCATTCGGTAGCTATCACATACCCCCTGCGCCTTAGCCAGCGTGGGAGAAAAACCACCGACCAACTGCCATCGTTCTGCCTGACTCAAAATAGGCAAATAGGCTTTTTGCGCGATACCACCTAACCCAACAACGCCAATACGTAATTTCGTCATTCTTGTTCTCTTAGTCAGCAAGGTGATCCAGCAAGCTTTGCACGCGTTCTTTTAATTCTGCTACTTCGGCTTCAAGCGCTTCGACACGCTCGGCTAATCCACTATCAACCGGCGCACTGTAGGTACTTTCAATAGCCGAGGTCGCAACATTTTCAACCTCACCGCTAAAGAGATGCGCATAGCGGCTTTCACGTTTACCCGCCTCACGTTCTAGACGAACCACAAAAGGGCCATCCTCACGCGATGCTAACTCATTCAACACCTGCTCAACCTGCGTCACATCGCTAAACTCATGCATACGGTTGGTTCGCGTGCGCAGCTCGCCAGGGATTTGTGGCCCACGAAGTAACAGGCAGCACACCACCGCGACTTCAGCATCTGAGAATTTCAGGTTTCCAAACTCTGAGTTGCAGAACCGATGTTCATATTTCATCACACGGCTACCCGGAATGCTTAACGAACGTACCTGATGCTTTTTCATCAGCATATCCAACGTTGACTGCACATCAGACTCGCTGAGATCCATCACCGGTTCACGATTGGTTTTCTGATTGCAGGCGGTGGTTAAGCCATTGAGCGAAAGCGGATATTGATCGGGCGTCGTGACCTGCTTCTCAAGAAAACAGCCAATCACGCGAGCTTCAAGTAGAGATAATGGGTTTTTCATTGGTCTTAGATCCTTGTGAACGCAAACAGTTAGCGCGGCGCAGTCCATTCTCGATTAACCAGCGCAGTCAAAACGTGATCCTGCCATTTACCGTTGATCAGCAGATAATCTTTGGCATAACCCTCTTTCTCAAAGCCCATACGTTTGAGCAAATCCCCACTGCGTTGGTTATGCGGCATATAGTTAGCCATAATTCGATGTAGCCGCTGCTGACGGAACATATAACGAATCGCCGCCTGCGCGCCTTCATACATTAACCCCTGCCCCTGCCATTTCTCACCGAGTGAATAGCCGAGATAGCAGGCATGGAAAGAACCGCGCAGCACGTTACTAAAATTAGCCACACCTCGAACTTCATTCTCATCAGGATCGAGCAACAGAAAATAGTAGGCGCTGCCCTGTTTCTGTAGCTCATTGATAAGCCCTAATCGCGCCTGCCAGCCCGAAGGATAACAATGACTTTCATCCCGTACAGGTTCCCACGGTTTTAAGAATTCGCGGTTTTCTGCGTAATAGTCGGCCAAGCGATAGGCATCGCGGTCATGAACCAAACGCACCACCAGACGGTCGGTGGTTAAACGGACTTTTGGCCCGCTATTGTGATAGCCAAACATCAATTCTCCAGCCCCACATGCAAATATTTTATTACTTATCACTATAACCGCTCTTTGTATGGCGGGTAATACCTTAGCTGTAGCAATATTGCGCACTTAGCTGCGGTTAAGACCTTTTTCTTCTATTTCTGTAATCCAGTTAACGGTTAATTACGCACTGCTCATAATGAAAAGTATTATGAGGCCGACTATTTGCAGAAAAATATTATTAATCAAACCTATACCCACGCTGAAAATGGGTAGAAAATGAACGAGTCAATCCCTCCTTTTTTATTTTCTCGCTGATGGTGAAACATGTCGCTGGTGTCGCAAGCTAGGAGCTTGGGTAAGTACTTTTTATTGTTAGACAATTTACTGGTTGTACTCGGTTTCTTTGTCGTTTTCCCTCTTATTTCGATTCGCTTCGTCGACCAACTTGGTTGGGCTGCCGTGGTCGTGGGGGCGGCACTGGGATTACGACAATTAGTCCAGCAAGGATTAGGGATTTTTGGGGGTGCCATCGCTGACCGCTTTGGTGCAAAACCGATGATCGTTATTGGCATGTTGCTGCGCGCAGCAGGTTTCGCCTCGATGGCGGTTGCCAGCGAACCTTGGATTCTGTGGCTTTCCTGCGCGCTGTCTGCATTGGGTGGGACGCTGTTTGATCCGCCGCGTACCGCACTGGTGATTAAGCTGACCCGCCCGCATGAACGCAGCCGCTTTTATTCACTATTGATGATGCAGGATAGCGCGGGCGCCGTGGTGGGCGCGCTGATCGGTAGCTGGCTGCTACAGTACGATTTTCATTATGTTTGCTGGGTGGGTGCGGCAATCTTTGTGCTAGCGGCGGCTTGTAATGCGTGGCTACTGCCCGCCTATCGAATTTCGACGGTTCGGGCGCCAATCAAAGAAGGCATGATGCGCGTTATTCGCGATCGCCGTTTTCTGCTCTATGTGCTGACGCTGACGGGTTACTACATGCTTGCCGTGCAGGTGATGCTAATGCTGCCCATTATAGTCAACGAAATTGCAGGCACGCCAACAGCGGTCAAATGGATGTACGCCATAGAAGCGACGCTGTCTCTAACGCTGCTCTACCCGATTGCTCGCTGGAGCGAAAAGCATTTCCGCCTAGAAACGCGGCTGATGTTTGGGTTGTTGATTATGACCATCAGCCTGTTCCCTCTGGGTCTGGCGACGGAACTTCGCACACTGTTTATTTTAATTTGCTGCTTCTATTTCGGTTCAATTATCGCCGAACCGGCACGTGAGACGTTAAGCGCCTCGTTAGCCGATCCGCGTGCCCGCGGCAGCTATATGGGCTTTAGCCGTTTAGGCTTGGCGCTGGGTGGCGCTATCGGGTATACCGGCGGCGGTTGGATGTATGACACTGGCCAAGCACTTGGAACGCCTGAACTGCCCTGGTTTTTACTCGGCGTGGTCGGTGTGCTTACGCTGATTCTGCTGTACTGGCAGTTTAACCAACGCAGCATCGCCCCTGCCGTGCTAGGCGGAAGCTAAAGCACATCATCTTAGTCTTACGTACTGCGTTCTGAATTTTCGTCATTATCTGATTCAGAACGCAGCACATTCTCTCTAAATTCATGCCAGCATGTTGCCCATCATCGGTGAAAGAAGATGTCTTTCATCCCGCGATTAATGTGTATTAACAGGATGAAACATACGTTATTTTTTTCTCTGGTAGATCTATGCCACAATCAGTATCGACAGCGTTAACATGTTAATTAGCAGGCTTATTTATTCTGTATTCAGAGGTCAGATAATATGAAGAAGGTGATTTATATAGCAGGGATCGTTGCTGCGGGGCTGGTATTAGCGGCCTGTAATAAACTGACCCAATACACAATTACTGAGCAGGATATGAACCAATATCTGCAAAAGTATAATAATTTCCAGAAACAAATTGGTATCTCTGGGTTAGTTGATGCCGACATTACCGTCGACCAACTAAACAGCCAAATTGGGCGTACTGATCCCAATAAAATTACCCTAACGGGCCATGCCAAAGTCAATATCAGCTCCATTCTCGGCCCACAGACCAGCGATCTGCAAATCACGCTACAGGCTCAGCCGGTTTATAACAGCGAGCAAGGTGCCATTTTCCTGCGGGATATGGAATTAACCGATTACACGGTTAAACCTGAAAAAATGTCTGGCGTGATGAAAGCAGTGGTTCCGTATTTGAACCAATCCTTAAAAACCTATTTCAACGAAAAAGCCGTTTATACCTTAGACCCGAATAAGAACGAAAAAGAAGCCTTGGCGAAAAAACTGGCTAAAGGTATCGAAGTTAAACCGGGCGAAATCATTATTCCTTTCACTGACTAATACTCGGTATCCCTTAATAAAAAAGCCGGTGTTCAATCATGAACATCGGCTTTTTTATTTATCAGATCGAAAACATTTATTCTGCGTCTTCAGCAGAGTCTTCGCCTTCAGAAAGTTCATCCCACATGGCCTGAAGCGCTTCGCGCGTCAATTCAGCCAGCGTGCGATAAAACGCGGTGGTTGCATGGGCTTCGACTTTGCCCAAAAACTTCCCACACCACGGCAGCAAATACTCATCAAACAGCGCCATTTGCGCCTGAATTTCATCTTCGGCAGACTGATCTTCCAACCACGATGCGGCAAGCAACAACTGCCCGAACGCGTCAGCAGGCTGATCGCCTAAAGGCATTCCACGCTGGGTTAAAAAATCGCGAACTTCTTGCTCGGTAGCATTCTCTTGATAATCACTACGATGAATATCGACTGACGCGTCGGCACCGCTAAACATGGCTTTATAATCAACGCTTAACGCGGCACGATCTTTAGCTGCGGTTTGCAAACGGGTCAGTAGGCCGTCTTGCTCAATTGGCCAAAACTGTTGCAGCTTACCTTGCGCCATCAGATCAAATACAGGGGTCAATACAGCATCCTGCGGCTGACGGGAAAATAGGCTTCCCAGCAAACGGCAGATGATAGAAAAATCGTTCATCTTTAATCCTGAAATATATGGCCTGAAAAATGTGGCCTACAAAAATGGCTTAAAATGTGACATTGTCACTTCACGCAAATCGCTAGTTAATTACCAATCGGCCAGTTCGGGGATTGCCCCCTTCCCTCGTTCAACCAGAAAATCGAGCAGACGGCGCGGCGTTACGTTGAGCACTCGATCCTGCGGGAAGTTTACCTCATTCATGATTCGGATACAGTGATCAAAACTTCCCAGCGAAAATGCGACATGTGAATCTGACCCTAGCGACAGATAACCGCCGGCATCACGCACCGCTTCTGCAATGGCTCGGCAGTTTGCTTCACTGCCAATTCGCGAATGTGTAAATGAGGAGTTATTCAGTTCTAGCGCCACGTTATAACGCGCAGCCGCTTCAGCAACCGCGCGAATATCGATTGGAAACTTTGGATTACCTGGATGGCTAATAATATCAGCATCGCCGTTGGCCATCGTGGCGATCATAGCTTCGGTATGGCTATCGCGGTCACGCGGTGCAAAAACCGGCTCGTGAAATCCTGCAATAATCAAATCCATCTCGTCTAACATACGGCCCGTGCAGTCAATTTCGCCCTGCGTATTCTTAATGTTAGATTCGATGCCGCGCAAAATAGCCACGCCATCAACAATTCGTGGCCATACACGCATATTCATGAAATGCCAATAATGCGGCGCATCGGCCATATCAGGGCCGTGATCGGTAATGGCGAAAAGTTTGATACCACACTTTTTTGCTTGGACAATATAGTCATGAAGGGTGCTGTAAGCGTGGGTACTTGCCACGGTGTGCATATGCAAATCTACGGGATACATGGCTTCTCCTGTCTAAGGCCCGCTGGTTTTGGCACCAGCAGGCGTGTCCCTATAAGGTTAGCAAATAGAACGTATTCATACAGCAATGAATATTTTCTATCCCCAAGTTACTTCGAGATGCAGGTAGGCGGCAAGTTTGTGAAGCCCTAGGAGCATAGATAACTATGTGACTAGGGTAAGCAAACGCAGCCAACACCCCTGCATCTTGAAGGACGACGGGGATATCATCAATAACCTAAATCCATGTTTACTACACCTTCCGGCGTTTTCCCTGCTTCAATCGCCAAGATGTTCTGTGCGACATAATCCATCGCAACTTCTGGCAGGGTAATAGCGGCGATATGTGGTGTAATCGTCACTCGAGGGTGTTTCCAGAAAGGATGATCGGTCGCCAAAGGTTCTTTGGCAAACACGTCGAGCGTTGCCGCGGCAACTTGCCCAGACTCCAGTGCCGCCAGCAAATCATCCTCTTTCATGTGCGCACCACGCGCCAAATTGATGATATAGGCTCCTGCATTGAGCTGCGCAAACAGAGACTGGTCGAGAATACCCACAGTTTCTGGCGTATTCGGTAGCAGGTTTATCAGCAACTGGGTCCCTTGCAGGAATGACGCAAACTGATCTTGGCCGAAGAAACTCTGAACGTCGCTATAGTGTTTTTCCGTGCGGCTCCAGCAGCGAACCTGTAGGCCAAATGAAGCCAAGCGCTCAGCCACTTTTCCGCCCAGAACCCCCGCACCCAAAACACCTACTACAAACTGAGAGGCGTCATGCGGTGCCAGATACTGCCATACGCCCTGACGCTGCTGTAGGTCATACTCATCGAAGCGACGGAAGTAGCGCAGCGCAGCAGCAGCCGCATATTCTTCCATCTGCAAAGCCATTCCGGTGTCTTCTAAACGCACCAGCGGAACACCTTTCGGCAACGTTCCAGGATTCGCTCTTTCCTGAGCCAAAATCGCGTCAACGCCCGCACCCAGTGCAAATACGCCACGTAAGTCTTGACGCTTAGCCAGCATCTCAAACGGCGGTTGCCAAACCAGTGCGTAGTCTGCGGGCTTATCATCCCCAGATTGCCACTGGCGAATATTCGCTTCCGGTAAACGTTTCCGCATACCATCCAGCCAAATCTGCGCATTAAAAAACGGATGGTAGTAAATGATATCCACTTCGTGCCTCCAGTTTTTCTGTCTTAATCGTATTGTTCGCTCGTTGCGGTATTAGCTAGCCTGACGCTGTTGGGCAATTAATCGACGCAGCAGCGGAATTAACAACACCAACATTACGCCCGTAGCGACAGAACCCCAGCCTAGCGCATTGAATACGCTGCTATAGCCAGGGTTAGTTTCCAACGGCGTGCTACCACTATTTTGCGGCATCAGCCCCGAAACATATCCGGCCAGCACGGAGGCCACACCGGTTACCATCATCCAGCAGCCCATCATCAAACCCTGATGACGTGCCGGTGCCAGTTTGCCGATCATCGCGTAACCAATCGGCGAAATCATCAGCTCACCAAAGCTTTGCAGCACATAGCTCAACGCAATCCATTTGAATGCGACTAAACCATCACCGCCTGCAAGTTGGATCCCCAGCGGCAGAACCAGCATACCTAATCCCATGCAAAACAGTGAGGCACAAAATTGCAAAGGTATATCAATGTTTAAGCCACGTTCACGTAGGCGTTTAAATAGGAGTGCCATCAGCGGTCCACCGACGACAATCACTACCGTATTAATATTTTGGATCCACTGAGGCGCCACACGCAGGCCATAAACATTCAGATCGATATTATGCTCAGAGAATAACATCAGCCCCATTGGTGCCAGCTGATACAGCGACCAGAATACTAGGGAGCCCGCGGCTAAAATCAGATAGGCAACCATGCGGCGACGTTCGTCTGCTTCACGATGACGCAGCGTCATAATGCACAACATAATGAAAATCAGGATGCCGAGCACAACCACAAAATAGCTGCTGAAATCGGCGTGGGTCAGTAGCACACGAATTATCGGCACTAATGCCACCAGCACAACTAGGCCCGCTAGCATTCGCAAATAGAAAGATTTTCGCGATGCCTGCTTGAGCGGCGTGTTGATGTCCGCCAAAATTTGCCAGCGCGACAGCGTCACCAGAATGGCTACTGCGTTACCGATGGTGGCAAATAAAAACAGTGCGCGATAGTTTTCACTGAGTTGGAAATAACCCGCGACGGCAAAACCAGCAAAAAAGCCAAGGTTCATGCCCGCATAGTTCCAAAGGAATGCGCCCTCACGGCGATCGTCGTCCGGCGCAAAGCGCTGAGTCAGCATCATGTTCAGACAGGTGACGTTTAATCCGCTGCCGGTGAGGAACATCGCCAATCCCCAATACAGGCCAGATACGCCCATCTCTGCAATCATGTAACAGCCGATGACCTGCAATACCATACCTAAAATAAAGAGGTTACGGTTGCTTAGGCAACGGCCGCCGAGATAGCCACCAAACAGGTGGAGACCATAGTTAAACGCACCAAATACGCCCATCATGGCATTGGCATCGCTTTCGCTAAATCCTAAGCGCTTGGTCGCATAGAGAACCAAGGTGGAGTAAAGCACGGCAAAGCCAAGCGTTGAAAAGGTTTGGATAAAGAATAGAGCACCAGAGCCAGCCGGAATGGCGCTGCGGTGTGAAGTTGGTTGAATGGGTGTCGTCGAGCTCACCGCTTTCCCCTTGCTAAATGATGTTGTACACACTCTTCCTGAGAGTTACCTGAGCCTAGGCTCGGCGGGCTTGTTGGCTATTATTCCGTTATCTTTTGTTCAAGCCTCACTCTCATTTAGCGGGATAAATATCCAAAACACCAGAGCTAATGTTGTTATTTCGTCTGTTTAGTCATTATTTATCCAGTTTAATGGCGTAACTATTCATGTTTACTGGTTTTAAAAACTTACGACACCTTCATCTATATGGCTTGTATATGGCTTGAAGCTAATGTTTTTATATACAAAGGCCATTACAATCTGGTTTTCAATATTGCTAAGGCTGATTATGCGTCTGCGAAATCTACTCCCTACCCTTTTGACCAGTTTGTGTTTGCTCGCCCCTACGGTGTACGCCGATGCAACCGAACCCACAACTGCATGGGCGCAAACTCAGCAACAGGCAAAAGGCCAAACGGTTTATTTCAACGCTTGGGGAGGTAGCACGCAGGTGAATAGCTATCTCGACTGGGCCACAACCGAGCTACAAACCCGCTACGGCATTACGCTAAAACAGGTAAAAGTGGCTGATATTGCCGAAACGGTCAACCGCATTCGCGCAGAGAAAGCCGCGGGTAATACCGCAAATGGCAGCGCTGATTTAGTGTGGGTTAACGGCGAAAACTTCAATGCCTTAAAACAGAATGGGCTGCTGTATGGCCCATTCGTACAGGCTTTACCCAACTGGCAATGGGTGGATAAAAAACTACCGGTAACGCAGGATTTCACCGTACCAACCGACGGATTGGAAGCGCCTTGGGGCGTCGGGCAACTGGTCTTTATCCATGATGTAA
Organism: Hafnia sp.; assembly: GCF_036648275.1. NCBI lineage: Bacteria > Pseudomonadati > Pseudomonadota > Gammaproteobacteria > Enterobacterales > Hafniaceae > Hafnia > Hafnia sp. The sequence goes on along the minus strand of NZ_JAVXIQ010000001.1, from coordinate 366,041 downwards.
AAGCCACACCGAATCCTCCTGCCGATCTTTCCGCATTGCTTAATTATGCGAAAGTTCACCCAGGGCGAATCACCTATCCGCGCCCTCCTCAATTTCACGGTTCCAGTTTCTTGAAAACAGCGCTGATCGGATTAACGTCTGGCGTTGCACTAGACAAACCGGTCGAACCAGAAAAGTTTGCCCGTGATACGGCACCACTGTGGGCATATCTTGACGCTCTGCATCCATTCCTGTGGCGACAAGGGAAAGTTTTCCCAACCAGCGATGCCCAGATGATCCAGATGTTTAACGATAATGAGCTTGATATGGCGATTACGTTTAACCCTGGCATTGCGCCTGCGGCCATTGCCGCCGGTAGCCTGCCGCCCGATGCGCAAACTTACGCATTAAATCAAGGTGCACTCACCAACGTGCATTTCTTAGCAATCCCCTTCAACGCACGCGCTAAACCCGCTGCTGAGGTTGTGATCAACTTCCTGATGTCTCCGGAAGCACAGGCGCGTAAGGCCGATAGCCAACAATGGGGAGATCCTAGCGTGTTAGACGTTGAGCGTTTACCACAGGCTCAGCGTGCGCTATTCACCGAGCAGAAACCGCTGTTTAGCGCCATCGCGGAACCTCATCCGTCGTGGCAAGTGGCATTGGACGCTGAATGGCAAAAACGCTACGGACACTGAGGGAATGTTGTAAAAGACGCCAGCTATCGTTGAGGAAAACAACAATCTGCTGATTGTTTAGCTAAACAGTTGGTTTTGATAAAAATAAAGTTGACGCATCACGCTGTTTTCCCTACATTAGCGCCCATCGCAACGGCGACGTCGCGATAAACGGTGAGGTGTCTGAGTGGCTGAAGGAGCACGCCTGGAAAGTGTGTATACGCGAAAGCGTATCGAGGGTTCGAACCCCTCTCTCACCGCCATATTCTAACAAAAAGCCCTGAATAAAAATTCAGGGCTTTTTGCTTTTTGTCATTCAGGCGTTCGTACTGAATGGTTAAATGACGTTCAGCTTCACATCAATATTGCCGCGGGTGGCGTTGGAATATGGGCATACCTGATGAGCCTTTTTCACCAGCTCTTCCGCCACGCTGCGTTCGATACCTGGCAAACTGATATCCAATTGAACCTCAATCCCAAAGCCTCCTGGAATTTCGCCTATTCCCACTGTGCCTTCAATCTGCGCGTCGGCGGGAACTTTGACCTTCTCTTTTGAGGCCACAAATTTCAGCGCACCGAGAAAACAGGCCGAATACCCTGCGGCAAAGAGCTGTTCTGGATTGGTCACCGCACCACCTGCACCGCCCATTTCCTTTGGTACGCCCAATTTCACATCTAACACGCCGTCAGATGAGGTAGCACGACCATCTCGGCCGCCTGTGGCTTTCGCTTTTGCACGATAGACAACTTTTTCAATCGACATAACGTTTTCCTTTTGGCTGATTAGAGAATTGTGATTATGAGAGAACTGGCTTGAAAACTTTGTTTGATAACTTTCATTTGGTCACTTTCATCAGGTAACTGTAGTACATCTCGGCCAAGGATGATGTCAGAGCACTCTGATTGGCTATTCCCTCGCCATACGTGCGTTTTTACTGAAATTATTCTTGACCCTGAGTGGGTGAATCCCTATAGTAGCGCCCCGTTGCAGTGCATAGCACGGCAACAAAACGGTGAGGTGTCTGAGTGGCTGAAGGAGCACGCCTGGAAAGTGTGTATACGCGAAAGCGTATCGAGGGTTCGAACCCCTCTCTCACCGCCATATTCTATAAAAAAGCCCCGAATGAAAATTCGGGGCTTTTTTATATCTAAAATTTAGGTTTGGGGTATGACTCTCGGCCTCACACTATTCCGTTAGGCCGAGAATCGATAGCTACCTACTTTCCGGCGTTCTTGGCTGCCAAAGAGCGCAATAGCACACCCAGCGTAGTACCGTTATGCAGCAACGCACTGGCGGTTGGCGTTAACCAGCCCAGCGCCGCAGCTAGCATAATGGAACTGTTCACCCACTCCGTCAGACGAATATTGCTGTTGACCAGCTTCATCGCTTCCAAAGAGAGCTCACGCGCAGCCACAATACCGTGCAGGTGATCCTGCAACAGCACGGCGTCTGCTGCCTGCTGAGCCAGCTCCGTACTCTGGTTCATGGCTAAGCCCACGTTTGCCTGCGTCAGCACTGGAGCATCGTTGATACCGTCGCCCACGAACAAGACGCGGTGTCCCTGCTCTTGTAACTGACGAACAACCTCAACTTTACTTTCTGGCGTTGCCTGCGCATAAAAGCGGTCTATACCCAGTTCCGCGGCTAATTGCTCCGCTTTCTCCGCTTTATCGCCGGTCAACAACACAACGTTGTTGATGCCATGCTCGCGCAGCTGTGCAATCACCTGAGCGGCCTCTTCACGCACGTTGTCCTGTAGACCAATCATGCCGACGAGCTGATTATCTAAACCGATAAACAGAAGATGACGACCTTGCTGTTCAAGCTCGGCAATTTCATCCGCATACGGAGCAAAATCGATATCATAGTGACAGCTGAGGAAGTGACGGCTACCAATCACCATTTGGTGATTGTCTAGCTCACTCAACAGGCCATGAGCAATCACATATTCCACTTCGCCGTGGTTGATGTGCGGCAACTCGTGATGTTCTGCCGCCGCTACCACCGCACGCGCCAATGGATGATTGCTGTGCTCTTCAACCGAGGCCGCAATGGCCAGCAGACGCTCAGCCCACGTACGCTCAGGATCGAAGCTCACCACATCAGTCACCAGCATGTCGCCATGGGTGAGCGTACCGGTTTTATCGAAGACGACGGTATCAACCGCAGCCAACTGCTCGATTGCACGACCGCCTTTCAACAGCAGGCCGTTGCGCGCCGCACGATACATGATCGACTTGAACGCAATTGGCGTACTGAGTTTTAACGCACACGAGTAATCGACTAAGAATACTGAAGCCAGACGTTGCCAGTCACGGGTCATCGCAAATACCGCTGCGCCCACGCCCATGGTGATCGCCACGCGGCGATCGGCCATTTCCTGCGTGACCTTCTGCGTCTCGCTGCGCTGACTTAGCGAGTCGGTGATAAAGCGACGAATATTGGCCGTGGAAGAATCATCGCCCACGCGCTCAGCGCGAACGGCGATATTGCCATCTTGCACCTGCGTACCGGCATAAATCCACGCACCGACTTCACGGCGAACGGGAACGCCCTCACCGGTCATCGACGCTTGGTTGATTAACCCGACGCCGCGAATCACGGTGCCATCGGCGGGAATATTATCGCCCGGCCCCAATAGCATCACATCGCCGTTCACTAAGGCTTCAGACTGAATTTCAACGCTCTGCCCATCACGTTCAACCCAAACAGGATGCTCACGCGGTTGCATGAGGCTTGCTAGCAGCGCGTCAGAATGGCGGCTGGTTTGCTGCTCCATATATTCGCCAAGCGTCAGCAATGATTGGGTCAGCATCGCGGTACGATAATCACCACGCGCCATCGATAATCCGAGCGCCAGCGCGTCTAGCACTTCCACTTTCAGCTTACGCTGGGCAAGCTGATGCGCCCCTTCGCTCAACGTTGATGACGTCAGCAATAAGGTTGGCAGCGCCGCCCATTTTTTTGGCAACAACTGAGATAGCGCTAACCCACCGATGTTAAGTAGGTTATCGCCGCCACAGTATTCGGTTTCGTATTCGCCTTCGGATCTCTGCGCCCAGTCTAGACTGCGCAGTTTGGCTAACAGCTGTTCATCGCTGGTCGCCGCCACGTCATAGGTGATGACTGCCGAACGTGCCTCAGGCCGCAGGCGTGTCCCCGTGACACCGGGGAATGAAAGCAGCTGACGCTTTAGCCATGCCGCGCAATCTGGCATGGTGCGGAGCTGAGGAACGCGCACGCGCATACGCCCTGGCAGACGGTGTACAACAACAATCATGTCAGGAGAGATAGCTTTCACTCGGCGTCCTGTTCCTTGCTGTGGTAATAATCTAGCTCAGCCTGTAAATCTGCCAGACGCTCTTTAAGCTCCTCAACTTCGCCTCGCACGGTTCCCCATGCTTTGCTCGCCGTGGTGGTGATGCCCTGCTGAACCTGACGATTCGTCAATAAATACGCAATGGCCGCACCTGCCACCATGCCGGTCAGCAAGTGAGTGCGCCCATTTGCCTGACGATAGTTCGCAGGCTGAGGAGCAGCAGGCTGCGCAGGCATCTGCTGTGGATTAACGTAGCCTTGCCCATTGTTGTAGTAGTAATACGGATAACCATAAGGATAGTTAGGCTGATTCATTGTCGTTTTCCTTATTTTTCATTGCATCCATCAGATACAGTCCGGCTGCACCGGCACTGATCACGGTCAACATTGTTAGGAGCGGGCGGCCTGCCGTAGCGCTGGCTACCGCCATGACGGCACCGCTGACCAAACCCGCTTTGGTGGCATCGCTCACCACTTTCGCCGCCGTTTGATTCAGGCTTTTTTCACCGTTTTGATAGCTACGCCACTGTTCAATACAGGACGTCGTCGTTCCTACCAAGGCGCCAGCAATCAATGCGCGGCTAACAGAACTTAATTCATCACGATTGTTGCTCATCCAGGTTTCCTTCAGACTCTTGCCCTTCGACCATCGCAGCGGCAGCAGGCGCAGGCTGGCGATGACGTTCTACAGACTCAGTGAAACCTTCTTTACCGGCTTTTAGCGTGTCGCGGAAAATCGTGCTGCTGGTGGTTGCGGTTTCTTTAATCGTTTCTGCTCCGCTCATCACACCATCTTTCACTTTCGCACCGCCGGTTTTTAACAAATCACCTGCGTTAGCCACGGTTTGCATCAACATGTTGCGTACGCTTTCATTGGTCAACAGCAGCGTGGCAGCCGCGCCGATCATCGCGCCTTTCCAGAACTCTTTATCGTCGGCACCAATGGTGCTGATGATGTTTTTCAGCAAACCCGCTTGTTCACCCATCATGCCTTCAACCATGCCCTGTGCCTGCGAGCTCCAGTCAAATCCCGGTGCGGCAGCGTGATGATGGTGATGTGGATGATGCGGATGTGGCATCATTGGCTGCTGCGGCATTGGGTAACCCATTGGAGGGAATCCCGGCATCATGTGCGGATACCAAACCGGCTGCTGTGGCCAGCCCATCGGCGGCTGTTGCGGCTGCGGAGGCATCTGCTGAGCAGGCTGTTGTTGCATTTCAGGCATTGGCGGGTAATACGGATAGCCAAACGGTGGATAATAAGGTGCACCCTGATTCATTGGGTTATTGTTGTCGTTACTCATAGTGTGATCCCTTATTTGCTTTCTGAATGTGAAAGAGTGGAGTAAATCTGCTCAAGAGCCTGATGAGCGAGAGCATCGTCTTCGCCGAAAAGCTGATTGAGCGTTGCGGGTGAGATATGCGCAGCGCTGTATTCCAGCACCAGACTTCCCGTGGCAGTATTCAATGAATAGCTACGCAAATAGCCCTCTGGATGGCATATTTCTTCAAGTGCAGACAGTTTGTTCTTACTCAGACCTGAAATCAGGCGGTTGGTGAAGCGCAAACGGATGCGCCCTGGAATATGATGAGCCACCTCAACAAAGCGACGTAGCGTCATGAGTCCGCTTAAATCTTCTAACTGCATGAAAAAATCCCGTTCGTCATTGGCGTTCAAGTACAAAGCACTTTGGATGTCTAGGGCTAATCTATCGTATAAAGCTATAGGTATTCACACTAAAAATAAGGTTTTAGCGCTATGTTTGCGGTCCATCAATTAATGATCGAAAGTGAGAATTGATACGATCGGAAAGTGCGGAAAAAGTCGGCAAGGGATAGACAGAGTGATTTCATTAATATAAATTATTCTCATTACGGTTATCATGTATGAGGTCCACATGTCACCTTACCTGCACCAAACTCAAAATCGCATTCGTGTACGTTCGGATTTTATTCAGCGCAATCCAAAGCTGATCAAAGAAGCGATCAAGCAACTGCAAGCGACAGACGGAATTGAAGAGATCACCCATCGCCTTTACGCGGGCTCGGTGGCGATTCGTTTTGACTCCAAGCAAGTAAAAGCAGCCACTCTGCTAGCTCAGATTGAGAGTATGGGTTGGTTGTCTGTGCAAAAAGACAAAGACTACATCGATAGCACCATCCGCCGTAGCGCTGTCTCTTTAGTTAAAGGCATCGCCATTCTGACCTTAAAGCGTACCGTGGGTGGCCCACTGGTGAGCGCCGTTACCGCCCTCGCCCGCTAATTTAGACTCTTTCTTAAACGCCGTTTCTGCCCGCAGAGACGGCGTTTTGCTATCTGGCGAATAAGATCTCTGATGAGCACCGCTGCTGGATTAACGTTGAACGTGCTGAGTTATAACTAACCGGTCTAGCTCTGTGCTATACCAAACGTTATGCTGCCATTTTTAGATGAAGGAAAACACGCAATGAATACTGAAGACGAATTAGCCCTGCTTGCCGCAGAAGAAGCCAGCTTGCAGTTTTCCTCATTTAATACCGATACCGCATGGGAAATTGGCTCTGAGCTAAAAGCCGAAGCAGAGCGCCGCGGCGTTGCCGTCAGTATCGATATTCAGTTAGCTGGGCACACGCTGTTTCATTACGCGATGCGTGGCACATCACCAGATAACGCTGAATGGATCCGCAGAAAGCGCAATGTGGTCAATCGCTTTCACAAAAGCTCTTATGCCATCGGCCTACGCCTACAGCAACGCAACTCCACGTTAGAGGAACGCTACGGCTTAGGTTTAAATGACTATGCCGCGCACGGCGGTTGCTTTCCGCTGATCATTAAGGACACTGGATGTGTAGGAACCATCACGGTTTCCGGTGCTCCGCAACTCGACGATCACCAGATAGTAACAACCGTAATATCTCGTTTTCTCAAGTTAACCGCTCGTTAACCAGCATGCTCACTAAAAGCAGAGATTAGCATCATATCGCTTCGCCATTGCTGTGACGCAATATACTATCAATATTGAGCAATGGCTTAGCCATAAACAGCGGGAACTATCACAAAGAAATAACGTTATTCACCAGCAATGCCACTACCGATACGGCGAGTTTCTGCAAATTAGCCGTTAGCAACCCGTGTCTGAATTAGGTATTCGCACCGATATATATTAGCTCTTCATCTATAATATAGGCATGCGTCATTTAACTAAAAAATTGCACTCTGTTGTTCATCTCAAAAAGGCTTGCATGCCAACACCCATAAACGCTGGCTAATTATTCATCAGATAGGTTAACGCGGAAGCGCTTAGTATAATTAATAAAAAAACCATGAAAACAAACAACTTAGCTGATAACGAATAGCTCACTCACAAACTCCATTGCTTAAAATAATAGTAAAAGGCAATTGATAAACTCACAGTTAGGCCTAGCAACACGTCATTAATAGCGCGGTTTATAGACTTAGCTAAAGGTTAATAGTCGATAATAGATGCGTGGTAATAATCAACTAAAAATAGTTTCACTGGTAGATAAGCCATGTTTAAAAGCGAAAAATGGCTTAACGAACGCCGAATTCATGCGAATTTATCTTCTAATAAGAATAAATATTATCATAAGAGTCAATATAGGATTTTTATTCCACTTTTAATTACCACTAATATATCTCATTCTTTTCCTCTCTCTTTTTAGAGAGAGCGTGCGCTACCTAGGCGTCAAGTTTGATTGACTCTTTGAGATTGATAAACCAGATTTTTTTCGACTTTGAGCGAGAGTTATAGACTTTAGTCAAGGCACCCTCTGCCAACTGGGTGTAAACTGTCATGGATGGTGGTTGATTCAGTCGCCTAGTTCTAGGCCTGATGAAAACAGTGGTTAGAAATTGTGCCCTTCTTTGAGATTCTGTTTTATTCGTTATTTCCGGCTAAAAAGCGATTCGTCGCTTGAGTGATTCTTTTGTGTGGATCATAGGATTTATCGCAATGAAGCAGGCTTGGGGTGTACCAAAATTGTGCCCATTTTGTCACCAGCGGGAGTCCATTTGGCCAGATGCCAATGGTGTAGTCGTTGAACCTCTCTTAGGGAGCTAGGTCACTAGCTAACAATTCGTATAATGAAAACGCATAAAATTAACGGCGTGATGCCGTTTAGCGCGCTAATAGAAGCCTGCTGGCGTGAGCCTTACAACGCACAGCGCTTTGTTAAAGATATTATTGCCGGCATCACCGTCGGTATTATTGCTATTCCTTTGGCGATGGCCCTTGCCATCGGCAGCGGCGTACCGCCTCAATATGGTTTATATACCTCAGCCGTTGCGGGTATCGTGATCGCGTTAAGCGGCGGCTCACGTTTTAGTGTTTCAGGTCCAACAGCGGCTTTCGTTGTGATTCTCTATCCGGTGTCGCAGCAGTTTGGTCTATCCGGCCTTTTGCTAGCGACCTTGATGTCTGGGGTGTTTTTGCTGCTGATGGGACTGGCTCGTTTTGGCCGTCTGATTGAATATATCCCCCTTTCCGTCACTCTGGGCTTCACCTCTGGTATTGCGATTACCATTGGAACCATGCAAATCAAGGATTTCTTCGGTTTGCATCTCGAACACGTGCCAGAAAGCTATCTCATGAAGGTCGCTGCGTTAGCACAGGCACTGCCCACCATTAGCTGGGCAGACACGCTGATTGGCGCAACCACGCTGGCAGTATTAATTCTCTGGCCTCGGTTAGGACTGCGTTTACCGGGACATTTACCAGCGCTGCTGGCCGGCACGGCTGTCATGGGTATTTTTGCGCTATTTGATACCCACGTAGCCACTATCGGTTCTCGCTTTAGCTACCTGCTAGCAGATGGCTCCCAAGGCCAAGGCATACCGCCGATCCTGCCGCAGTTTGTGCTGCCGTGGAATCTGCCATCGGGAAATGGGCAGCCCATTGATTTAAGCTGGAACACGCTGACTGCGTTGATGCCGGCGGCCTTCTCTATGGCGATGCTGGGCGCTATCGAATCCCTGCTGTGCGCCGTGGTTCTCGACGGTATGACAGGCAAAAAACATAATTCAAACGGCGAGCTTATTGGTCAAGGACTCGGTAACATTGCAGCCCCTTTCTTTGGCGGTATCACCGCTACGGCGGCGATTGCGCGCTCAGCCGCTAACGTGCGTGCGGGCGCAACCTCTCCGATCTCAGCCGTTATTCACTCACTGCTGGTGATCCTTGCCCTGCTGGTGCTCGCGCCGTGGCTCTCCTTCCTGCCGCTGGCCGCAATGGCTTCGCTGCTGTTAATGGTGGCTTGGAATATGAGCGAAGCGCATAAAGTCGTTTATCTGCTGCGTCGCGCACCCAAAGACGACATCATCGTTATGCTGATGTGTATGTCATTAACGGTGCTGTTCGACATGGTGATTGCGATTACGGTGGGGATTGTGCTGGCGTCGCTGCTGTTTATGCGACGTATTGCACGGATGACGCGCTTAAGCGTGCTAAGTGAATCAGCCGAGACGTCAACGCTGATGCTACGCGTTAGCGGGCCGCTATTCTTCGCTGCCGCCGAGCGGATTTTCTCTGAGCTGTTAGTACAAAGTGAAGATTACAATACCATCGTCATGCAATGGGACGCTGTTCCCGTGCTTGATGCAGGTGGGTTGAACGCATTCCAGCGCTTCGTTGAGGCGTTACCTGAAGGGAAACAGTTGATTATCACCGATATTCCTTTCCAACCGCTGAAAACCTTTGCTCGCGCTCGGATCGCGCCAATCTCGGGCAAACTCGCCTTCTTCTCTACCCTGCCAGACGCCGTTAAACATTTGAACGAGAGCGTAGCTTCTTCGCGCTGATTTTATTAGTGCCTAGTCCTGATATAGGTTGAGGCTTTTCAGCCTTATAACGCCCGATGAAGTTCATCGGGCGTTTTGTATTTTACCGTCAGAGGGCTCACGAAAAAAACAACCAACATCAAATCAACAGATAGTAAAATCATAAAGCCAACAATTATAAATATAATAATTCCAAAAATAGCAGTGCAAATAAATTCACCATCTCTTGAAAAAGAATGTTTTAAAAACATTTACGTTGCACCATCAGCATCATAGTTTCTCAAAATTCTATAAAAACCAGTATACATAGCCATGTGCAGTAATAGACATAATTGCATCTAGTAATATGCTAACGATAGCTATAGAATCCCCGCTTCTAATTTAATCGTAGCTAGACCTCATATATATTGCCTACGAATATAATTAACTAAAAATAATACACAGAAAAAATGACAGACAAAGCCTAGCAAGGATGCGGGGGTTGAATTACAGAAAGGAATCAATCATTTCTCAAATAAATTCCTTTTTCTTAATTCATATAACATGAATATCAGCAATAAACCTCACTCACTAAAAATTAAATTCCATTACAAAGCAAAGCATTAGCCTTTGATAAATAAAGATGGATGCTATACACAACATGGAAGTCGCTATGAAAAAAAACACAAGACACTCTAGCATTTCAATGAGGGGAATAATTTCACCTAAGGGTATGAAAATTACCTCATGGGCGATAATCCTTATTCAACTCCTTACTCCACTGCTGATTTCCGCAAGCTCTGTTGCTCGAGCAGATGAATATAAAAATATGAAGAAATCGACTCTTGGGCCTCAACCCACGGTCGATCACACTGTAAATAAAACCATTCCATCCCAAGGAAATAATAATACAGAATCTCCTGAGCCAGCACCTGCCCCCGACGCTATTAATAGCGATAATGTAATGCAGGCAGGACAAATCCTTTCCAGTGATAGCATTACTAGCTCGTCTATCAACTATGCGAAAAGCGTTGGTGAAGGTTTAATTAACCAACAAATTAACGATTGGTTGAATCAAAAGGGCACAGCCCGCGTCAGTATCGATTCTGACAGCAAGGTTTCTGGAGATATACTACTTCCCATCATTGGAAATAACGACAGTCTCTTATTTACGCAGCTTGGAATGCACGGTAATGAAGATCGAAACACGGCTAACTTAGGCCTCGGCTATCGCCAATATACTGGTGATTGGATATATGGCATTAATACCTTCTACGACTACGATTACACTGGTAAAAACGCGCGATTGGGCGTAGGCGGTGAAGCTTGGACTGATTACCTAAAGCTGGCTGCCAATAGTTATTATGGTCTGACTGGCTGGCACCAGTCTCATCTCTCCGATATGGAAGATTATGACGAACGACCTGCAAATGGCTTTGACCTGCGAGCAGAAGCCTATTTGCCTTCATACCCACAACTGGGCGCCAACATTAAATATGAACAATACTTCGGCTCAGGCATTGATTTAGGTACGGGCACGGATCCAGACGATTTAAAAGATGATCCAAAAGCTCTGACAGTAGGTCTGAACTATACACCTGTACCACTGCTCACCTTGAAAGGTGAGCACTCCGTTGGTGATAAAAATGAAAGCCTAGTCGGCCTTGATGTTACCTATCGCTTTGGTGTGCCGTGGGAGCAACAAATTAGTCCCGACTCGGTAGACACACTCCGTAGTCTGAAGGGCAGCATGTTTGAGTTTGTCGACCGCAACTATGAAATTGTTATGCAGTATCGCAAGCAAGATTTGCTGCATATTACGTTGCCCGATAATGTGAATGCCAAAGCCGCCGAAACTATTATCCTTCCTCTCACCGTGACGAAAGATAAATATGGTCTAAAAGATGTAGATTGGACGGCATCGCCTGAATTCATCGCAAACGGTGGGACATTCCGCCAACTATCACTCACACAGTTGGAAGTGAAGTTGCCCACATACGTGTATAACCAGCGCACGAATGCTGCGCAACAATATGTCATTAAAGCCGTTGGTGTGGATAACAATGGCAACAGCTCCAACACCGCAACGACCACCCTCAACGTCGCGCCATCCAAAAGCGTCATCAGCAAATTAATTATCAGCCCTTCAGGCTCATTGCCCGCTAATGACACTGATTACTTCACTGTCACGGCCATCGTTGTTGACGAACAGGGTCAACCGGCTGTTGCAGAAGCGATCAAATTCAATATTGATGACCTCAAAGACAGCACCGGCCAATCCGCGGCAACGCTATTTAAAGACGGTCATTCTGATGGTCAGGAACTAACAGCAAATACGGATAGTCTGGGAAAGGCAACAATATACGTACGTAGTAAGCTGGCTAAAGAAGGCACGATTACCGCGACCATGAGTAACGGTAACTACTTATCTGGTCGCCTAAACTTCGTCACCGATACCGCTTCGGCACAAATCAGCGATCTGGAAGTTATCAATAACAACGCACCTTCCGATGGTCAAAGCACCGATAAACTCAAAGTTACCGTTAAAGACGGTAATAGCAACCCACTGGCAAATGCCACCGTTGAGTTAAGTGCCTCTCATGGCGCAATTCTTGTCGGAGGTTCTACCGTAGTCACTGACGCCGAAGGGCAAGCCACCGTCCTCGTGACTAATCTCACCGGAGGTGACACCACGATCACAGCACGAATCAACGATAGCACCAAAACCCAAGTCATTACCTTCGTTGCAGGCAAATCAACGGCAACCATTGCGCAAGGCGATCTTACAACCACTCAAGATGCCGTTGCCAACGGTATCGCAACCAACAAGATCACAGCCAAAATCACCGATGCTAATGCAAATACCGTATCCAATGTTGCGGTACATTTCACCGTCAGCAACGGAGCTCAAATCACCACGGTGATAGGTGTTACCGGAGATGATGGGATCGCTACGGCGACGGTCACCAGCCTCAAGGCAGAGACCTATACTGTGACGGCCCAAATTCCAGACTCGGGGAACAGCGCCCAAGTGGATACCCGCTTTATCGCTGACAGCTCAACGGCAACCATTACCGATAGTAATCTGACCATTGATCCGAACGGCGCGTTGGACAACGGTGTAAATACCGACAACGTAGAAGCTATTGTCACGGACGCTAACGGAAACCTTGTGCCGAATGCCACGGTGAATTTTGTTGTAGCATCAGGCGCAACCATTACCACGGTGATCGGCACCACCGGCACGGATGGTAAGGCGACTGCAATGGTCACCAGCAGCACATCCGGAAAATACGTCGTCACAGCGACGATCAACGGCCATTCAGCCAGCAAAGACGCGGTATTTGTTGCCGACAGCGGTACGGCCACGATTACCTCTGGCAATCTGAAAGTCACCGCCGATAACGCGTTGGCAAACGGAGCCGCAATGGATGCCGTTCAAGCCAAAGTAACCGATGCACATGGCAACACCGTTCCCAACGTTACGGTGAACTTTACCGCCGACCACGGCGCAATAGTCACCACTGCATCAGCGGTAACCGACATCAACGGTTTGGCCAGTACAACCTTAAGTAACACGACATCAGGGACAACAAACATTGTTGCCGCCGTTAACGGCACAAATCAAAATGTAAATACGAACTTCTCACCGGACGATTCAACGGCAACGATTATCAAGGGCAACTTCGTCGTTACCCAGAACAACGCAAAAGCCAACGGTACGGACAGCAACAAAGTTCAAGCCACCGTGACGGACGCCAATGGGAACCCAGTGCCTAATACCGCTGTCAGCTTCACAGCAGATAACGGAGCAACAGTCGTCACGACATCGATTACCACCGATGCCCAAGGCCTCGCCAGTACCACGCTAACTAACGTCAAAGCGGGGATCACCAAAGTTACGGCAACGGTTAACAGTCATAGCGAAGCGGTAGATACCACGTTTGTCGCCGACGACAGCACGGCAACGATAACCCGTTCTAACTTAACGGTAATCGTGAACAATGCGAAGGCCAACGCCATAGATATCAATACGGTGCAGGCAAAGGTCACCGATGCGCAGGGAAACTCGGTTCCTAACGCAACGGTGAGTTTCACGGCTGATAATGGCGCAGGCGTCGCGACGTCATCCGCCACGACCGATGCTCAAGGGATTGCCAGTACCAACCTGACGAACATCACTGCCGGGATCACTAAAGTCACGGCCTCCATCAATGGTACAAGCCAAACGGTGGACACGTCCTTTGCGGCTGACGGCGGAACCTCTACGATTATCAATGGTAACCTGACCGTAACGCTTAACAACGCCAAAGCTGATGGCGCAGCCACCAATGCGGTTCAAGCAAAAGTGACCGATGCCCAAGGCAATGCGGTACCAAATGTTGATGTCAGCTTCAGTGCAAATAATGGCGCAACGGTTACCTCGGCAACGGCCAAAACTGATCTGCAAGGCCTCGCCAGTACCACGCTGACCAACGTTACAGCGGGCACAACTAAAGTCACAGCAGCCATCAACGGCAACCGCCAAACGGTAGACACCACGTTTATCGCCGACGACAGCACGGCGACCATCGTGAGCGGCGACTTGACCGTAACCGTGGATAAGGCCACAGCTAACGGTACGGACAGCAACAAAGTTCAAGCCAAAGTAACGGATGCCACGGGTAACCCTGTGCCGAATACCGCTGTCAGCTTCACGGCAGATAACGGAGCAACAGTCGTCACAACATCGGTGACCACCGATGACCAAGGTTTGGCTACCACTACCCTCACCAACGTAAAGGCAGGGATCACCAAAGTCACGGCAACGGCTAACGGCCATAGCCAGACGGTGGATACCACCTTTGCGGCCGATATCACAACAGCAGCGGTGAGTACCGTCACGCTTAACGACAGCAAGACCGATAAAATAGCTAATGGGTCAGATTCATTTACCTACACCGCCATAGTTAAAGATGCACATGGCAATCTTGTTTCGAATGCCACAGTGAACTGGTCTCAGGACAAAGGTAATGCCGTAACATTACAGGCTACAAGCAGCGTTACCGACGTTAACGGCAAAGCCTCCATTGTACTGACCAGTACCACGACAGAAGCATTATTAGTGCAAGTATCTGCATCCTTGACAAACGGAACGGTAGTTAACGCAGATAAGCAAGTTAACTTTAAACAACAGTTAGTGGAAGTCCATGGGGCTACCAGAAATGCGGTAAACGGCGCAATAATCCCGAATGTCAAAATTGATTTTTCTTTATCTGAAAATAACGCGAATGCGGAATACTCCGTAACCAGCGGTACAGACGGTAAATACAAGATCAGTATTCCACAGGGGGTTTATCAAGCAAAAGCCAGCGCAACCGGCTTTATCACATTAGATTCAACACTCGATATACAAACGGTAACGGACCTACAGCATGACTTTGTTCTATCACCGGATTTAGATGGCAAAGCAGCGCGTATTGTTCTCACGTGGAATAAAACCCCCGATGACCTAGATGCCATTCTCTTTGTGCCTTCCGTAGACAATCCATCCAAATTAATTAAAGTTTACTACAATGCTAAATCGCCGAGTAGTGCAGATGCAAAACTGGATAAGGATGACCAAAACGGCTATGGCCCTGAAACCATCACGATAGATAGTATGCATTCAGGAGTGTATTGTTACGTTGTAAATAATACTTTTGAAGGTAACAGCGGAGCGAAAGTTAAGCTTTATTTATCCGATGGAACGTCGCAGGAGTTTGACGCTCAAGATTCAACCATGGATGGATGGGACAATTGGACCGTGTTTAAAATTGACACTACATCAGGCCAAGCTAAGATCAGCACGGTAAATACATTCTCGAATGGGGCGGACGATGCTCAATGTCACTAGCCCTAATATAGGTTGACACTTACCCGCTCTATAACGCCCGATGAACTTCATCGGGCGTTTTGTATTTTAGCGTCAGATACTGACTCTCTGCCCCTATTTCTTACCTGCTGGTTTCTTGCCTGCGCCATTAAAAAAGGCACGCTATCATGCGTGCCTTTTTTATACCCTAACTAAAATCTCAATAAGATTAGTTAGATGTATCCAGCTCTGGGAAGTTTTTCACCAGATCGTCAATCGCTTTCATCTGAACCAAGAATGGCTCAAGTTTATCAAGCGGCAGCGCAGATGGGCCATCGCAACGGGCATTGGCTGGATCTGGATGAGCTTCGATAAACAGGCCAGCCAAACCAATCGCCATGCCTGAACGAGCCAGTTCGGTTACCTGCGCACGGCGTCCGCCTGATGCTGCACCAAACGGGTCACGGCACTGCAGTGAGTGTGTCACATCGAAGATTACTGGGCTGCCTTTAGAGGCATTTTTCATCACGCCGAAGCCCAGCATATCAACAACTAGATTGTCGTAGCCGAAGTTTGCACCGCGATCGCACAAAATGATTTTATCGTTGCCGCCTTCTTCAAACTTATCAACGATGTTCCCCATCTGGCCTGGGCTCAGGAACTGTGGTTTTTTCACATTGATCACCGCACCGGTTTTTGCCATAGCTTCAACCAGATCGGTTTGGCGGGCCAAAAATGCTGGCAATTGGATCACGTCAACCACGTCGGCAACTGGCTGCGCCTGTTCTGGCGTATGAACGTCAGTGATAATTTTAACGCCGAAAGCCTGTTTGATATCTTGGAAGATGCGCATGCCCTCTTCCAGACCTGGGCCACGATAAGAGTGAATGGAAGAACGGTTGGCTTTATCAAAAGAAGCTTTGAAGACGTAAGGGATACCCAGTTTTTGAGTAACGGTAACGTAGTGCTCACAGATACGCATCGCCAAATCACGCGATTCCAGCACGTTCATGCCACCGAAAAGAACGAACGGCAAATCGTTCGCGACTTTGATATCACCAATGCTGACAACTTTCTGTTTCATGCTTGCGCCTTAATGTTCAAGTAACCGTGTATACCTTTTGGCTCTGAAATCGCTGTTGCGACAGCGATAACAAAACGTCCGGCATAAGAATCAATAAATGGAGGCAAAAATAACGAATTTAAACCCCATCAGCGCAGTTGGCACTCATGGGGGAAAATAAATCAGTGCAGAACAATATTTTTCTGCTCAATGGAGTGTATCTGAACCTTAATCACTTCAGATACAGGGTCTTCTGGGCACTGTTCAACAAAGTAGCTGAGGTCAGAAACCGCAATATGATTACAATCCAACTGCGCATAAATCAAGCCGCGGTCGCGGATTTCATATGGATCTTCAGGGTCGAATTCCAGCAAGGCCTCGCAGGCGCGCAGTGCAGATTCAATCTGTTTTTCTTCCATCAGCGCCGCTTTCAGTGTGCTCAACATTTTGCGCACCACCATACTGTTTTCCGCTTCGTCAAAATCGGTATCTTCAAGGCTGGCCATTAAGCCAAGATTGCCCTTCAACCAAACTTCTAACGTATGCTCGTTGAGCGTCTCGCCGTTGAGCGGGTTAACCAGCCACATTTCTTCATCGAGCCAATCTGCACGCATAATCAGCTGAGTTGGGAAAATGACCGGCTGCAAAGGCAAATCAAGCTGGTGCGCAATGTGCAGGAAAACAATGCCTAAAGAAACCGGCGTTCCCTGACGTGAGCTAAGAACCTTATCCAGCCAGAGCGCGTCAGAAAGACGATATACGCCGCCCACGCCGCCAAATCCCCACTCATTGAAGAACAGATCGATTAGCTGCTCAAGTTTCTGATCCTGATCTAATTCCGCATCGATATGCGCCAGCGCCTGCTCCGTCAGCTGCTGCAATGTTTCGCGCACTGTATCGGCAGGAAAATCACGACGTATAGCTTGCGAAACTAGAATAACCCCTTCGCTCAGAGGGAAGCGGTTAAACTCAAAATCAGCTATGGAACTCATACATACCCCATCAGCAACGGCATTTTCGTCATTGCCAGTTTAATAATTAAGTACAAACATACGAGTGCTGCCACGAAAGCAAAACATCTTACTTTTTGGCTACGTGGTCGTTTGCCTAAAGCAACATAGCCAAGCACAACGTAAATAATAACACCGACCAGTTTTTCCGTCAGCCAAGTCCCCTGCGGGGTAAATGGATAAAATCGAGTGATAAAGACCAAGGCGATACCGGTTACAAATAACAGGGTATCGTTCACATGTGGCGCAATCTTCACCCAACGGCGCTCTATCATAGCTGAATTACGCCATTTCCAGAAGAAACGCAGAATGAATAACACAACGCTTATTGCCACCGTCAGCAAATGCAGATGTTTTATCCCAATATAAGCTTCCATACGTTATTTCCTCTTTCTGTAGTCAACGACATTGGGCACGATAAAGACGTGTGTTCCAGCTATTTGGCTATCCACTGACCGAAAGAAATCCGGTCATTGTTACCATAATCTTTCTGCGTGGCGACCTGCTCAAACCCGCGAGCCGTAAGCAGTTGGCGTACGGCTTCGCCCTGCTGCCAGCCATGTTCCATAATCAACCACCCTTCATGGATGAGGTGATCGGGCGCATATTCAACAATATGGCGTAAATCCGCCAGACCGTGTTCAGGAGCCACTAATGCACTGGCAGGTTCAAAGCGAACATCGCCCTGCGATAGATGCGGATCGGCTTCATCGATGTAAGGAGGATTACTCGCAATTAGCGCAAACTTCTGCCCGGCGACTGGCTCAAACCAGCTTCCCGTGACAAACGAAGCATTAGTAAGGTTTAAACGTGTTGCGTTACGCAGCGCAAGCGCAGCGGCATCGGCTGAATAATCCACGCCGATAAACTGGCTATCCGGCCTTTCACTGGCGAGCGCCAAGGCAATAGCGCCAGTCCCGGTCCCTAAATCCAGCGCCCTACAGGCCGTTGCTGGCAACAGCGAGAGCGCTTTTTCCACCAAACATTCGGTATCTGGACGAGGGATCAGCGTCGCAGGTGACACTTCTAGCGGAAGCGACCAAAACTCACGCTCTCCAACCAGATAAGCCACCGGTTCACCCCGTTCGCGGCGCGCCAGCAGATGCTCAAGCTGTTGCGCCTGCTCTGACGAAAGCACGGTTTCGCCAAACGCTAAAATATAGCTACGTGTTTTGCCAGTGACAAACTCAAGCAAGATCTCGGCATCACGCTTAGGGCTTTCACCGGTAGACAGCCTGTCAATCGCCTGTTTTAGCCACTGGTCAAATCGCATCAGTCTTGCTCAGAAAGTGATGCCAACTGATCCGCTTGGTATTCTTGAACGATAGGCTCGATCAGCGAATCCAGCTTCCCTTCCATCACTTCATCCAGACGATAAATTGTCAGGTTGATGCGGTGATCGGTCACGCGGCCCTGCGGGAAGTTGTATGTGCGGTTACGGTCAGAACGATCGCCGCTGCCTAACAGGTTACGACGCGTTGATGCTTCTTCCTGCTGGCGCTTAGCCATTTCAGCCGCACGAATACGCGCACCCAACACCGACAACGCTTTCGCTTTGTTTTTATGCTGGGAACGTTCGTCCTGACACTCAACCACGATACCGGTTGGTAAGTGAGTAATACGAATTGCTGAGTCCGTGGTGTTAACGTGCTGTCCACCCGCGCCCGATGAGCGGAAGGTGTCAATACGCAAATCGCCTGGGTTGATATCCGGCAATTCAGCTTCTGGAATTTCAGGCATGACAGCAACGGTACAGGCAGAAGTATGGATTCGGCCTTGCGATTCCGTTGCCGGTACGCGCTGTACACGATGACCGCCAGATTCAAACTTCAAGCGCCCATAGGCACCCTCGCCTATCACTTTAGCGATAACTTCTTTGAAGCCGCCGTGTTCGCCTTCGTTAGCACTCATCACTTCTACTTTCCAGCGACGTGCCTCGGCATAACGGCTGTACATGCGGAACATATCGCCAGCAAACAATGCGGCTTCGTCCCCGCCGGTTCCGGCGCGAATTTCTAAATAGCAGCTGCGCTCATCATCTGGGTCTTTCGGCAACAGCAGAATTTGCAGCTGTTGTTCTAAGTCAGCGATCTGATTTTTGGCTTCTGAAATTTCTTCCTGCGCCATTTCACGCATTTCAGGATCGTCTAGCATCAGCTCAGCCGTGGCGAGATCCTCCTGTACCTGTTGCCAGGTCTGGAAACAACGAGTGACGTCGGTCAACTGCGCGTACTCACGTGACAGCGCGCGGAAACGGTCTTGGTCGGCAATCACTCCGGCATCTCCGAGGTGCGCCTGCACCTCTTCGTGACGCTCTTGTAATGCTTCTAGTTTGGCAACGATAGAAGGCTTCATGCGTGGCTATTTACCTGTATGTAATAAGAGGAACTAATTTTGGTCCAGCCCGAGACTGTCGCGCAACACCTGTAATTTTTCGATGTCGCCGTTACTCGCGGCCTGCTGGAGAGATTTGGTTGGTGCGTGAATCAGTCGATTGGTAAGCCGGTGCGCCAATTTATGGATGACGGTTTCAACATCGGCACCCTGTGCAATCGCGGCCAGCGCTTCCGCTTCCGCTTCGGCGCGCATTTGATCGGCCTGTGAACGATAATCTCGGATAGTTTCCACCGCACCTTGGGCTCGTAGCCAGGCCATAAAATTGGCACTTTCCTGCTGCACAATATGCTCAGCCTGAACGGCTGCGGCTTTGCGTTGGGCAAGATTGCTTTGAATGATCGAATGCAAATCATCGACGCTATACAAATAGGCGCTGGCTAATTTGCCGACTTCCGGCTCAATATCACGTGGAACCGCGATATCAACGAACAGCATCGGCTGGTTACGGCGAGCTTTAAGCGCGCGTTCAACCATGCCTTTACCGATGATCGGCAACGGGCTTGCGGTAGAACTAATGATGATATCGGCCTGCGCCAAACGTTCATCAATTTCGGGGAGCGTAATCACTTCCGCGTTAACTTCATCCGCCAACGCCTGAGCGCGCTCACGGGTGCGGTTAGCGATCATCATATGCCGCACTTTATGTTCACGCAGATGACGCGCCACCAGCTCGATGGTTTCACCCGCGCCAACCAGCAGCACATTGACTTCAGAAAGCGATTCAAAGATCTGGCGTGCCAGCGTACAGGCGGCAAAAGCCACCGATACCGCACTCGCACCGATATCCGTTTCCGTACGCACGCGCTTAGCGACCGAGAACGTTTTTTGGAACAGACGCTCAAGGTCAGCAGACATCGACTGCTCACGTTGAGATTCCGTATAGGCCTTTTTGACCTGCCCTAAAATTTGCGGCTCGCCCAATACCAAAGAGTCCAATCCACTTGCTACACGCATCAAATGGTTCACGGCATCGTTATCTTGATACCAATAGAGGCTCTTATTAACTTCGTCAGGGGACAGTTTGTGGTAAGCGCACAGCCAATCAACGATCTGTTTATGCAGATCCTGCGGCGGCACATCTTCCGGTTGCTCCATGCTGAGATACAGCTCGGTGCGGTTACACGTAGACAGCACAACGCCAGCCTGCACCAGTGGTTGCTGGCGTAAGCTTTCAATAGCATGGTTCAGTGTTTCAGGTGAAAACGTCACCCGCTCACGGAGTGCTACCGGTGCAGTTTTGTGATTGATTCCAAGTGCAAGCAGGCTCATGACAAATCGTCGAATAGTATCGCTTCAGATACCCTAAATAATTCGCGTTGCAGGCAGGCGGCGAGAGAACGAATCCCGATGGGCTTACATCAAGTAAGTGATTCGGGTGATTGAACGCAGCCAACGCACATGCAGCTTGAAGTATGACGGGTATATTCGTTTATTTATGTGGGCATTCTACTTGATGCGCGAGATCAATAAAAGCCACACGAAATCGGGATGTATCTTATTGAATCAATTTCCCTGACTTTTACCCTTAATATTTGTTACACGACACGCAGAAAGCATTGACGCTGCTAGATAAGACCGCTAGCGTTAGCCGCAATGATCATTCTCCGCTCCACCCTCGAGAATCTGAACGGACAACCCGATGCAAAAACTAAAATTACTTAAATTACTGCCGCTTAGCTGTGTTTTATTGGCCGCCTGTAGCACCACTCAACACAAAGGCCCTGCCGGTAGTCCTACCGCACCACAGTGGCGCGAACATGAGTCTCAGGTTCAGAAAATTGCCGAATATCAAACTCGCGGTGCTTTTGCCTATCTTTCCGATAAGCAAAAAGTATATGCCCGCTTCTTCTGGCAACAAACGGCACCCGAACGCTATCGACTGCTGCTGACTAATCCGCTAGGCAGCACTGAAATGGAATTAAACGTCATTCCTGGCGTAGTGCAATTGACAGACAATAAAGGCAAGCGCTATGTCAGCGATAACGCTGATGAGATGATCCAAAAACTGACCGGCATGCAAATTCCGCTACAGAGCCTGCGTCTATGGATGTTAGGCCTACCGGGTGACGCAACAGAGTTCACCCTCGATAGCCAGTATCGTTTGCAAGATCTGACCTACAGTAAAGATGGCCTCACGTGGAAAGTGAACTACCTGAAATATGATGCCGACAGCAAACCGTCTCTACCCGCTCAGTTAGAAATTACACAGGGTGAACAGCGTATCAAGCTGAAAATGGATAATTGGACGCTGCAAAAATGATGTCGACCACCCGCGTTTGGCCTGCGCCCGCCAAGCTAAACTTATTTTTATACATCACGGGCCGTCGTCCAGACGGCTACCATAATCTACAAACGCTGTTTCAGTTTTTGGATTATGGCGATCGACTCACCATCACGCCGCGTAATGACGGTCAGATCAATTTGCTCACGCCTATCGACGGTGTGCCAAATGAGCAAAACCTCATTATTCGGGCAGCAAAACTGCTGCGCGACAATTTGCCTGAGCGTTTCTCACACTGCGGGGCGGATATCGCGCTAGAAAAGATCATTCCGATGGGGGGAGGTCTTGGTGGAGGTTCGTCCGATGCGGCGACGGTGCTAGTGGCACTCAATACATTATGGCACTCCAATCTCAGCGACAGCGAGCTGGCAAAGTTAGGTTTAACGCTCGGCGCGGATGTACCTATTTTTGTTAATGGCTTTGCATCTTTTGCAGAAGGTGTTGGTGAATTGTTACATCCCGCACATCCTGAAGAAAAATGGTACCTTGTTGCACACCCCGGTGTAAATATTCCTACCCCTGCGATCTTCGGCGATCCGGAGCTGAAAAGAGACACTCCTGTGCGGTCTTTGCAGGAACTTCTCCGTATTCCGTACGCAAATGATTGCGAACTTACCGCAAGAAAACGTTTCCGTGAGGTTGAACAGGTCATTTCATGGCTGTTACAATACGCGCCGTCGCGTCTGACTGGCACAGGTGCTTGCGTGTTTGCTGAATTTGACACCAAGTCTTCTGCCCTTCAGGTGCTTAGCAAAGCCCCCGAGTGGATCAAGGGTTTTGTTGCGCGTGGCGTTAACACTTCACCGTTACACCTTGTCCGCTCAGAGTTTATTGAGTCCGTAAAATGATTTTTACGTTTGATGTGCATCGTTCGAAACGCCTTCGGGATTTCTGATACACGTTGATAGCGCGAACTATGAGCACAATTTAGCGCAAGTAGCCACGTTTTGACTCGGCCATTTGTCTTGTTTGGCAAATGAAGAGAACTTAGACATATTCAAAGTGATGTGCATTCGCTGCCACTGCTTCGAATATTTGAGTTCTGAAACACCCGTAGGGTATTGCAGCACGCTATCACCACCCCCTGTTTAACGTGTCTGTACTGCCAACTTCTCTGGACGCAAGCCTGAGGTTCTTCTCGTGCCTGATATGAAGCTTTTTGCTGGTAACGCTACCCCGGAACTAGCACAACGTATTGCCAACCGTTTGTACACCAGCCTTGGTGACGCCGCTGTAGGTCGTTTTAGCGACGGCGAAGTGAGCGTACAAATCAACGAAAATGTACGCGGTGGTGATATTTTCATCATCCAGTCCACCTGTGCACCAACCAACGATAACCTAATGGAACTGGTTGTTATGGTTGACGCGCTGCGCCGCGCTTCTGCCGGCCGCATTACCGCAGTTATCCCTTACTTTGGCTATGCTCGTCAGGACCGCCGTGTGCGTTCTGCGCGTGTACCAATCACGGCGAAAGTCGTGGCTGACTTCCTGTCAAGCGTAGGTGTTGACCGCGTTCTTACCGTGGACCTGCATGCTGAACAGATTCAAGGCTTCTTCGACGTGCCGGTAGACAACGTATTCGGTAGCCCGATCCTGCTGGAAGATATGCTGCAACAGAATCTGGAAAACCCAATTGTGGTTTCTCCAGATATCGGTGGTGTTGTTCGCGCCCGTGCTATTGCTAAACTGCTTAACGATACTGACATGGCTATCATCGACAAACGTCGCCCTCGCGCTAACGTTTCTCAAGTGATGCACATCATTGGTGACGTTGCAGGCCGCGACTGCGTGCTGGTTGATGACATGATCGACACCGGTGGTACGCTATGTAAAGCCGCTGAAGCACTGAAAGAACGTGGTGCTAAACGTGTATTTGCTTACGCAACCCACCCAATCTTCTCCGGCAACGCGATCGACAACATCAAAAACTCTGTGATTGATGAAATCATCGTCTGCGATACCATCCCTCTGTCTGACGAAATCAAGGCGCTGAAGAAAGTTCGCACCCTGACGCTGTCTGGCATGTTGGCTGAAGCTATCCGCCGTATCAGCAATGAAGAATCTATCTCTGCGATGTTCGAACACTAAGTTCTCGTTCAACATGCAGCAAAACGGCGGAGAAATCCGCCGTTTTTTGTTTGCACTGGGTAGGACGCAGACAAAAAAACGCCGCGTTGCGAAAGCAGTGCGGCGTTTTAATTTATCAGGCTAATATTCATTTAATCTTATTCACTAACAACTTCTTAAACACAATCTTATTACTCAAAACAACCGTTTGTGAAAGGTTAAGAATGACGAGTATTACGATTACAGCGTTTATCAAAGTGGCGAACCCACCAGTAACGGTCGGCAACACGTTCATGACCACCGATACGCGCACCGGCCAACCATAACAGCGCCCCAACAAAGATACTCATAACAGCGCCGTGTGACAGAAACTGAGGTAAATTGAGCTGAGGCAGCTGGGCAAGAACGGAGTAACCTACGCCGCCAACCATGGTGATCAGGCCTAATCCCATAAAAACGTTACCGAGCCTCATGGCAGTTTTACGTTTCATAAATCACCTCCTCAAGTTAGAACACTTAATGTGTTACGCCTTTCGGCGTTCAATCTTTCCTTATGCTTAAAGTATAGACTCATATGGCGTATGGTTATTGCGCCATACATCACAATTTGTGCTTTTTCGCTTATCTTTCTTTACGTTAATTTTACATTACCCTTAACACTACTGATTCTATAGTGTGCTTATGATTTATCCAATTCATGACTATTTTTTAACTTAACGCCCTCCTTTGAGCCAAGCTTTTGCATTCCCGCCGCATAGGGGTAAAATGCGCGGCTGAATTTCTTCTCTGATACGTGGAACAAAACGTGACTATCAAACTAATTGTCGGCCTTGCCAATCCCGGAGCGGAATACGCACAAACACGTCATAACGCAGGGGCATGGTTCGTCGATGCGCTGGCTGAACGTAACGGCCAGTCACTGAAGGAAGAAAGCAAATTTTACGGCTATACCGCGCGCCTAAATCTGGCTGGCAACGACGTACGTTTATTGGTGCCAACCACGTTTATGAACTTAAGCGGTAAAGCTGTTGCCGCCCTCGCCACCTTTTATCGTATTCAACCTGATGAAATTCTGGTTGCACACGACGAGCTCGACCTACCACCGGGCGTCGCCAAATTAAAGTTAGGCGGCGGAAACGGTGGTCATAACGGCCTAAAAGATATTCAGAGCAAACTGGGTAATAACCCAAACTTTTACCGTCTACGCATCGGTATTGGCCATCCAGGCGATAAAAGCAAGGTTGTCGGCTTTGTGCTGGGTAAGCCGCTCGCCAGCGAACAACCGCTGATTGATGACGCTATTGATGAAGCGCTGCGCTGTACCGAAGTGCTACTGAAAGAAGGCATCGATCGCGCAATGGCGCGTATGAACGGGTTCAAATCTACGCCACGCTGATGATATACGCGCGCCCTTTCCCGATGGATGATTCGAGAAAAAGATACTTTGCGTGTATAATTGGCGAATAATTTCCAATTTCTTCAACATGCTAAATTTTAGTTGTTGATATTCAATAAGTTAAGGTGATAACACATGGGATTCAAATGCGGTATTGTGGGCCTGCCAAACGTTGGTAAATCCACTCTGTTCAATGCGCTGACCAAAGCGGGTATCGAAGCAGCAAACTTCCCGTTCTGTACCATTGAACCGAACACCGGCGTCGTTCCTATGCCTGATCCGCGTCTGGACAAACTGGCTGAGATCGTAAAACCACAGCGCATCCTGCCAACCACCATGGAATTCGTTGATATCGCAGGTTTGGTAAAAGGTGCCTCTAAGGGCGAAGGTCTGGGCAACCAGTTCCTGACCAACATCCGTGAAACCGAAGCGATCGGCCACGTTGTTCGTTGTTTCGAAAACGACAACATCATTCACGTGAACAACAAAGTTGATCCGGCTGACGATATCGACGTTATCAACACTGAACTGGCGCTGTCTGACTTAGACACCTGCGAACGTGCAATGCATCGTGTGCAGAAGAAAGCCAAAGGCGGCGATAAAGACGCAAAAGCTGAACTGGCTGCGCTGGAAAAATGTCTGCCACAGTTGGAAAACGCAGGCATGCTGCGCGCGCTGGATTTAACCGATGAAGACAAAGCGGCTATCCGCTACCTGAGCTTCCTGACGCTGAAACCAACCATGTACATCGCTAACGTCAACGAAGACGGTTTTGAAAATAACCCGTATTTAGACATCGTGCGTGAAATCGCGGCGAAAGAAGGTTCTGTTGTGGTTGCCGTGTGTGCCGCGGTTGAATCTGATATCGCTGAACTCGACGATGCCGACCGTGACGAATTCATGGCTGAACTTGGTTTGGAAGAGCCGGGCCTGAACCGCGTTATTCGCGCAGGCTACGAACTGCTGAATCTGCAAACCTACTTCACTGCTGGCGTGAAGGAAGTTCGTGCATGGACCATTCCTGTTGGCGCTACCGCACCACAGGCTGCCGGTAAAATCCATACCGACTTCGAAAAAGGCTTTATCCGCGCTCAAACCATCGCGTTCGACGACTTCATCACCTACAAGGGTGAACAAGGCGCGAAAGAAGCCGGTAAAATGCGTTCAGAAGGTAAAGACTACATCGTTAAAGATGGCGATGTGATGAACTTCTTGTTCAACGTCTAAATTAGTTTTGTTGTCTCATGAGGTTTCGCTGAATCTCATAAGAATCTAAAAACACTATAAAATCCACGCAATTGCGTGGATTTTTCATTTCATAATGTCTCAACTCATCTCATGACAACGCTGTCAAAAATGAGTCCATGGATGAGTACAACATCCTTCTATCTTTTTTTTAAGTGAGTACAATAACGGTATAATAAATAAACAAGATTCCGTTATACTCACTGATACGCAATGCCGCACTGCCAAGCCGCAAGAAAAACTCTATCAACTCAATGATTTTCAACGGTCTCTATCTCGACGTGAAACCCAATGGCAAAAAGGCATGGTGCTATCGGTTTAAACTCAACGGTAAATCCAGCATGTTTGCGCTGGGTGAGTACCCAAAATTCAAACTTGCCGAAGCCCGCGAGAAATGCAAGCACTTACACTTGGATGACCGTCCTGAGCTAGTCCATTTTCCCGATAACTGTCGCTACGTGCCGAAAAACGAGGCCCCTGATTCATCCACGCACATCCATATGATGCGACAAGGAACTGACCAGCGTACAGCCGCATTTATGCTCGTCGAGCGCCACCGCCTTACCATTTACGATACTGCCGGTGGTGCCCTGCACAATGGTCGTCATGCCGTGCTGGGTGCATTTAATCTTATCGTCAACGCAGGCGACGGGCATACCGAAGGCGTTATAGCTACCGCTCAGCACTTCACCGCCGTAGGGCTTCAGGGTATCGCCCACGCGGATGAGTTTTTGCAGGCTTATACGATGCTGGCCCCTGAGGCTTTAAGCATCTCCAGCGACGATGACATCATGGCCTGATGGTTGCTGCTGATGGTGGCCGAGCGATTTTGGGCCACCGTAAGGCCCGGCTCTGTGCCCGGTACAGACTGCACGTCGGAGGTAAGTTTTTGCGTGACGCCGTTTGCCAGGTCTTTGACTTTATGGACTTCAGGTGCATACGCCGTTTTCGGCTCCACCAGATAGATAACCTTATTGGAGGTTGGCGCAGCGCCTACCACCTTGCCTTCCACCGATATCAGCTGCAGCTTTTTGTTGGCTTTATTGCCGCAGTAAATCATGCGATAGCGGAAGTAGCCGCCCCAAGGCTCACGCCCCCCGAGCGCACTTTGCATAAACCAGGCACGGGAATCGTGTACCTGTTCATCGTAGAATGCCAGCAGTTCAGCACGGGGCTGGGTGCGGATACCGGTGCCCAAACTGTCGATAAATAACTGCGGATAAAGCCTGTCGCCGTCCGCTTTCATTTCTTTATATTCGGCCTGGTCATCATCACCGTTAATCAGAAACACGGCATGCTTGGGAATAACATCCAACGCAATCTGGATGGGTTTATCCCAGACGCTTTGCCCATTGATATCCCGCACCCATTCTTTATAGTCATGCTGAAACTCACGGGCAGCTTCGCGCAACTGGTACTGCGCGTTGGTTGGGTCGAGGTCGGGTTTGCCCTGCAAGCTCTCGTCCAGCGGTGTACGTGCTTTTTTCGCTTCGGCGCGGCGCTTAGCGAGCTCCTTTACTTTCGCGTCATGTGCATCTTTTTCGTCTTTCAACTCTTGAGTATTTAGCTGTGGGGCCTGATTGAAGAAACTCCGGGCAAACGTCTTGTCCTGGGAAAGCATGCTGCCATGGGCATAGCGACCAATGCGCCAGGCGGTGATCCAACCGATTTGTTCAATAACCGCGCTTTCAAGGGTTTGAGAAAGTTGGTAGGCATGATAGCCGCCTTTATTATCCTCGCTCACGTCATTGCCCTGCAAAGTGGTATTGAGCAGGGTTTGTCGCCAAATATTGAAACGTTTGACCAGTATTTTACTAAAATCGAACTCTCCTTGTGATTCAGGGGACATAGTTCGCGACGGTGAAATGTCTTTTATAAGCGCAGAAATACTTTTAGGTAGAACTGCTAATGGTGCTCCCGCCTCAAATGCAGCGGCGTACATATCGTGAAGAACAATCTGGGATAGCACTTCCCCTGTGCCGTTAAGGGATTTCCCCTGATCGCCAGGCGGGTAACCGCCCCCAACATCGGAATGCATACCGGGATAAATAACTTCATTCGAATATGACGGATAGCTACCATCATCGGCTCGACGAATTGAATCCAGCGGGAAACACAGCCGTTGTTCATGAGCGGCGATAAAATGACGGCAGCATTTAATTAATCCGGGGAATTTAGTTTCGTCAGGCAGAGGTTGGGTATTATCCGCCCAGCCCATATGGCCTGCGGCTCCGGGCAGTATATGGGCAGCCCCTACTGAGGCTACGGTATCCAGCAGACCTGCAAATTCAATACTGACAGGCAATCCGGCCAAAATGAGTGGTTGATATCCGCCAGATTTATTGGGTGCTGGCAGTTGCGTTAGCCAGCTGATAAAGGTTCTGGCTTCAGCGGCTCCGCGTGAAAAACCATAAATGAACAGCTTAACTCCCAACAGATGGGGCTGCTGGCTTTCTTTAGCCTGACCTTCCAGTGCTTTCAATAGCGGATTAATGGCGTTACGGCGATTGACTTCACCCGAGAAAGGCGCATGGGCACGCATGTCCGGTAACATTCCTTTGGCGACACCATCATCAAGACGCTTAGCCCCTTTGGTGATCGCATAGCTCAGGGCATCGACCAGCCTTAACAACGCCCAGTTAATACGATCTTCTCCACCAGCCGCAAAAGCCAGACCATCATTGCTGTAATCCATTTCGCCAATTTTAGGGAAAGGGGTACCGACGCCAGGGATATAATAGCGAAAATAGCCATCTCTCTCAGCATCCTGAAATGTTGCGTGATATAGCTTCGCAATATTGGTGGGATGCGCAGGATCACTACTTGTATCGTTATGTTCATTGTTACCCGTGCCGTCAAAAAACAAACTGATATGCAGGCTACGACAGCAGACAAAACCGACTTTTTTTCCGGACTGCTCACTTAAACGGGTTTTGTAATCCTGTTCTTCCTGTATTTGTTTTTTATAGTTGGCATTGACCTGCGCTTCCGTAAGAGGCAGACGCCCGGCCTCCGGGAATAACGGCGGTGCCCAACAAGGATTGGCTAAACTCATTTCACCGGACATGACGCAGGCTCCTTCATCTTAAGAGGCTCTTTGATTGGGTAATTCGGCGTACCGTATCCTGAACAAACCGTTGTGACTTTTACCTGGTCACAAGGCAGGAAATGCACGGTTAAACCACAGCGTTCTTTGCCGTATTGCGGGATATCAACAATTGTGCTGTGCTGTTGATATTTAGCTTTATGTTGAGCATAGGCTTCTTCCTCATAGCCAAACCCTTTTTTCTTCATGGGTATTTTTTCCAATGGGTTCGGGTCAACTTCCCACTCAATATGGGCTTTCAGACCCGGCGTCCATTTGTTGGGAAGTTGAATGCAGCAGTAACCACCGCCCAATCCTGGCACATGGTATCCGTTTACAGAAAAACCATTGATTCCAATACCATCAACATGGTTAACAGCGCGCAAATCACCAGCGGTATAATCATCATCACTGGCATGTGAGCAACCAGACACAAAAAATATAAACATCAGAAAAACAAATCTTAAGCCGGACATGACGCAGGCTCCTTCATCTTAAGAGGCTCTTTGATCAGGTAATTCGGTGTACCGTATCCTGAGCAAACTGTTGTCACTTTTACCTGATTGCAAGGTAAGAAGTACACCGTTAAACCACAGCGTTCTTTGCCGTATTGTGGGATATCAACAATAGTGCTGTGCTGTTGATATTTAGCTTTATGAAGCGCATATGCCTTCCGATATTCGTCAGTACCCAAAGGCGGCAAATGTGCATAGGGTTCAGGATCGGTTTCCCATTCAATGTGCGCTTTCAATCCGGGTTTCCATTTGTCCGGTAGTTGTACGCAGCAATACCCGCCACCATCACCAAATGGGCTAATGTTAGGGCCGCCATAGCCGTTTACTTTGACATAGTTAATCGCTGATGAAGTATGATTAACCCCACCGATATCCCCTGAGGTATAACCATCATCACTGGCATGTGAGCAACCAGACACAAAAAAAATAAACATCAGAAAAACAAATCTTAAGCCGGACATGACGCAGGCTCCTTCATCTTAAGAGGCTCTTTGATTGGGTAATTCGGCGTACCGTATCCTGAACAAACCGTTGTGACTTTTACCTGGTCACAAGGCAGGAAATGCACGGTTAAACCACAGCGTTCTTTGCCGTATTGCGGGATATCAACAATTGTGCTGTGCTGTTGATATTTAGCTTTATGTTGAGCATAGGCTTCTTCCTCATAGCCAAACCCTTTTTTCTTCATGGGTATTTTTTCCAATGGGTTCGGGTCAACTTCCCACTCAATATGGGCTTTCAGACCCGGCGTCCATTTGTTGGGAAGCATGATGCAACATGAATTACCCGTCAGTGTTCCACCGTACCCATTGACCGTAAACGAGTTAACCCCGCTGTCTACCATGTGATTGAAACCTCGTAGGTCGCCAGCGGTATAATCATCGTCACTTGCATGAGAGCAACCAGACACAAAAAAAATAAACATCAGAAAAACAAATCTTAAGCCGGACATGACGCAGGCTCCTTCATCTTAAGATGCTCTTTGATCGGATAATTCGGCGTACCGTATCCTGAGCAAACTGTTGTCACTTTTACCTGATTGCAAGATAAGAAGTGCACCGTTAAACCACAGCGTTCTTTGCCGTATTGTGGGATATCAACAATAGCGCTGTGTTTTTGAAAGCTGTCTTCCAGAGCGCTTTTCCATGAGTTAAATTTTCTCCTATCTTTATATCCAGGAAATGGTGGTGCTGTATGAGGGTCAACTTCCCACTCAATATGCGCTTTCAATCCAGGTTTCCATTTGTCCGGTAGTTGTACGCAGCAATACCCGCCACCATCACCAAATGGGCTAATGTTAGGGCCGCCATAGCCGTTTACTTTGACATGGCTAATCGCTGAAGAGGTATGGTTATCCGGTTGGGACATTATTGCTTCATCCACAAATACACAGTGGGCAAATTTGATTTCTTCAGCCAACCAGAGGCACCGGAAGAGCCCCACTTATCCTGTACCCGCTGGAACATACCAAGACACTGCTGATATAAGCTATCGTCAACCACCGGAGGCTTACCGTTTCTGATGGCAAGGGCCAGTTAGCCAAGTATCCGATATCAGGATATCAGGATATCAGGATATCAAAGGCTTGTGCTGTAATATCGTTTTCTGAAGAATGCAAAGGCTACCGTCCCGATGAATGCTGTACTCTGTCAGTTCATTGGTCTATTGAGCGTAATTCTTTCAAAGAATGTCACCCCATAGCCTGGATAAAGTGTGCCCAAAAACTCCCCGACAGATCGTTGGCATGATAAATGGCGAGGCAGGTACTATGTTTCAACATCGCGATATTAGAGTAATATTAACATCAAGATCAAATTGTTAGATCTAAATATTGAAGAAATGAATCTTCTAGGACTTTTCTTCTACTTATTAATGAACAAAATGACTAGAAAGTTTATAACACCTGCTGCATATAGCTGAACATGGTGCAGTCAGGAGAAAATTGTATTGAGAAAGGTTATTTGAGTACTACATTACAAACCAATCAATCCATTATTGATTTACATCAATGCAACACCCAGCACAGTTGATTGGGGTGATTTTCTCACCGAAAAGATAGTTTATCGATTGCGGAATTACATGTCTTAGAGAAAATACACAGGTCCATTGTCATTATAATTCTTTAAGTTAATCCTCAGTCATTCTTAAAATAGGTCAAGTATTCAACGTGTTGCTCATGCGTTAGAATCGCTTTTTTTGTAATGTGCACCTGATAGCTAAAGTTGACGTAAAATGCCCGATTTGTGACCAAGCCGAATCTGTTAAAATGCATGGTCTCGGTATGCTCATGTTACTCCACGGAAAGCCTATTCCCGATAATCGTGCTGATGTCCCCCTCCCCCCGTCTAGACGATCATATTCATGAGAACAAGCACAGTAACAGTTATGAGGATGGGATGTTTGCGATGAAATACTTTCAAAAGAGAACAGCACATATCACGTTTAAACGTTCATAAAAAACCCACGCATCAGCGTGGATTTTTTATTTCATAGAGCCTCAGATAATATTGCGACAGCATAGCTAAAATTAAGAATTTCGCTGAGAGTATATTAGCCTAAATAATATGCAGATACCATTTATAGACTTTTTCAGAAATCCTCCTAGTTTAATTTATTCAAGACTGTTTTTAATTCGATAAAAAAAGTATCTAAATAATTGTTAATGCAGAAGGCATTGGACAATTACAGACATACCTACATCAAGAGATGAAAACAATATTTAAAAATTAATTATAGAGTTGAGTCGTTTAATTGGCTTATTAAATTCTGCCTATTATTTTACCAAAGTTATACATCCGATAGTGCCTACAACTCATCAGAGAATAAAGTTAATCATATATTATCGTCACGAAATATCTGCGATCTCATATCCAAGTGGAGATGTTTCTCTAATAAATATCTCTACCGCAGTTGAGTCTGGGGAGGCTGTTAATGCCCCTTTTTGCGTAGTGGCTAAAGCACCACATGCGCTGGCCTGAGCCATGACTCGATACAGGTTTGGCAGATTAACGGGCAAATTATTTTTCGCAATACCAGCCAGAAGGCCAGCCATAAACGCATCTCCAGCACCGGTAGTATCTACACTATTAACAGCATAACCATTAAAATGAATCACTTGGTTTTGCCATAACACCATCGAACCTTGTGCACCATAGGTCACGACCTTCAGCTTGGATGGAATTGAATGAAGCATATCGATTGCTTTAGCAAAATCGTGCGTTTCGGCTAGCCAATACCATTCTTCTTCCGATAGTTTTAAAATATCGGCCTGAGATGCAAAATGACGAATAGTCGTAAACATTTGCTGGCGATCTGACCACATTTGCTCTCGTAAGTTGACGTCAAAGCTCAAAAGCCCTCCTTGATCTTTAACTTTGGTAATAGCAGAGGTCAATGTGTTGCGACATTCCTCTGAAACTAAAGCTAATGAGCAAAAATGGAGGATATCCTGTTCAAAATGCGGCAGGGAATCTGTGGTCAAAAACTGATCTGCCGAGGGGTTAACTAAGAAGGTAAATTCACGTTCTCCATTTGTAGCTAAAGAAACCAGAACTGTACTGGTTCTAAATTTATCATCGAACTGCATATGATGTGTATTAACACCATATTCATCTAAACTTTCTTTGAGAAAATTGCCAAATGAATCCTCACCTACCCGACCAATAAATCCACTTTGACAGCCAAGCTTTGCTGCTCCCACAGCCACATTGACCGGTGCTCCACCAGCACAAGCCTGATATTTCATATTTGATAAAGGCAGCAGGTCAACAACCGCATCACCCAGTGTCCAGATATTCATGATAAACCCTCGAAATAAACGATACTTTAAAACAGGTATTTAAAACGTAGACGAGCCCCATAGCGCGGCTGATTACTCGAATCTTCTTCCGCAGACGAATTCAGCCATGAGGCATATGCACCAAGATAAATATTAAAATTTGGCATATTCATAATATCTGGCACCTGCCACGAAGAATGTATGGTATGAATGTCGTATTTTCCAGGTGCCAAGATGGCGCAATCATTACCGCATTCACCATTAACACCGAGAACGTTAAAGTTCGATATTTTGTTATGTGCATATATATATCCCAACTCTACACGGTGCCAAAGTGCATTTATACCAGCACTGAAATCTCGTTCATCCTTAGCATCCATCATCGCGGTATTTAAGTTAACTATCATTCCGTCTTGAGGATTCGTTCTCAAGGAGTTCCATGTCATAGTCAAACCATAGCCAGTTCTTTCAGATGTATCGTGCCATCGCCCCTGACTATCAGTGTACCCATACGCATTATTGACCGCGTTAGTTTCCATTGCTGCAGCCAATGAATAATGACTCGCACGCCAAGAGACTACGGGACGAAAATACACAACATTCTTTTTATTATCTAATTTTGTTCCATGATAACGTTGGTCCACGAAAAGTGAGCTGCCATCTTCAACTAATGTGTTTAGTTCTAAGTACCAATTATCAATCGTTTTACTTACTAGTAGATTTCCACCGCTGTTGCTACGCCCTCTAGCTTCTTTCATCATGTATATGTAACCATAGCCATCACTGTATAGGTCATTGGCCGTATTCCCTGAATATTCAACAAACGTATCTTGATTGAGTGGGAAAATATCATAGGCTTCAAAGCGCCCAACTTTCATCAACCAATCATTTTCCTTGCCAAAATAAAATGCGGCATCATCTAGATTCATTTTTCCATTCATATCGGCAAGTGGTTGAACTGTAAATCCTGCGTACTTACCATTATTTGAATGCTGAACGCCCTCTACACCAAGTAATATCCTACCATTAACATCCCAACGTTCTTTTTCACTTGGGGCTATTTTATTATTCGCACTAGTTTTTAGGGATGTTAAGCTACCTGTGCGGCTAGCACCATCTAGATTAAACTCAACATCTCCATAAAACTTCAACTTGGATTTTTCATTAAAAATAAATTCTGATGAGGTTTTATTCTTAGTGATATCTGTATTGATTTTATTATTATCAGTGGGCTTGCCTTTTAATTTTTTAATTTCCTCCTCTGCCCTACCTGCCCTGTTTTCTGCTGCAATCAACCTTTCCTCTAATTGAGAAATACGCTGCTCTAAAGTCAAGGGGGATTGGGCATAAAGAGTGCTAGAAAATGCACCGATACATAGCAACAATCCGTTCTTCACGTTCATAGAATGAGTCCCTGCCAAGCTGATATTATGCAATAGGTTTGACGTCGTCGGTGGAAAACGACGACATCAAATTTTTCACTTATCTCAGATTCCATGCGCCGCATTCTTTTAGAACGGCGTTTCCTGGCCACGCAAAAACATTTAACTGGCGCTGTTGTGGATAGATTCTGCTACTTAGGCAAGCTTCACCGTCATTCACAAAGACCTCGACGGATGAACGATCGAAGAACACGCGAAGATTTAACTCATCACCTGTTGGCATAGGGATACTACGTTGGCCACAAAGGTTATACTGCGGATAATTCCGCTCAAGGATCAGACGTTTTGCTTGATTATCAATATATAATCTCATCCCATCATCAAGTGCAATTCCATATTGCTCAGCTTCGCTAAGCGAGGTATCCCAAGTAATGATAACTTCAGCGGCCTCACAATTATGCATGACACATAATTGTTTATTTTTTAATGTGCTTACTGGCCAGCTATACCATTCCTCTCGAAGACTTTCGACTTCATGAACAGGACGCATTTGTAGTTGGTTGTTTGGCGTGATGACTAACTCACGTGGCAAAGTAAATATACCAGCCCATCCATCCTGCTGTTCAGGTAAAGGCGATTCCCACATATCCATCCATCCGATAACAATACGCCGACCATCTGGGGCGAGGAAACTTTGCGGGGCATAGAAATCATGGCCGTGATCGAGCTCTTGAAACTTGCTTTCTTGGATGAATTTTTCACCGGGTTGCCATCGACCAACTATATAACCGCTTTGGAAAAGATTACGGTTAGCATAACCTTCAGCTGCGATCCCCTGAGGAGAGAACATCAGCACCTGTTTGTCATCTAGTGTGAAAAAGTCAGGACATTCCCACATGTAGCCCATGCCGTGCGGTGCTTCAGCAAGTATTCCTTGCTCATCCCAATGATGTAGATCCTCTGAGCGATATAATCTCACCTGCCCAGTATCCTCAACACGTGCACCAACAACCATGTACCACATATCTCCTTCCTTCCAAACCTTAGGATCTCGGAAGTGATGCAGTCCAGATGGAGTATCTAATACCTGCCCCTTACGCGTGAAGTTGATTCCATCTCGGCTAGTAGCAAGGCACTGAACCTGATAGAGATTATCTTCACTACTTGGATCCCCATGGAACTTATGTCCTGTATATATAAGAGCCAACTCATTTTCGTTAACAACCGCAGAACCTGAGAAACAGCCATCCTTATCCTCTGGACCTTCAGGTGCTAGTGCTACAGGCAAGTGCTCCCAGCGCATAAGATCCCGACTGCGAGCATGCCCCCAATGCATCGGCCCCCACTCAGTTGAATAAGGATGATGTTGATAAAATGCGTGAAACCATCCATCAAACCAAACAAGTCCATTAGGATCATTCATCCAGCCAGCCCGTGCTGCCAAATGATAATAAGGGTACCAGCGCGTATTTAGCTGATCGCTTTTTTGTGTCAGCTCCTGTTCTGCATCGGCAATGTGTAATGTCATAAAAATTACTCTTTTTTGAGTCAAAGGGAGGAAGATCGCGAAAGCACACCTGCTGTCGAGGACTTATGGCTTTGCAAAAGAAATATTGAAATAAACGTTGTGCTGAACACCATCAATCCCATCAGTAAATAGGATTGCGCAAAGCCATATTTTTCATAGCTATAGCCAGCAAGGGGCGATAATACGGAAGCGATAACAGAGCTTGTACAAGCGAAACCCACAAGATATAGCGTTGAGGAAAGGCGCTTATCGAAGTTTAAGCTGTTGTACTTAAATATAGAGACTAACAAAATTGGCAACTCGACAGCATGGAGTAGCTTTGTAATTGAAATCAGCAAAGGTCCTTCAACCAGACCTGAGCCAATCATACGTAAAGCCATTACCATGCCTGCAAATATAAGACCATTTTTGGCACCAATGCGATTGACTAACCAAGGTGCACAGAACATGCCGCCCGCTTCTAAAAACACCTGAAACGAATTTAGATAGCCGAACATTGCATTCCCTTCTCTCAGGGTTGCAAATTGCGATGCAAAATAAACAGGGAATTGCTGGTCATAGACACTATAAATGCAGGTCCCAACCACAAAAAATACCAGAGCCCAAAACCGTGGGAGTGTCAGGAGCCTTAATGCATCTTCCAATGTCACTCTTTCAGCTCCTACTTCAACTTTTTCCAAACTTGCAGGAGTGCTAACTTTCAAACGAGCAAGCAGGCAGAAGAAAACTAGGCCTGAGCAGGAAGCCACTAAAAAATTAAGATTCGGATTAATATTAAAGAGTAAGCCCGCAAAAAAGGTCGCGGTAGCCCAACCGAGTGATCCCCACATGCGCGCCTTGCCAAACTCGAAGGTACTTTGTCGAGCGACTCGCTCGGTATAGGACTCTAAAACACCGATACCCCCATTAAATGTCAGACCGACAAACAAGCCGCCAAATACGCTACCTAACAGAATATTGATGCTTAGTAAGTATCCAAAAAGCAAATACGCAGGCCCAGAGAGAATTAATAGCGCGGTAATATACCAAAGCAGATTTTTGCGTAATCCCAGCCTGTCCTGAATAAAGCCGTAACATACCTGAGCGCATAATGCTGAAACCGACAGAACAGCAAAAATGATACCAGTATCAGTGGCTTTCAATCCGGCCTCCTGATGGAGCCAGATTGAAAGCAATGAGCTTGAAGATGACCAACTGACAAAAAAGAAAAACAGCAAAGCACTTAATAATGGGTAACTGCGAGAATGATGCTTCTTCATCATAGCAATCTCATATAGGGGGCATGAGAAAATGATAACGTTAACAAAATGGTTTCATCGCGCTATTTTGCTGCGATTTATGATGTTAATCACATAAGTTAACGTTAACATAAAATAATTGAGAGAGAGATCATGTTTTCGCCAGCTCTTCAGAAAGCCTCAGCAATTCAACACAGATGATAAGATAGGATGTAAAATGTAACGGGCTGCGATGCGTTGTCCGATGGATAATTTGACTCTAAAGCGATGGAAAAGACTGACTAACGTATAAAGGATTTCTTCCTAAAGGAGCTATCCTACAAAATAGGCTAGGCGCCCTCTTCTTAAATTGATGACCGCACTAAATAAAAGCATTCTTTTACATCAGAAACAGAGTTGTATAGCCTGATGCGATTAGGACTTAGGTTAAGATTAATATAATTAGGACTGGTAATTATGGCGTCACTAAAAGATGTAGCAAAATTGGCAAACGTATCATTAATGACGGTATCACGAGCACTTAACAGTCCTGAAAAACTTAAAGCTGAGACTTTAGATCGCGTTCAGACAGCAATAAATCATTTAAATTACGTTCCCGACTTATCTGCAAAAAAAATCCGCGGCGCCCGTGCAACTCCGGACACAATAGGTGTTTTAGCTCTAGATACGGTCACAACCCCTTTTTCCGTTGATATCACTTTATCAATTGAAGAAACTGCGCGAGCACATGGTTGGAACAGTTTCGTCGTAAATATGTTCTCAGACGATAGTCCGGAAACGATGGTTGACCTACTTCTGTCTCATAGACCAAGTGGTATTATCTATACAACTATGGGACTACGTCAGGTACCAGTCCCTCATAAGTTATTGTCTTTGCCTTGCGTATTAGCAAATTGTGAAAGTCTACACGAGCCTATTGCAAGCTATATTCCGAATGATGAGCAAGGACAGTACGACGCTATTAAGGCTCTGTTGGCGAGAGGATATCGCCGCCCTCTATGCCTACACCTTCCGGCCAATCATCCAGCGACAATTCGTCGTTTAAAGGGTTTAGAACGCGCTTTTCATGAAGCAGGAATAGATCCAGATGCATTGATGCATTGTTATATGGAATTTGGTGACGAGCATTATCAGGATATTCCCGCAATGGTGCAGGCGAATATGCCTAAGGGTAAATTAATCTTCGATTCCGTCGTATGTGGTAATGACCGTATAGCCTTTCTTGTCTATCAGGTGCTTCTTGGTCGTGGAATCCGCATTCCAGAGGATGTAGGTGTCTTGGGGTATGATAATATGGTAGGAATTGGTGAGCTGTTCTTACCTCCATTGTCTACAGTTCAATTGCCTCACTATGAAATTGGGCGTTTAAGTGCACTACACATCATAAATAGTGAGTCTCATAGAAGAACAGTCCATGTCAAAAGCCCTTTATTACAACGAGCTTCAATATGAATTCATATTGAAAGTTGTGAAGAAGCTAAGTTTCAAACATTGCACAATACTAATCAACTCGTCCGAGTGAGTCTCATAGGCAATGAGTTCATAGCGTTTAAGAGTCATAGTTTAAGAGTCATAGTTGAAACATGAAGCTTTTAATCGCCGAGCGGCCCCATAAACAAGAACTATTCTAATGATAGTTCCTTGTACTGATTATCATTTTTAAAATGATAATATGTTGCACTCGTCTCGCAATCAGAGCTTATGGGGCTTTAGTATGATATTTCTACTTGTTTACAGCGCAATCTAGTTTATAAGGCCCATCCAAACTAAATAAGTGCATGATCTTCATATGTAATAAAACCCTACTCACCCGCATTTAACTTCCTATACAGCCCTATAATTCAATTGTTTTCTTTATTTTATAAGTAAACCAATTGCCAAACCAGAATATTTGTCAATTGGTTTACTCCTCGTCTATGAATTACTGAAATCAATTAACGTTATGCATTTGTTTAAAGAGGCGAGGCTATTGTATTAGCTAATCAATGAAATCGTCTAAGGTATGTGTCATGCAGAATTTTCCTTTTAGTCAAAAAGGCCAATTTTTTTATTTTCAACATACTATAAACGGATTGGTTATAACAACTTTACGTTATTTCCGTAATAGACTATATGCTAAAAATAAATATCTCTTGGAGAATCCACTCATCAAATACAATGCTCCCATTCATTCAATACCAGCCTAACTATATCAAATAATTTTTCGCAAAGAGGATCGTGATTATGCCTACAGGCATAAAAGGAAAAGATGACAACCAAAAATTAGGCTTATTGGCCCTTGTCGCTATTGTCGTTAGTTCGATGATTGGCAGTGGTGTTGATGGATTACCTCAAAATATGGCGGCGAACTCAGAGGTTGGGCCAGTCGCTATTGCTTGGTTAATCTGCGGCTTTGGTATGTTTTTTATTTCTAGAACTTTTATAATTTTATCTAATATTAGACCCGACTTACAAACCGGTATCTATACTTATACTCAGCAAGGTTTTGGTGCGTTTTGCGCATTTATTGTCGCCTGGGGATATTGGTTGATGACCATATTCAGTAATGTTGCCTTCGGCATTATGGTTATGGACACGCTGAACTATTTTATACCTGGCGATTTTCGTGGTGGGAATAACATCACTTCGGTCATAGGTGTATCTATTCTTGTTTGGGGATTTAACTTCTTAGTATTATCAGGGACAAAACTCGCTGGAAAAATTGACATTGTAGGTACCATAGCAAAACTAATACCTCTAATCGTATTTATATTTATTCTTGTTTATCTTCTTAATGTAAATGAGTTCACGAGTGATATATGGGGGAATACTCCATCGTTATCTCAAGAGCACTTAGGCTCGGTGTTCTCACAAATCACATCACCTCTTGATGTAGCCCTGTGGTGTTTTATCGGGGTTGAAGGCGCAGTGGCGTTATCCGGTAGAGCAAAAAATAAGAAGGATGTCGGAAAAGCAACGTTCATTGGCTTTGTTATTTCACTTGTCGTATGTATTTTAATTTCAATCTTACCCTTTGGCGTCATGACTCAAAAAGAGCTCAGCGTGATACCGACACCGTCTACAGCCGGAATTTTGAAGGTTGTCGTTGGCGAATGGGGAGAAATGCTTATCAACATTGGCGTACTGATTTCAGTACTATCCAGCTGGTTAGCATGGACAATGATTTGTGCTGAGATCCCTATGGCGGCGGCCCAGAATGGTACGTTTCCCAAAAGTTTTGCACGAAAAAATGATAAAGGAGCAGCGTCAGTATCTCTTTGGGCAAGCAGTATTTTAATGCAACTTGTTGTATTAATGGTTTACTTTTCCAGCAATGCTTGGCTTGCAATGCTAGCTATCTCAGCCCTAACCGTGTTACCCGCGTATTTAATGTCTACGGCTTATCTATGTAAATTATGCATAACTGGCGAATATAAAAAATACGCCCCAAACGGCCGAAAAACTGCATTAGTCACTTCTTTAATAGGTATTATATTTTGTTTATTTATGGTTTATGCCAGTGAAGTAAAATACTTAGCCATGGTCCCTATTTTATTAACACTGGGCTTGCCATTGTTTATTTTTGCGCGAATCAAGGAAAACGGCACAAAGAATATATTTCAGCCAGAGGAGATGAAGTTTTTCATTTTCCTAATCGTTCTTGATCTGTTTACTGGTTTTTTATTTTTAAATGATACGATAAAGTTTTAGCTAAAATCACGTCATCCCAAGAAAGGTCTAGACCTCTAATCAGTTAGAGGCGGTACCGTTTATTCATTTATTAGACATTATATATTTAAACTAAAGGAATTTAACTATGAAGTTTAATCATAATATTTTGTTTGTATCATCCCCATGGTTAAAACAAGACAGCCCAGCCTTACAATCACTTGAAGAACTCAAGCGAGCAGTCGCTGAAAGAGGATTTTCAACTTCTGTCACAAATAACCTAAATGATGCAGTAAGACTTATTCAGGAAAGTCAAAAATATAGTGCTATTGGTATTTACTGGGATGCCAACAATCCGGACATGAGCGCCGAATGTGAGCATTTTGTTAAATCACTCCGTCAAAGAAATACATCGACGCCATTATTTTTATTATCTGAAGAAGACATAACTGCTCAGACGCCTCTATCACTTCTTAAAGAAGTCTCTGAATATATTTATTTATTCTCGGAAACAGCAACATTCACTGCTAATCGAATTTATACTCTTGTCCATCGATATGCAGAGAACTTGCTGCCACCTTATTTTAAAACATTAAAGAATTTTACCGAAGATGGCGACTATTATTGGGATTGCCCGGGCCACATGGGCGGCATGGCCTATCTAAAACACCCTGTTGGAGCTGAGTTTATCAACTTCTTTGGTGAAAATATGATGCGTGCTGATATCGGTGTTGCTACAGCAGAAATGGGTGACTACCTTATCCATGCAGGGCCATCCAAAAAATCGGAAGATATTGCCGCTGAGCTTTTCGGGGCTGATTGGACCTTTTATGGCGTATCAGGTTCATCAGGCTCGAATAGAATCGTTGCTCAAGGAGCCGTAGCGGCAGATGAAATTGCGATAGTGGATCGTAACTGTCATAAATCCTTGAATCATGGACTTACGCTTTCACAAGCGCGTCCCGTCTATCTCAAACCAACACGAAACGCCTATGGCCTCATCGGTCCGATCCCAAATCAGCGCTTAAAAAAAGAGAGTATTGATGAGCTCGTTGCTAAAAGCTCACTCACTTCTGACGCTGTTAGCCCATCTCCAACCTACGCCGTTGTCACCAACTGCACCTATGATGGTTTCTGCTACAACGTTAATGACGTCGTTAAAGAGTTAGGCGCCAGCGTCCCGCGCATTCACTTTGACGAAGCGTGGTATGCATATGCGCGCTTTCATCCAATGTATAAAAATCGCTTTGCTATGGATGCTGAGGATACCCCTGATCGACCGACCATTTTCTCTGTACAGTCGACACACAAAATGCTGCCTTCGTTATCAATGGCATCAATGATCCATGTGAAAAAAAGTAGTCGAGCGCCGCTAGATTATGATGACTTCAATGATTCTTTCATGATGCATGGCACCACATCGCCATTCTACCCAATCATTGCATCTATTGATGTTGCGGTAAGTATGATGCAGGGTGAATCGGGACGTTCTTTAGTGCAAGAGTCTATCGATGAGGCTATCGCTTTTCGTAAAGC
This sequence comes from Hafnia sp., assembly GCF_036648275.1. Lineage (NCBI taxonomy): Bacteria > Pseudomonadati > Pseudomonadota > Gammaproteobacteria > Enterobacterales > Hafniaceae > Hafnia > Hafnia sp. The sequence continues at coordinate 322,309 of NZ_JAVXIQ010000001.1, read as the reverse complement.
GGTGGTATCGGTTAAGCGCCAGATCCGCGAGCAGGAAGGTCAGTCCTCTTGGTTCTTTGATGTCTTGCAGCCGACCGAAGTTCACGATAAGGCAACGAATACAACGTACAGTTTTGAACAGGCACCTCTTGAGCTATTAAATCAAAGCGCTGACGGCTGGGAGCTGCGAGCGGGTGAGCGTTGGCACGGTTTTCAGGATGATGACCTAATTAACACAAACAGCATGCTTGATCCCGTAAAAGTCACAATCACCTGCCCCGGCATCAATCTCGACGGCGGCTATGAAGATCAAGGGATCCCTGGATATCTGATCACAAAATTCCTAGATGATAGACGGATTGAAATTGCGCGCACTGGTGACTATACGATCCTTATCCTGTTTTCAGTGGGTATTACGAAAGGCAAATGGGGAACGTTAATTGAAAGTTTACTGGCCTTTAAAAAACTTTATGACACCGACGCCTTGGCTGTTGACGCCATCCCGTCGCTGAAAGGTAAATCGCCACACTATGACACAATGACGCTTAAACAGCTCTGCCAACAAATGCATGAAAAAATGCGTGAGTTGGATCTTATGAACCATATTAGTGCTGCTGTGAATACTGATCCAGAACCGGTCATGACACCTGCTGCTGCTTATCAAAAAGTACTACGATATAAAGCTGAACATATTCGTTTAGATGATTTTTCTGGTCGTATTGCGGCGAGTATGTTAGTTCCATACCCACCGGGAATCCCTGTATTAATGCCTGGTGAACGTTTACCTCATGGTGATAAAGGTATTATGGGCTATCTACGTGCCCTGCAAGAATTTGATAAGCATTACCCAGGCTTTGAGCATGAAATACAAGGCGTCAATGTCGATGAAAATGGTGACTTTTGGGTGAGAGCAATAATTGAAGATGAACGTGACGCGGTTAAAAAGCCGGAGCACGTTCGCTTTAAACGTCAGGTTGCTTCAACAATCAAAAAAGGCCGCCAATAGCGAGTTTTTTATATCGACAACCTGACTCTCTTTGAGTTGGGTTGATCCCTATTTCCATGCAAGGATCTTATTTATGTCAAATCAATCCTCAACGTCGGTAGCTAATGCAACTGATAATGAAAGTAAAAGCGGAGAGCATAAACTCGGGCTTATTGCGCTAATCGCGATAGTCGTTGGCTCAATGTTAGGGGGTGGTGTATTTAGCCTTCCTCAAAATACAGCAGCAACATCCGCAATAGGCCCCGTCATTATTGCGTGGATCATTGCGGGTATCGGTATCTACTTTATAGCCAATTCATTTCGCCTGTTATCTGACTTACGCCCTGACCTACAGGCAGGCGTATATATGTATGCACAGGAAGGTTTTGGCTCATTCATAGGTTTTAATGTTGCCTGGGGCTACTGGCTGATGACAGCCTTCGGTAACGTCGCTTTTGCTGTAATCCTAATGGATGCATTTAATCAATTTTTCCCTGGTGTATTTACGGACGGAAATAACCTCAACTCCATCATTTGTGGATCAGTATTAATCTGGGGATATAACTTCCTTGTGCTATCAGGGACAAAAGTAGCGGGCTTTATAAATACAATAGGCACAATCGCTAAGCTCATTCCGCTAGTGCTATTCGTCCTGTTGCTGGGCTTTTTAATAAATTATTCACAGCTACTAACAAACTTTTGGGGTACTGCACCACACATCTTTGAAAAGGTGAATAATCATTCAGAATCAGTTTCGCTGATGTCGCAAATTCTTGCGCCAATGACAGTCACATTGTGGGCCTTTATCGGTGTTGAAGGCGCGGTCGTTCTTTCAGGTCGAGCCAAAAACAAAAAAGATGTCGGTAAAGCGACTCTGCTAGGTTTCATAATAGCTCTTATCATCTATATGTTGATGTCAGTCTTGCCTTTTGGCGTAATGCCACAGGCGGAATTAGCTCAAGTCAGCAATCCATCAACTGCAGGCGTGTTAGCTAAGGTTGTTGGACCATGGGGTGATTGGCTAATGAACATCGGGTTAATCATCTCTGTATTAGCAGGCTGGTTAGCATGGACGATGCTTTGCGCTGAGATCCCTATGGTTGCAGGGCAGAAAGGTACATTCCCTCAGGCCTTCGCACGAACGAATAAAAAGCAGGCGGCTAATGTTTCGTTGTGGGTCAGCAGTTTCGTCATGCAAGCAGCGATGCTACTCGTTTATTTTTCAAACGATGCATGGAATACGATGTACAACATTAGTGCCCTAATGGTCGTCCCCGCCTACATTACAACAACGTTATACATGGTGAAAATCTGTCTGAATCGCCAATATGATCAGTATGCGAAGAAAGGCAGAGGATTAGCGCTTACTAGCGGTGTTTTGGGTGCAATATTCTGCCTCTTTATTCTATATGCCAGCCAAATTCAATATGTGGCACTGGTACCAATCCTCCTCACTTGTGGATTACCAGTATTTATTTGGTCACGTAAAGAAAAAGGAAAGAATCAGCCTATTTTACAGAATAAAGAAATTATCTATTTGGCACTTCTACTCTTGCTGGATGCCATCGTTATTGGTTTGCTGATGACAGGTAAGATTTCTCTTTAGGAAAATGTCCTATTCAGTGAGTATCATCGAAGCTATGATGCTTGCCCTTCTCAAGGGGAAGAATCCCCTACCCCTTGAGAAAATCATCATTTATATTTTCCACATCGTCAGAAGTACATTATCAAATTATGCCTAGCTCCATGAATTGGTTCATAAACTAAATACCCATCATATTTCTACTTCGATGTGAATATAACCTATTTCAATATTTGGGTAAGGGTAACGCTGGAACCGCTGAGTTTATGTGCCCCCACCGAATAACAATGGTATCTATGAGCGAATCGTTCAGACCACCACCACCATGCTGCCATCGGCCTGTTTGCAGGAGGTGAGCGATTGTGCCCAGTGATGTCACATCGGATTGAAACAGGATTGAGTAATGATATGTTATAATATATCATTACTCTTCTTAACTCATAGGGAGAGAGTATTTTGGCAAATTATATTGGTAAGCTTTCAGTGGCTCTGGCTGCGCTTTTAGTTAGCGGCTATGCGCAATCGCATGACCATCATTCGCATGGCAAACCAATGAGCGCAGTAGAGCAGCAAGCCGCTGTTGGTGTTTTCGACGATAAGAGTGTTAAAGATAGAGAGCTAACTGATTGGGACGGCGTATGGCAATCAGTTTATCCCTATTTGCAAAATGGTGAACTCGACCCAGTATTTAGAAAGAAAGCTGGAACAGGCACAGGTCAAACATTCGAACAGGTTAAGTCCTATTATCGTAAGGGATATGCAGGCGATGTGGATACTATCGGCATCGAAAACGGCGTAATGGAGTTCCATCGCGGAGACAAGGAAAGCTCTTGTAAGTACGACTATAGTGGATACAAAATTCTGAATTATGCGTCTGGTAAGAAAGGTGTGCGCTATCTATTTGAGTGTAAAGATGCTGGCAGCCAAGCACCTAAATATGTGCAATTTAGCGATCACATTATTGCCCCGCGTAAATCGAGTCATTTCCATATATTTATGGGCAATACCTCACAAGAAGCACTACTGACAGAAATGGATAATTGGCCTACTTACTATCCGTATCAACTGACGACGCAACAGGTCGTTGACGATATGCTACATCACTAAATATCATCTCACCCTACGTACTCGCGTAGGGTTTTTTGTACCGTTTAGCAAAACTCCAATGTTAGATATTTACAGAACAATCGCTCTGATACATTCGGCTTCTGGCTTTCGTTATATTGATTAGCTCTGAGGTATCTGAATTTTCGCCTAATAGACATACGGCCCTACTCCGTAGATAGAGTCTTATGCCGATGGCGTAGCCAACAACAGCTGATGAGGAACCCTATTCCATCAGGGTTTGGCTATAGGCGTTTGTTTTGCGACCATTATCAATTTTATATAGTTATATTCTAAACAGTTGCTCCCTGATCATTTTCACCAAAAAGACGGAGTAACGCCTGTCAATTAAATAAATTGTAAACCGATAATAGAAAAACATCACTTCTTTAATGAAAATTAAACGAGTTAAGTTGGTGTGATATTTTAAATACCTGAATGATAAGTTACAAAATTCAAATTAAATTTGATATTTCCATCTAAAGACAATTCAACAGCAAATAAACGAAACACACTTCTTTATATCAAAGAAAATATCATTGATTGTACATTTAGCAAATAATTATGACCACGCTGAAACTATTAAAAAACAGATATAACTGAAAGGCATTGTTTTTATAAACCACAAAAAACTTCAATATAGCTGTTGTCGATATGTTTAAGTGAATAACCAAATAATAAAAATCCACTCACAACAAATATAGGTTTCTGTATGGAATTGCCTTTAAGCGGTATTAAAGTTCTCGATTTTACGGGAGTACAATCTGGCCCATCATGCACTCAGATGCTGGCATGGTATGGTGCAGATGTAATTAAGATTGAAAGACCAGGTATCGGAGACGTCACTCGTCGACAATTACGAGATATTCCCGACCTAGATGCTTTATATTTCACTATGCTAAATAGCAATAAACGTTCACTAGAGTTAAATACCAAAACTCCAGAGGGCGAGTCTATCATGGAGAAGCTTATAAAAGACGCAGACATTCTTGTTGAGAATTTTCATCCAGGCGCATTAGACCATATGGGTTTAAGTTGGGAACATATTCATGAATTAAACCCAAGACTTATTTTTGGTTCGATTAAAGGATTCAACGAATGTTCACCCTATAACGATCTAAAGAGCTATGAGAACGTGGCTCAAGCGGTTGGTGGGGCGTTATCTACAACAGGCTTTTGGGACGGTCCTCCTACAGTAAGTTCGGCTGCCTTGGGTGACAGTAACACAGGAATGCACTTATTAATTGGGCTCCTTACTGCTTTATTAGCCCGTGAAAAAACAGGCGTCGGCCAGAAAGTATCAGTATCTATGCAAGATAGCGTTCTAAATCTGTGCCGTGTGAAACTACGAGATCAACAACGTTTAGAAAAGATTGGCTATCTAGAAGAGTATCCGCAGTATCCAAATGGCATATTCACAGATGTCGTACCTCGTGGAGGTAACGCTGGCGGCGGTGGCCAACCAGGATGGGTATTAAAATGTAAAGGATGGGAAGAAGACCCGAACGCATATATTTACTTCACCATACAAGAGCAAAATTGGGAAAACACGTGCATCGTTCTTAATAAAAAAGAATGGATTGATGATCCAAAATATAATACTGCAAAAGCACGTCAGCCTCATATCTTTGATATTTTCTCTGATATTGAAAAATGGCTAGCGGATAAAGATAAGTTTGAAGCAGTGGAGATTTTGAGAAAGTACGGCGTTCCATGTGCTCCTGTGATGAGTATGAAAGATATTGCATATGATAAGTCTCTGCGTGAGAGCGCTTCTGTAGTAGAAGTGGAACAACCTGGACGTGGTAAGTTCCTAACCGTGGGTAGTCCTATTAAATTCTCTGGATTCTGTCCAGAAATTAAAGCTGCACCATTGCTTGGTGAACATACAGAAGAGATCTTGAATCAACTTGGCTATACAGAAAAAGAAGTATCAGAATTAAAAATTAATAAAGTGATTTAAAAATGCATATGGCAACAAGATGCTTGTTGCCATAGCTCCCACTGTTAAATATCAAGGTATAACGTATCTATGGAAAATAATAGCGCAATGACCGATGGCATGCATATTGTCGTTAAGGCTCTTAAAGCAAATGGAGTAGAAAACATTTATGGCGTTGTAGGTATTCCGGTTACAGACTTGGCCAGAATTGCACAAAACGAAGGTATTCGTTATATCGGGTTTAGGCATGAGCAAAATGCAGGAAATGCCGCCGCGATAAGTGGCTATATCACAAAGAAACCAGGGATTTGTTTAACTGTATCAGCTCCTGGGTTCCTAAATGGGTTAGTTGCCCTCGCAAATGCAACGACAAATGCATTTCCGATGATTCAAATTAGCGGCTCAAGTGATCGATCAATCGTAGATTTGCAGCAAGGCGACTATGAAGAGCTAGATCAGATGAATATCGCAAAGCCATTTGTTAAAGCCTCATATCGAGTTAACAAACCAGAGGATATTGGTATTGGTATCGCTCGTGCAATTCGCGCGGCAGTATCCGGTCGTCCAGGTGGCGTCTACTTAGACCTTCCAGCCAGTGTCCTTGAAGCTGCTTTAAAAGAAACAGATGCTGACAGCTCAGTATTTGTTGTTGAGGATCCTGCTCCAGATATGCTTCCTTCGAAGAAGTCTGTAGATAAGGCATTACGAGTATTAAGCGAAGCTAAGAAACCTTTAGTTATTCTCGGTAAAGGCGCAGCATATTCTCAATCAGAGAATGAAATTAAAAAATTCATTGAAACGACCGGTATACCATTTTTACCTATGTCAATGGCCAAGGGAATTTTGCCAGATGATCATGCTTTGTCTGCAGCAACTGCTCGGTCATTCGTTCTCGAAAATGCCGATGTTGTGATTCTGCTCGGAGCCAGATTAAATTGGTTATTAGGTCATGGCAAAGGTCCTCATTGGTCAAATAAAACGCGTTTTATACAAGTCGATATCGAGCCTATGGAGATTGATAGCAATAGACCGATTGAAGCTCCACTAGTTGGAGATATGTGCTCTGTTATTAAAGAGCTATTATCTTCTCTTAATACCCAGTCCTTGAATGAATATAATGAATGGGTAGAAGTTATAGAAGAACACAAAAAAATTAATGCAGAAAAAATGGCTTTAAAAATTGAGCAAAAAACAGAGCCTATGAACTATTTCAATGCTCTCGGTGCAATCAACAGTGAGCTGGATAAATGGAGAGATATATATTTAGTTAATGAAGGGGCGAACACTCTCGATAATGCCAGAAATATTATTAATATGCATCACCCTCGCCGCCGATTAGATTGCGGTACATGGGGAGTAATGGGCATCGGTATGGGTTACTCAATTGGAGCAGCAGTTACAGAAAACAAGCAAGTAGTTGCTATCGTTGGTGATAGCGCATTCGGTTTCAGTGGTATGGAAATAGAGACCATATGTCGCTATAAGCTTCCGGTGACCATTATTGTATTTAACAATGGTGGTATATATCGAGGTGATGAAATTAATGGTAAATCAAGCGACCCTGCCCCTACTTCATTGCTAATGAGCTCGCAATATGAAAAATTGATGGAGGCTTTCGGTGGGTATGGTGTATGTGCTAAGTCAATTGATGAGTTGGTCAATGCCCTAAAAAATAGCTTAAACAATAAACAACCCACTCTCATTAACTGTATTATTGATGCATCCGCTGGTGTTGAAAGTGGACATCTTAAAAATTTAAACCCGAAGACAAATTCAATAAAATAATCGGTGATTTAATGCTAACTAAAACTGACAATGACAAAGGGCCATTTGATGGCCTATTGGTTATAGACCTTACACACGTATTAAATGGCCCATTTGGAACGCAGCTATTATCTGACTTAGGTGCTAGAGTAATTAAAGTAGAAATTCCAGAGCACGGGGATGATACGAGAAGTTATGGTCCATTTATTGATAACGAATCTTTATACTACAGTTTTGTTAATAGAGGGAAAGAAAGTATCGCATTAAACCTAAAAGAAGAGTGTGATAGAGAAGTATTCACAGCCCTAGTAAAAAAAGCAGATGTCTTAGCTGAAAATTTTCGCCCGGGGACAATGGAAAAGTTAGGTTTTTCATACCAGGATATTTTAAAAATAAACCCAAATATCATTTATGCATCCTCTTCTGGTTTCGGACAGACGGGAGAACTTAAAAACTCACCTGCCTACGATACGATTATACAGGCAATGAGTGGGATTATGATGGAAACAGGATTTCCGGATTCTCCACCGACGCGTGTTGGCACATCCATTTCAGACTTATGCGCGGGTTTATTTATGTTTTGTGGGATCACCAGTGCATTATATGGCCGGGATAGAAATGGCAGAGGATCTCATGTTGACATTGCAATGTTTGATTCAACAATAGCCTTTCTTGAACACGGACTTATGGCATATGTTGCTACTGGGAAAGCGCCTGAGAGAATAGGAAATAGACACCCATCCATGTCTCCATTTGATATATATACGACGGGTGATAAGTATATTTCTATATGTTGCGGCAATGATTCATTATTTGCAAAATTATGCAATGGACTTAGGAGAACCGATCTCGTAAATGATCCTCGATTCTCTAGCAACGCTTTAAGAGTTGCTAACCAAGCTGAACTTAAGATTGAGTTAGAATTCACCCTCAAAACTAAAGCAAGTGATGAGTGGATAGAAATTATTAGCAATTTTGGCGTACCGGTAGCACCGCTATTAACAGTTAAAGAGGCAATGGAATTACCACAGATTGCTGATAGAAATATGCTTATTGAATCAGGTGGAATTAAGATGCCAGGTAACCCAATAAAACTCAGCGGGTATCCAGATCCAAAAAAACGTCCCGCAGCACCAAATCTAAACGAGCATGGTGAAAAAATTCGCAAAGAATTTTTGTAAACTTAAATTCATATAAAAACCGAGAGGTTCTAAATGTTCCATATTTTTATGGTTGATCTCGTCCCTATATTTATTATTATGGCTCTAGGCTATATTTCTGGAAAGAGAAGTTCTTTCACAGAAACTCAAGCCAAGGCATTTAATAAGATGGTTCTTACATATGCTTTGCCCGCAGCATTATTCGTATCAATAACTAAATCAAATAGAGCTGAAATATTTCAAGACTCAACACTAACGCTAGTAAGCACTGTCGTTCTGGTTGTGCTCTTCATGCTTAGTTATTTTAGCTGCAAATACTTATTTAAAAGAACTAAGCCAGAGTCTGCAGTTTGCGCACTAATTGCAGGATCACCTACAGTTGGTTTCCTAGGGTTTGCTGTATTAGAACCAATTTATGGTACAGGTACAGCAACAGGTTTAGTGGTAGCCATCGTTGCAATTATAGTCAACGCAATAACTATACCATTGGGCCTCTTTTTGCTCGGCCCTCAATCAAGCGCTAACAGCCCTGACACCAGTAAACTAAGTGCACTATATTCTGCACTTAAAGAACCTGTTGTATGGGCTCCAGTATTAGCAGTTTGTCTTGTTATGTTAGACATACACTTTCCACCAATCTTAGATCCTACATTTGATCTAATCGCCAAGGCAAATGCGGGTGTTGCCGTGTTTGCGGCCGGCCTTACACTATCTGCCCATAAATTTGAATTTGATCGCGAAATCGTCTTTAACACTTTCTATCGATTAATACTCACACCCGCTATCATTCTTGTCGCCGGTATAATGTTTGGCATTCAAACAGAAAAACTGCAGATGCTTGTATTAATTGCAGCTCTTCCACCTGCATTCTCAGGTATTATTATCGCTAGTCGTTATGATACTTATGTAAGAACAGGCACATCGTCCCTGGCAGTGAGTACGATCATGTTTGTTATTACAGCACCAATGTGGATTTACCTAACACAGAGTGAATATATAATCTCGTTGTTAAAATAGCTATAGGGCCACGCTTTGCTATCTAGCATAGTTATAATAATGCTTATAGCAAAGCCATTTCTTATGTTAATTTTAGCATGGCAAAAAAAATTTAACCTCAATCTATTACTTCTAATATGAACTCAATAACCTTAATTCCAATAGTAATGTTTACCTATATTATTATATCTGTATTCATAATAATATTATTCTATTTCAAACTAAAGAAAATCAACTACGAAATATATAAAGTCAAAAAGAAAATGTCGGATACAAGCGAAGATAATATAGCTATATTTCAGAGTTACGCTTCAATCAAGAATGATATACACTCGTTATCTCAAGAGATAGCAACTCTTAGAAAAACAGAGAGTTTAAATAATAAGGCATCCGATAGCATAGATCTCTACGAGTTAAATAAAGCTCTTTGAAGTTATTTAGATTACCTCAATACCGGCCTTACTATTTGAGAGGTCGGTACCTGCTCTAGCAGACTCACAATATTAATCATTTACTTTAATTAAATACTAGAGCTAGCAATTATTATTTCCAATGACCCACTGTATTATTCAAAAACCTCCCAATCTTTATTTTTTAACTCTGTAAAACTTCCTTCCTCGCCATAAATTCATTGGAAATTCATATAATCCATATCCATAAATCACTTACATTGCAAAGAAATTAACTCACAATAAACAACTATCAACGATCAACGATCAACGATCAACGATCAACGATCAACGATCAACGATCAATAAATGCCAATCCTGTCGAAAATTGCTAAAGATTTTTTGCATATTATATTGCAAGAACTATCTAAACATCTCGACTACTAGATGACTAAATGTTGCATTCGACTATTGGAAAGACTATGAAAATTCTGTGCTGGCATGTAACAGTAAAGCAGTGCTTAATGTGATTGGAGAAGAGACTTAGGAGGCATTTAAATAAACCCCTCTTCTTTTGCTATCTAGACATTATGACAAAAAAACCACTAAATAAATTTGAATACTAAGAGAAAAGTTTCTCCTAGTATCCCTGAAGTAATATCATGTAGCAGGTTTAGTATTAAATGGAGGGCGTGCAAACCAAACTATCAGTGTAAGCATTAGAAAAATGCCTGATGAGTAATAAAATATATCATTTGCAGAAACCAACAAACTTTGTTGTGTAACCTGAGTATTTATATATTGTAATGACTGTGGTAAACCCAATCCTTTATCGCTAAGTTTTTTTATTAGGTCTACGCTTTCCTCACTAAAAGTGGATATCGATTCAGATAAATTACTATGATGAAAAGATCCCCCACGACTCCATAACGTGATAGTAATCGACGTACCAATTGAGCCTGCTAGCGTACGAAAAAAGTTACTCATACTTGTTGCGGCTGCAAATTTTTCAGGAGCGAGTCCAGAAAGCGTGATTGTCGTAAGAGGCAAGAAAAAGCAAGCAACGGCAAAACCTTGGATAAATTGAGGTACAATGATTGCTGTAAAATCTATATCTGTGTTGAAAGTTACTGCTCTCCAATAATAACATCCAGCATACACGATAAAACTGAATGTTACCAATATCCTCATATCTATTTTGTTGCCATAATGACCAATAATGGGTGCAATTATAAGAGGTATAATACCTATTGGAGAATAGGCTAATCCGGCCCAGACTGACGTGTATCCAAATACCTCTTGCAATAATTGAGGCATCAAGACTATGGCCCCAGAATATATTAAATATGCACAACTTATGGCTAATACACCGATGCAGAAATTGCGAGATCTAAATAAACTTAAATCAATTAGCGGATTAGATGATGTTGCCTCCCAAATAATCAAAAGAATAATAGAGAGAACCGATATAATACACAGCAAAACTATCAGATTAGAACTAAACCAGTCAAGATCGTTGCCTTTATCTAGCATTATCTGTAAGCAGCCCACACCTAGAACCAGCAAGCTAAGCCCAACCAAGTTTAGTTTCACAGGAATAACCTCTGTCTCTCTACCTCTCAAAACACCTGTGGTTGTTAAAACAACAATAATGCCAAAGGGAACATTTATCAAAAATATCCATCCCCAGCTGAAATTATCACAAATATATCCACCTAAGATCGGGCCAAATATAGGGGCGATAATGACAGTCATTGACCACAAGGCGAGTGCAATATTTCTTTTTTCTGGTGCATAGTTCCGCAATAGCAGGCTTTGGGATAAAGGAATTAGTGGCCCTGCAACTAACCCTTGAATCACTCTAAAAAAAATCAGCACATCTAAACTGTTAGACAAACCACAACAAAGAGAAGCTAAAGAAAATAATGAAACGGATATAATAAAAAGCTTTAGCTCTCCAAATCGTAGGGCCAGTCGTCCTGTAATTGGAATGGAGATTGCGTTAGCAACACCAAATGAAGTAATAACCCAAGTACCTTCATTTGTTGATGAACCAAGAAATCCTGAAATTGTAGGTATAGCTACGTTTGATATAGTTGAATCGAGCATTTGCATAAAAGTCGCCAACGACAATGCAATAGTCACTAAAACTAGATTCATACCTTTGAGAGGAGACATATTATTCGTTTGAGTAGTCATAGAATATCTTAATTGGTATTAATAATTTCGACAATCTCCCGATCTACATCGGCAGTATCTAAAACCAACGTCTTGCTGCTGTACACAGGTGTGGCGCGTTGTGTTTTCGGAAGTGAGGACGCCTCACCACCAATTGTTTTAATTTTCACATTTGTAGACAAACCAATCCTAAGTGGATGATTTTCGAGTTGGTCAATATCAACCATAATTTTAACAGGAACACGTTGAACTACTTTAATCCAATTCCCTGAAGCATTTTGAGCAGGAAGTAATGAAAATGCTGAGCCTGTCCCCATGTTGATACCCGTTACATATCCAGTATAAACAACACTATCTCCATATATATCAGTCGTAAAGCTTGCCTTTTGCCCAATTCTGACACGACCTAACTGAGTTTCTTTAAAGTTAGCATTTATCCAAAACTGATCCATTGGAACTACAGCCATCAGACTCTGCCCTACACTAATATTTTCTCCAACATTCACATTACGTTGTGCGACATAGCCCGTTACTGGACTTTTAATTTTTGTTCGCTGGAGTGTTAGCCAGGCCTCGCGCACAGCATCAGCTGCATTTTGAATCGATGGCTGATTGGCAAAATTTGTATCACGCAATAGAGCTTGGTTGCTTTTGTATTCTTGCAAAGCGATATTGAGACTGATCTTATTACTTGCGACTAAATTTTTCGCATGCTGAAGAGTTTCATGAGGCACCGCGGCTACACCAGTGAGTCTTGAGTACCGATTCAAATCAGTCAGTGATTGTTCATATGCTATTTTTGCCTTCTCAATATTATCTCTATCAAGCGAGTTATTTATGTATAGTTGCCTAACTTTTCGAACTGTTTCTGATAAGTTACTTTTGGCTTTATTATAAGCTAGTGTTGCATCTGTATTATCAAGCTGAACAAGTACATCCCCCTTTTTCACAAGGTCTGTATTAGTATAATTTATACTTACGACGCTAGATGCTACCTGGGAAGATATTAATATCTTATTGCCTGATACATAAGCATCATCAGTTGTCTGCAACTCTCTTAGCTCTAAGAACCAGTAGACTGAAAAAACAGATACACATAGCAAAAAAATAATAAATACAGATAATATCAGTTTATTTCTAGTGAAATTTATTTTATCTTTTGATAGTTTACTTAAACTCATTTTATTTCCCAAGGATGATACTATTTAGGTAACGAAGACAACAACAAAAATACAGAAACACTAAACTATGATAATGTGACTCCACATTTTGATCATTAAGGTTATTAACATATACGCCCCAACGATAAAACTCGCAGACATTCCTAACATCAAAGCCATCAGTTTCACAAAAAGCCTCATTGAATAACACATACAGTGGATCCATGAAATTTATCCGCTAGCTACTACAGTAGCTACACGCAACAATATATGCCCTTAGAATAACAAGATGGTGTTATTAAGTAATGTTTCTTGAATACTGCAATAAAATAAGAGGCGTTAGAAAATCCACATTTACTAGCGACATCGAGTATCGAAATATTTTTTGACTCTAGTAGAAACTTCGCTAGCTTCATACGGCTTTTAACTAAGATTTTTTTATAGCAAGTTCCCTCTTCTCGCAATCTTCTTTTTAATCCGCTAGCGCTCATGCACAGTTCATTGGCTATGTCATTGAGTTTCCAGTTTCTTGAGGGACAACTTTCAATAATTGCCTCTACTTGTAGGCATGTAATATGCCTTACTGCACGTAGCAAATAGTTTAATAATTGAGACTGATCAAAGAAGTAGGATAACAGCATTAACAAATGAGTTACGAACTTAGACTCTTCTTGTTCAGACTGAGCTTGTAATAGCGATAACTCAACCGTTTTGAAAAAAACATCATGCACATCGAAATGTGCACAATAGTAGTCAGAGACTTTTTTTCTATTTCCTAACTTTAACTGCTTCGCAGATAGAAAACTTATCAACTCATGCAGTAAATTTTGCCTGATAGGTATTTCATGTATATTCTGATATGGAAAATACTTCCTATTCTCACTATTGGTTAACACCATTGTGCTAGGGCCAATGAGCTCATAACCAACTTCAGATTTGAATGAAAAATCTGCTTCACAGCTAAGAATAAGATAACAGGCATTAGTATCATTTAAACTATGGTTACACATTATTAATTAACCTATATAGAATAAATCAAATATTTATAAGATTCATTCCTTATGAAATTTCTAGAGAACCTAGTGTTAATTGAAATGGATACATTTACTCTGGGAGTTAAATCCACTTTATTTCGTTTAAGCAACGTTGAGTTTAAATTTCATCTAACTCACCATGAATATTCTACGTCTTAATCTTGATATATGTATAAATATAAACTAAACATAATAGCTAGTTGCAAACCTCTATCTCTATTGGGATGTTTTTATATGCTGGAATGCCACTTTTTTTATCACATTGATCCAAGGTAAGCATGTGGTTAGACTCTGGGAAATATGTAACGGCTGTTTTATCTGCCATTTTATAAATGACAACTTTAAGTTTATTCATCCTTCTATCACTACGAGTCCCATCACGATTCAAGGCAATTATGTTCACTCGTTCACCGTCATTAACAGAAATGCTGCGAGCTGTTTCTTTGCTTATAAATAATACGTCTCTTTGTCCATACACCCCTCGGTAACGATCATCCATCCCATAGATTGTTGTATTGTACTGATCATGACTGCGTACGGTTGCCAATATAATCCCTTTTTTACTCGGAATTTTTGGGTCTTCTAACAGACTCGGAAAGGTCACGAAATTTGCTCGTCCTGATGCTGTAAGCCATCGCCTTTCAGAAGCAGAATTTGTTAATGTAAAGCCTCCTGGTTTTCTTACTCGTTCATTGTAATGACTAAAATCGGGAAACACTTTTTCAATGTGATCTCTAATCAAATCGTAGTTACTCTTCAATTCATCCCAGTTCACCTTTTCCTGCCCTAAAGTTGCTTTAGCCAACCCAGCAATAATTTCACACTCTGATTTCAGATTTTCACTCGCAGGTGTTAGCACGCCCAAGGAGGAATGAACTACAGACATTGAGTCCTCGACGCTAACAAACTGATAATTTCCATTTTGTGAATCTTTTTCTGTTCTCCCTAAAACTGGAAAGACATAGCTGTTTTTAGAGACTAATAAATGTGAGGTATTTAGTTTTGTTGCTAAGTGTACCGTTAGCTCTAATTCTCTAAACATCGGATATGTTGTTGTACAGTCTGGCATCGCAGCAGCAAAATTCCCACCAAGACAAATTAATGCCTTTGATTTTCCACTGCAGATAGCTTTCATACTTTCAACGGCAGAATGCCCAAATTGTTTTGGCGGTATGAACCCGAATCGTTTATTCAGATTATGGAGTAACTCGCTATTTGGTTTTTCCGTAATCCCGACTGTTCTATCACCTTGGACATTGGAATGACCACGTAGAGGACAGATACCAGCACCTTCCCTCCCTATATTTCCCTTTAAGAGAAGTAAGTTGACTAATTGCTGCACATTTTGGGTTCCATGTTCGTGCTGTGTTATCCCCATGCCATAGCAAATTATGGTTTTTTTTGCAGATGCATAGCTTGCGGCTAGGCGGTGTATATCTTCTTCACTGATGCCACTGCTCTCAATGATATGTTCCCACTCTGTGTTAAGTACATCTGTACGAAGTTCCCTGTATCCATTCGTGTGATTTTGGACAAATTCAATGTCTAAGATCCCTTCTTTACCTTGAGATAAGGACTTTTCATGTAATTCGATTAGAGATCTCATAACTCCCTTCATCAACGCAATATCTCCCCCGACGCGGACATGGTAGTAGTCACTTGCTAAATTAGTACCTTTGTCGGTTAGCATCTCATATGGGTTTTGTGGGGCAATAAAGCTTGTAAGTCCTACCTCTTGCATTGGATTTATCGCAATAATCTTCGCACCTCTCAGTGCTACTTCTCGTAAAGAAGTCAGCATTCTTGGATGGTTTGTTCCAGGATTATGCCCAATACAAATAACGAGATCACAGTGGTCAAAATCCTCTAATTTTACCGTTCCCTTGCCTACGCCAATACTCTCCATGAGTCCGACACTCGTTGGCTCATGACACATGTTTGAACAGTCTGGGAAATTATTTGTGCCATACATTCTTGCAAAGAGCTGATACAGGAACGCAGCCTCATTGGAGGTCCTCCCTGAGGTATAAAACTCTACAACGTTAGGGTCATTGAAAGACTTAAGTTTTTGAGAGATTTCAGCAAAAGCGACTTCCCATTCAATGGGTAAATACTTATCAGTAGAGGGATCATATTTAAGAGGCGTTGTAAGCCTGCCGGTCTGCTCGAGTGTTCGAGGTTCCCATCCCAGCAATTCACTTACGGTATTGGTTTTGAAGAATTCAGCATCCGCTCGTTTTTCTGTCGCCTCCCAGGAAACAGCTTTAGCACCGTTTTCCCACACGTCGAAGGATGATGTATGTTTTGGATCCGGCCATGCACATCCTGGACAGTCGAATCCATCGACTTTATTCATGTGAAAAAGTGCAATTAGACCATGTTGAATATCCATTTCATGTCGAATTGAGCTCACCACCGCCCTGACTGCCCCCCAACCGGCAGCGGCTCCATTATATGGTTTAATCTTTGCTGTCACGATGCTTCCTCTATAGGATAAAAATTAGTTAATATTTATAAATAAATAAGTAGGTGAATTTTAAGATGACTAACATTAAATACTTTATAAACAATGTTAATATTCTCAATAATTTAATAACACACTTTATTAATTAATAATAAAACAATCACGATAGGCCTTCTATCAATAAAGTAAGTTTTAAATTTCTATTTAATCAATATTTAGGTTTTAGCCTTTAACTTATAAAATATAATTCACATCAAATATGGAAATCATCAAATTGCCAACTAACCTATTTTCCTTGTTATTTATATCTATATTACTGGTATCGCCAGCACATAGCGAAGTCGATATTTCATCATCAAAATCATGGCCTTATGACGGATTACTCCTACTGAGTCATAAAATAAAATTAACAGCCAATCAATTTGTAGAGATGTCAAATACTAATGAGAATGACTTAGAAGAAGCAGACGATATAAGAAATGAAGAGGAAATATTCTTAGGCTGCGAATATTCTGATTCGTATACTATTCAAAATTTTATGTATAAATACACTTAGGCATACAGTAAAGCTTAAAATGTTTTACTGTTATTGCGTATTACTCACAAAATCAGTGCCAAAAAGGATGAGATTTTTCCTTCAATTTTATGTTTAGCCTACGGTTTTAATTATCATATGAATTTATAGGGATTTGAATTTCACACTTATACCAGCATCGATTTATAAGAACTCTGGTCACCATATTCATCCAGCTATTACAGACTTTCCTAAGCACTCTCCCCTTCCGAATATCCGTTCGTGGCGAGCAACTTAACGACATGCTACACGTAGTTATTTGTAGTGCAATATGATGAAAAAGAAACAATAAGTAGGGCCTGCTAGTGCCCTCAATATATTGTAAGAATTAGTGCGTTACTGATTTTGAAAACAATTGGATAACCATAATCCCAAGTGCTATAAGCACCATCCCAGCAATCGCCGGCAGATCGAGTTTTTGTTTATAAATGAAGAACGACATAATCGATACTAAAAAGATTCCCATGCCAGCCCAAATGGCATAAGCGATACCGATATTCATCGTTTTTACAACCTGAGACAGACCATAAAATGAAATTGCATAGCCTATGATCACAATTGCGCTTGGTAGCAAGCGGCTAAAGCCCTCAGATGCTTTCATCATCGTTGTTGCCAGAGTTTCAGCGCAAATGGAAATCGCAAGGATAATATAGGTGTTTGGCATAGGATTCTCTTCATACTGTAATGTGCTGGTCATTATACAAGTCTGAAGAATCTATGTGTCAACCACAACACAACAGCCCCACCATAGAACTGCCCCATAATTCATAGACTCTAAGACTCATGTTGCTTTGTTTTCCAGTCAATGATTGTTAGCATTGGTGCCATTGTATCAGCCGTGTTAGCGCTATATTTAAATAGCTTAGTACATACTCTAACTAGGAGGAATTCAGCCGCAATGAAAGCGTATTTTCCTACGTGGCTTCAGCAGTTATCCATCCTCCTCATGTGGGGGCTAATTTTCTATTTAGCCGGATTAACGTCGCTGAAATTCGATGACCCAGACTCATCAATTGCTATTATTTGGTTTCCTGCCGGGGTCGCAGTTGCTGCTTTTCTAAGCGCCCGCTGGAGAGATTACCCGAGCCTAATAGTCATTTTTACACTGGCTAACGTTTTGTTAGATGAGGATTGGAGAAGCCCACTCACATTTGCTGTTTCGATGCTGTATTCATTTTTGTCGATTCCGTCGACCGTCATAATCGCTTGGGTTGTGCGTCGCTTTGCACGCCTAAATGACGATCTTCATATCATCCTTGTTTGGATAGTGGCGACACTTGTTATCAGCGCAGTGGATTCTTTGGTGGTCGTTGGCGGATTTGCTCTAATACACGACCAGCCATTCCTTGAACTCTTCTCACAAGGATTTATCGCCGACATCACCGGGATATTCTTCGCAACGCCGATAGTAATGGGATTCATTAATAAGAATGAGCCTTCTTCAGCCAGCAATCGCGTGTCAAAATCAATCGGTTTCGCACTATGGCTACTGCTTTGTGCAACGGCGGGGGTTGTCTTCGGTCACGAATTACCTTGGGTAGCCAAGCATGCCACTGCGCTCTACTTTGGTCTGGCTTGCCTGCCTATCGCGATAGTTATGATAATTTCTGTATTTTGGGGAAACCTTGGCGGTTCTGTTGCGCTGCTAACGCTAGGCGCTATCGTTATCTATTTTACCGACCAGCACCAAGGCCCCTTCTTTCTGAAAAGCCTAACCTATACCGAATCATTATTTTTAGCCCTGACCTATTTGTCCGCCACCACGTTATTGGTTGTGTTCATTAGAGTCTTGAGGCGCTCGACCAGAAACCATGATCCTGAAACCGGACGTATTGTCGGTAATGGTGTGTTCTATCGACTTAATACATCGTCTGGTTCATTTATTTGGGAAAACGATCTCTCAATACTGTTTGGCGATATGACAGATGGAACGTTAGACAATCTGGAAGAAGTATTACAACGTGTTCATCCACGTGACAAAGAAAAGCTTCGTTCCCACTGGCGCGCTTGCTCGCAGGATAAACGTAGCTCCATGATTTTCCGTATCCAAACATTCAACGACCAATGGATCACCTTAGTCGATAAAGGCAGTGTGCACATAGTGTTGGACGGTGAAGATATTATCGTAGGTAACTGGCAGGCTAGCCGCTATCACCTTGCCCTCTAAATGCGACCACGATTACTAGATCTCGGAGGCTGAAGCTTGTGATCCAAATTGTTCTTTTATTATTCGGCGTCGAATTCGTCCAGACGAAAGCAAAATACCTCATGCTGATCGGTATTTTGTGGGGGGTGCTTGGCGTTAGCATTTTCATCGATGGCCTAGACGGCGTAACCTATTTTCCATTACGCGTATTCGGCACATTATTGTTTGTCGAAAGTTTAGTCACTTTGAGTATTGCGTCCAGTGGTGTTGGAGCACAAAAGGCTGTCCTTTATTTCAAAGGAGCAATTTTTTGTTCAGTATCTATTCTCATTCTGTTTAATAGAGCCTATAGCAATCTTTTATTGGCTATCGTTTTTGGTTTTGCGTTCTTCGTGATAGGACTGTTTATTATTTCTTCAGCGTGGGTAGTGAGATACCCTCACTGGAAAAATGCGATGCTCGGTGGTATCGCACAGATAATATTTGCATTTTTCATGTTTAGCCCTTATCCGACGCACTATAAAGCCACAGTTCCTGTCTTTCTTGGCACACTAATGCTGATTAGCGGTATCAATACAGCGCGCTTGGCGCTCAGGGCGAGACAAATAAGCGAAGGGGTTTCAATTTTTGATCTGCTAGCACCTTCCGATATTCAGAATGACCTAACGAAACACCCGGTCTCTCTCACTAGCGACAGTTCAAATGCTGATTTCATCGGACCGCTTACCGTTCATATTTGGACACCTGTCGGGACAGCAAACACATCGCCAATACCCCGCCCAGTGATTAACCGCTATATCGCTGCGGTTGATACTGACGGCGTGATTTCAACCGGCCATGCTGCGCTGGAACTATCACCGGATATCTATATCAGCCTCTATCCCGAATCAGACATTGACCGATCGCCCTCTGAGTTTCTGAATATTCTAAAAGCAACTCAAGACAATAATGTACCAGGTGTTTTCCAGCCTGATTATGCCACTGAAGCGGCAAACTGGTGCGAGTCAGATCGTAAGGTTTATTTCAATCAATACAACGGGATGGCATTGTTGCGATATTGGAAAGGTTATCGGATGACGACGACCTATAACCTGACTTACCGAAACTGTTCAAGCAGCGTTGCATATGCGTTAGAGGCGTCGCTAGAAGGTGTGCTTTCTGAGCAAAGCAAAAGTTGGGGCTCTACCCTACGAACGCTATTTATGCCAGAGCTATGGATAGCGGCCCAGGTGCGGAAACGGGCACTCTCAATGGCTTGGACTCCGGGATTGGTTATGGATTATGCCCGTGCTCTACGAAGTATTGTTCATCCAGTTCCAGAGCCTTGGTACCAACGTTTATCAATTAAGTGGCGTGAGCGTTCGAATAGTAGAAAGTAGCCGTAGCACCCTAATATCTGGCGCTGATTGAGCTGTACATTCACACTTTTCGTTTTTTAGTTGGCCATATTCTCCAATGATAGTTGGGCTTTTGCTTATCACATGGACAATTTATTTTGAGGGTTTAGCGAGAATTGTTGGTAGGGTTTAATACAGAGAGGTCAATACAATCGCACCTCTCTGTATTTGTAACGTCTAAATAAACCGTGCCCCACGCGCCGCTAGCGAAGCTGAAGGCTTTTCGTTAAACAGGCGCTGGCAGATATCGATAGTCGCAAAAAGCTCTCCCTAGCACTGAATCTGTTTCTCAAGCAATCGCCAACTCAATCATCTCGAAGACTTTTTTCGCTCCTGCGTTGGATTGCGTCAGCGTAATTTTCTGTTTTATTCCTTCTTTCAACCAGAGCGTGATTTGTTTATTCAAAGCACCTGAGAAAGTGACCTTCTCAATATTACTGAACCGTGTGAAGAATTTATCTTCATCCTCAAACATGCCCGGTAAACAATAAATGGCCTCATCGGTTAACACTACGCCACGATCCCCTTTTCCTATCAGCGTTTCATCAAAGTAAAAAAGGACATCCTCTTTCTTAAGAGGCGGCAATGATCCCGCTGCGGCAACAGCCTGAATAAAATTACTGATTTTTTTATCATTCAGCTCGTCGTAACGATAAAAATTATGATCTTTGTGCGTCACGTAGCGCTGTTCTTTTTCATTGTTCAACCGGTTGACAGGCTGTTCAGCAGCAGGAGTACTTAATTCCGCCAGTGAACCGGTTAATGATGCGCCCACGGCTCCACTGCCAGGAACGATCGTGGAGTTGACCACCGTTTGGGTAACGTTGCGCGTGTAGTCGGCAACGACCGTTCCTCGCGCAGTGGTGTATCCGCTCACCGACTGGGGAAGTTTCGCGGTCGTTTTTACTAAGCTCGTCTGGAATGCAGCACGCAATGAGGCAACAATAGACGCAAGCAACAGCACAATCATTGGTACAGATAGCAACGTAACGGAGAAGAGAAACAGACTGTGTTTTGGTGTATCCGAACGTTCGCTGATACGCCCGATACATGCCGCTGCCACGAAAAAGTAGACAATTCCACATCCAATTGTCAGCAGCATATTGCTGTCGCCGTAATGATTAAACTGATAGATGACAGGAATTAAGAGGCTAGCATACAGCGCAGCACTCAGCAGAGCATCCGGCAGCAAATTTTGAATGCTCTCAAATGCCCTCGCGATATTGTACAGTATCCAGCATATTAGGATTATCCAGCCAATAACGGGGATCGCAGCGGCGATCCCCATCAAAATAACGCTGGCAACGATCCCGCCTAGAATACCGGCAAGGTGTCCTTCAGATGCCAGATAGTAAATAAAAAACAGAAGTGAAAAGCCAATCATCCCGGGAACAACAAGAAAAACAGCTTCCGGTATGAAAAACACGCCAGCCCAAACAGCTAATAACACCAAAAAGCAGAGGCCTGGCCCAGTATTCTGCGCCTTCACCGTCACATCCGTATTGTTTGTCATATCCTAATTCAGCCTATTGTCTTCTCGCGTTTAGCCGTTTGTTCAAAACGGTATCTATAAAATATAATACCTGATTAATTTAAAGCCACATTTATCAGTATCTGGTTCTGGAAATTTCCGTTAATACAACACGACAGAGTGCCTATAATATATCTCTGAAGAACTGACGTAATTACCCGCTCGCTTATTCATCGTTTTACACTGCCCTTCTATCGGATTCAGGCTGGCCTCGTATGGCAGCAAGTAATGACACGCTATATTCAGTAGATAATTCCTTATTTTCACCTGTCCTGTGGTATCCAGCATCTTCAAAGAGGAAAAATACAAGCCAAATTAAAAATGAGTACCTCTATGATATACAAATAAAAACTAATTTAAATAAAATTGATTAAAAACTCACAACTTAACGTCCAATTTTCCTCTAATGCCTTTATAAAGTCCCGCGGAACCTCATAAAGGTAATAGAGGAAAGTATAAAATCCACGCAAATGCATGGGTTCTTTATTTCATGGAGTCATAACGCAACGAGCTGTATTTCTATCATTTTTGTTATCACGGATTCGTGAAACCGTTGGTGCACCACCGGACTCCCCTATGGATTGGGAACGCACAACTCTGTCGTCTTTGTATTTATCATTATTAGTCCACTCCTTATAAACATCCCGCGTCCATTCCCAGCCGTTGCTAGCCAAGTCATAGATTCCAAGGGGATTAGGAGGGAACATCCCAACAGGCATCATCTTATATTGCAGGACTGAGTCTGTACGCTCTTTATCGGTATCCTGCGGCACATTTCTACCTGGCTCAACAATACCGCTATCAGTTGGGTAAAGAATAAATTGACCTCGATTGCGAGCCGCATACTCCCACTGTTGTTCGGTTGGTAAATCCATTTTCTTCCCTGATATTTTTCCTAACCATTGACAATAAGACTGTGCTTCCTGCCAAGTCAGTTGAACAGGCACGCGTTCTTCCTTCAGCTCTTTTTGTTTTATGTCGGTAACTTCTATAGGTTCCTTAGCGTTAGCCTGAGTATAAATAGCATAATCAGAGTAAGTAATTTGATACTTTGCGATTGCGAAATCATCTATAGAAACTTCTCTCGGCTCCAGAACGTAATTAAAGATCTGTTGAGCGTAACGCTGATCGCCGAATTCAGTATCAAATTTACCGAAATTGAATGAGCCCCCCTTAATCTTAATGAGATCGATTTGCGATTGTGCAGCCAGACTCTCGACATTGTTACCGGAGAATATTGAACCTGCGCGAGAAATCAGGCGGCTTACGTTATCGTGCAATGACTCAGAAAATAACAGCCACGGCAGTAACGCCGCGACGAGGAATGAGATACAAAGATGTTTTTTACTCATGTGTCGCTATCCTTTGCGAACTGTTAATTACGCAGCGGACGGTGTATTGACTGGCGGAGTTAACAGAGGCAGAAACAGCTGCATAGGTGCGGTCATGCACTGTTACACCAAATCCAGATGAATCTGCATCAGGCTGATTAGGCCGTAAAACTTTAGCAGGACCTTCATTATCTAAATAACCCTTTTTAGGTCCTTGGGGATCCACAAAAGGCCCTTCTCCAATAGGTTTATCTCTCGAATACCAGTCATTGACCCACTCAAGACCATCTCCAGATAGATCATATAAACCCAGTGGTGAAGGAGGGAATTGCCCCACCGGGGTAAAATAACCGTCCTTTATAGCCTCCCTCATTTTGAAAGAGGAAACATTTACGCCGGGTTCCACTCTATTATTATTGGTCATGAACCCAATATGTTGTCCACGATCTCGCGCGGCAAACTCCCATTGGGCTTCGGTGGGGAGAGCAACCGGTAAATTCGTTAGCTTACCTAGCCACTGGCAGTAATTATGCGCCATCGTCCAGTTAATGATGGCAGGAAGATCGCCGTGTTGATGAATTTTTTCCCACCGTTCTCTATCAAAGCCATCATGATGCGGATTGATATATTTACCGATATCTGCTTGAAAAGTGTCAAAATCAAGATTGGTTATTTTAAACTTCAACATGGAATAATTTGTCAGCTTAACGGGATAGACTGGAACTGGAGCGCACCGCGACAATGTTGGCGCATAGTTATCACAGTTATCTGGTCCCAAAGTAAATTCGCCGCCCTCAATAAAAATGGCGTCGTCAGTAATTTTTTTCTTGATTAGAGTTTTGTTAGCTTCAATTACATCTGGAGTCATCGATGCAGTAATCGAGGGAGTCGACTCTTTCATGTGCTCCTGATAAAACTCGTCGATCCAAATTGCACTTTTATATAAGCCATTGCTGTAGAACATTTGCGTTAAAAAAACAAAGAACAATAAAAATGCAATACAGCATCCCTTTAAAAGGCGAGTAAAACTTAGCTTTTTCAAATGAAACCCTTTCCATTTTCCTTCACTAAGTTGCAGAGTATCATAAGCACATATGATTTACGCCCTTCCAGCTCATCGTTTTTTCAACGTTTTCGTGGCTCGTTGCTTACATCAAACTCTGAAAGGATTATCGCCAAGAAGTTCCTTATATTTTAGATACTACAGAACCCCGTCATTTCAAGTTTCTTTTCGCCATGTTTTGTTTGAATAACAACAACGGAGCTAAAGTAGCTCTCTTCTTCATTGCCTAAATCTATTTTAGGGTTTTTAATCTGAGTCAATTTTGTAGTGATAGTTGCATTATTATTTTTAAACACACTAATACCGCTATCTGATGATACTTGTTTCAAAACAGCTATCTTTCCATCCAATTTCATGATGCCAGAGTATGTGCACTGTTCCCCGCCGGCAGGACATATTTCACCTTCAACAAAGTGATAAAAGTTCTCTTTCTTATTATCAGCTAAACTCCACGTACAAACGGGATACGCTAAATCGGCAATCACACGCGCATCAAAACTCTCCGTGATAATGCTGCTTCGCGAAACAGTATCTGTGTCTGTAGCAGCACAAACACTAATACCCGACGACACAAGAACAAAAAAAAGTACTATATTCTTAAACATCTATATTCATCCTTGAATGCCAGTACATTAGTAATAATATTTCTCTATATATGAAACGAGTTGCTAGAGATCTGTTTCAATAAATATCTTCTCAAAGCACACCTACCTTAGCAATACGCTAATCCGTGTTTCGATCTTTACCCCGCCTTCACCCACAAATCAAGAGGCTATATTATATAAACCGTGCCCCACGTGCCGCTAACGAAGCTGAAGGCTTTTCGTTAAACAGGCGCTGATAGTCGGTGGCAAACTGGCTTAAATGCCAAAATCCCCACTGCATGGCGGCATCCTTCACGGTATGGCACTCGGAATATGGACTGACCAGTTCTCGGCGTACCGCATTCAGACGCAGTGCTTTTAACCACGCATTCGGCCCGATGCCCAGCACCAGATGAAATGCGTTTTGTAGCGTTCGGCGGCTAACGTGTAGCTCGCGGCATAAATCTAGCACCGTCACGGGTTCAGACGTTTGGCTCAGTAAATATTCCCGCGCCTGTGACACTAAATGCTGATAGTTAATACGGCTATAAACTTGGCGGGTTGAGACTGGCTGTGCGCCTTCTAGTAAATGCGTCATCGCCGTGAGCAGGTTATGACATAAAACTTTACGCACGTTTGCCCGTTGCATCGACTGAGGATCAACGCTGCCGTGCGAGAGCGCCTGATGGATGAAATACCACAGCGCTTCTTTTTGATACGCATTCACTTCAAGCGCAGGATTGTTGTTGAGCAGTTGCAATAGACGGTCTGGATCGATAAGCGACGAGGCGTGGCTAAACAACACATCATAAGAAACCACCACGCCAAGAATGGTGTAATCATCCGGCGTGCTGAGTTCAAACTCTCTGCCGCCTGGGCGAACCGCAATTTCTTGTGAATCCAACGGCTGTGAGCCGATAAAACCGTGCTCACCGCGCACATCAGGAATGCCAAACCAGAACGCATTCGGCCACACCATGCAAGATTGACGCAGCGTCAGGTTGGTGTACTCACGGAAAATCTGCACGCCGTCGAACAGAATTTCGGTGAGCTCACCTTTAAACTTGCCGGGGCGGAGCTGATCATAAAGTTGCTGCCATGCCGTGATGGTACAGGCGTGTTCATACACATCTTGCGACTCGCGCTGATGAACATTTTCACGCTCCACCAGTGGTTTACAATTAACGGGATCAGTATCCCCAGAAAAAAGATGGTGCAAATTAAGATCTGGCTTCTTTTTCATATGCGCTCCTCGACGGCAACCACGCGTTAACTCATCAGTTGCTGCCAGAATTCTGGATGTGGGTTAGGCACCACCATGCTGTATACCAGCGCGCCTTTTTCTCCTGCTGATTCACTTGCCGACTGCGTAGCCGTGGTAACGTCAGCCACATCGCCGCTCATCACCACATAACATTTCCCGCCAATACCGTACGCCATATGCAGACGAATTAGTGTGATGTTTGCTGTTTTAACTGCACAATCAGCCGCTTCAATACAGGCCGCCACGCTGAAGGTTTCAACAACGCCCACCGCCTGCTTGTCTGGCATATCGGTCACGCCGCTAATGGCAGGCAGCACGTCAGGATGTACGTTGGCCAGCAAAAAACTATCGACCAGCAACGTACCGCCCTGCTGCTCGCCGGTATTTATCGCCTGCGTCACGGCGGCAACATCGCCCCCTACCATCACCACATATTTTCCGGGGCAAACGGTCTTAGCCATTAACAAACCGACGTTGGCACTTTTCAGCATGAAGTCCGTCACCTGCATCCCTTTTGCGATGCTCGACAGCTCAACCATTCCGATAGCGTTATAGGTTTTAACCCCTGTGATAATCCTGCTCTGCGATACCATCTCTCGCTACTCCCTCACCAACGTAATACTGCGTGACCCCACTTGGCTAACCACGCCGGAAATACTGGCGTGCAGCGCTGCGCCCAAAGCGCCGTCTTTCATCTGCGCGATGCATTCGCCTTGTACAACACGCTGGCCAATCTCGACACAGGGCGAGGCTGGCGCGCCAATATGCTGATTAAGCATCAGTTCGACCTGCTCAGGCTGCCACGCCGTTTCCTGCATCAGCGCTTTATGCATAAATGGCGTCAATCCTAAGCGCGCTACCAGCCGTTTTACCGGCAACAATCGATATTCTGCCATCGGCGAAACGGGACCTAATTCACCTTGGTATCGAACGCCGTTGGCACGCAGCTCTGCCTTAAGTAATTGATTAATTCGCATCGGGGAGATCTCTACCGGACATGACCACGCCTCACAAACGCCACACTCCGAGCAGGTTAGCGCCGCCGTCACAGACGACAGCGAAGCGATATGCCCATAACTCACCGAACGCACAATCAAATGCGGCGGCAGCTCATGACCAATCAGATGGCGAGGACACAGCTCGGTGCACATCCCACACTGTTCACACACCGTTTTTGCTTGATTAAGCACCGTCCGCTCACTGCGCATTCGGCGTTCTATCAACAGATGATCGCTCGGTAGAACCAGCAATCCACCGGTGGTTTTCGTAATCGGTTCATCCAACGATGCTAACAAACGCCCCATCATCGGGCCGCCGTTGATAAAAGCAGGATTGGCAACGGTTGCACCACCAGCCAACGCCAGTGCTTCGCGAAGTGAGGTCCCCAGCGGCAGCGTGAGCGTTATCGGTTCGGCCACCGCGCCGTTGATGGTTAAGGTACGTTGAGTTACCGCCGTTTGTGTTTCCACCGCCGCGGCAACGTTAAGCAACGTTTGCACATTGTTCACCACCACGCCAACCGACAGCGGTAGCGAGGCCGGCGGAACGCGTCGTCCGGTTGCCAGCCAAATGGTGATCACTTCATCTCCCGCCGGATAAACATCCGGCAAGATATGCAAACGAATTCCGGTCGGCAGCAGCGGCGTTAACGCCTCTATGGCGGGGTGATATTTACGCTTAATCGCCACGATGCCCTCGTTGGCTCCCGTAGCACACATGGCATATTGCAGACCACGCAGCAAACGCGCCGCCGACTGAGCGGCCAGTTGCTGATCGACCTGTAACAGTGGCTCACATTCGGCGGCGTTGACTAAATAAATCTCCGCCTGCGCCTGAAGTTTAACGTGAGTCGGAAAGCCAGCTCCGCCCGAACCCACCACACCCGCCGCAGCCACCCGAGTGCGGATCTCCTCGGGCGTTAGCGTCATGCGCATTTGGCTCGGGTTATTCATGCCCCTCCTCCTTCGCCACTTTTATACGATAGCGACTCCCCCGCTTACGCAGTTTGCCTTCCCGCAGTAGCGCTTCTAGCGTATGTCTTGTCTGCTTCAAGCTCAGTTGAAAGCGAACGGCCATTTCACCCGCTGTCATGCCTTGGGCATGGCTAGCGATCTCCGCAAGCCAGGCTTCTATAGACACACTATCATCGTCAGAAGACTCGGTTTCAGTCAGCGCTGGCGGCGCTATTTCCGCTGCTGGCGCAGCTTCAGGTGCCGGAGATGATGTTGGCGCTAAGCCTCTTAGCCCTAAAATTAACCATTCTGTATCAGGATCGGGGCGGCCAATCTCTTTGCGACTAATCACCGTACCGGTTCGGCTGGCTGCCGCCGCGCCAGCGTCCAATGCCGCACGGCAGGCCGCCAAATCGCCTTCAATAACCAGCGTCACCAGCCCCGGATCAACCACTTCATGATTGAGAACCCGAACCTGAGCCGCTTTCAGCATGGCGTCAGCGGCGTCAATGCCCGCCACCAAACCTGAAACTTCCAGTAACCCTAGCGCGTTGATCATGGCCGTCCTCCGTTAAGCGCGCTGAATAGGACAGCGTGCTATTTCCAATACTGCTTCGCTGAACGCATTACACGCTGCTTTACACGCCGCCTGACTGCCGCTTAAAAACGCAGCGGAATAGTTGGTTTCTGACGGCGGTGCAACATAGGTCACCAGTTGCACATCGGCGGCTTTCAGCGCCGCATCAATGCCAAAGGTGGCTTCTAGCGGCGGTGCAACCAAATACGCCAACGGATCGCCTAACCGAATACCGGAGGAACCCGACAGATAAGAGCCGGTGCGCGAAACCACGTGCGCGAGAAACGCCGTATCGTCGGCATCGCTGGCCCACTGAAACGCCGGTCCTTGTTCGATCATGGCAAACATCGCATCCAAACCGGCACGCACTTCGGCAGGGTTTGGTCCGCCGAGCATAATAATCACCTCGCCCGAAGACGGTGACGGCGAGTGCGCGGCACCCGCGTACAAAGAACGGCCATAAACGACTTCGACCTGAGCCTGTTTGGTGGCTTCATCGGCGGCAATATAAGCCACATCGTCAGAATCCACGGTAATCAAGCCAAGACTGCGGATATGCGACGGCAGCTTCAGCTCACGGCGGAAATCTTCTTGCAGCGCGGCAATCACCCTCATTGCTTTGACGCTCGGTTTAATCAAATCTAATGCTGGCATGTGTTTACTCCTTAACGCGTCATCGAAATACCGGAGGCTTTCTGCTCCAGCATTCGTTTTGCCAAATCAACAATCACCGCTGCTGCTTCAACCGGAGGCGTGCCGCCACGATGGATATTTGAAATGCAGGTACGATCGGCTTCTACGGTGGTGGCCATGCGTGGTGAATAGACCGCATAGCAGGAAAGGCTTTCTGACTGCCCCAAACCTGGACGTTCCCCCACCAGCAAAATCACCACTTTTGCGCCCAATAACTCGCCAATTTGATCTTCTATTTTCACGCGCCCGTAGCGCACAAAGAACGGCGTACCCACGTTCATCCCTGCCAGCTCCAGTCCTTTCAGCAGCGGAGGAAGGATCTCGTCATAGTTAGCGGTAATCGCATCGGTTGATAGACCATCAGAAATCACCACCTGAACATCTGGATTGGCTTTGCACTGGGTTTTCAATGTTTCAATGGCATTCGCGCTAAGGCGGCGCCCCATATCTGGACGAGTGAGATACAGATTTTTGTCGCTAATCTCCGACTGCACTTCCAGCAAGCCATGCTTTTGTACCCACTCCGGCGGCACCTCTTTGAGTACGGTATCTTTGGAGCGTGAATGGTCAGCCAAAAAACGTAACAACGCCTGAGTACGTGGCCGTGGGCCTGCCCGACCGGTACACACGCGTGCCGCGGTGCTCGCTCGCAGCTCCTGTAGCACGTCTAAACGATGCGGATTTTTAACGCCAATCCACTGTTTAGCCTCGTCAGAACCGAGATCGACCGAACAACATTCGCCGCTCTCCGCGCCCGTTGTTGCCCCAGCCGTAGCCGGTTGCGCAGCAGCTTCTGGCTGCGCCATACGCGACATCACGCTGCGCACAATCTCTTCTATTTGTTTTTGATCCATGATGATTTACCTCAGAAATCAGAAAAAGAGCGACGGGTCACCGGCGCGGGCGGTCAAACGGCCATTCGCCATCAGCCCCATGGTTTCGAGCCAACGCTCAAACTCCGGCGACGGACGCAGGTTCAACAGCTGACGCACCGTCGCTGTGTCGTGGAATGCCGTGGTCTGGTAGTTGAGCATGATGTCGTCCCCCAGCGGCATCCCCATGATGTAGTTACATCCGGCGGTCGCCAGCAGGATCATCAGGTTTTCGTTCAGGTTTTGATCGGCATCCGCATGGTTGGTGTAGCAGCAGTCGCAGCCCATAGAAATTCCGCTCAGTTTGCCCATAAAGTGGTCTTCCAAACCGGCGCGGATAATCTGGCGATCGTTGTACAAATACTCTGGCCCGATAAAGCCCACCACGGTATTCACAATGAACGGATCGTAGTGATGCGCTAAACCGTAGTTACGCGCTTCCATCGTGACCTGATCGGCACCGAAGTTAGCGCCAGCCGACAGCGCTGAGCCTTGCCCAGTTTCAAAGTAGAGGCAGTTGCTACCGGCAATCCGGTTATATTCCGCGCCGACTGCGCGTGCTTCATCGAGCATGGCCAGCTCAACGCCAAACTCTTTCAGCCCTTTTTCGCTGCCGCAGATACTTTGGAAAATCAGACCGCCCGGCGCACCGCGTTTGATCGCTTCGATTTGCGTCGTCACATGCGCCAGCACGCAGCCTTGGGTTGGAATAGAAAACTTATCGATGACGCCGTAAATGGTGTCTAGTACGCGGCTCAGGTTATCGACGTCATCGGTAACGGGGTTCACCCCGATAACCGCATCGCCCAGCCCAAATGAGAGCCCTTCATAAATCTGCGCCACAATGCTCTGCACATCGTCGCGCGTATCGTTCGGTTGCAAACGCGCGCTAAAAGTACCGGGAATACCGATGGTGGTATTGGCTTTCTTAATCACCGGCATCTTTTTGGCACCGTAGATTAAATCGGCGTTGGAGCAAATTTTAGCCACGGCGGCAACCACTTCGGAGCTGATCCCTTTGCGTAAAAAAGCGATGTCATCCACGCTGGTTTCATCATCCAGAATGTATTCGCGCAGCTCGCTGATGCTCCAGTTTTTCACGCGGGCATAGGCGGTCTCATTGATGTCATCTTGAATAATGCGCGTGACGCAGTCTTCTTCATACGGGATCACCGGATTCATGCGGATATCCGCAATCGTCATCTCTGACAGCACCTGTTTAGCCGCGACGCGCTCTTGCGAACTCTCCGCCACCACGCCAGCTAACACATCCCCCGAACGCAGTTCGTTGGCTTTAGCCAAGACCTGCTTCACATCCTTGAACTGATACGACTTACCGAATAGCTGTGTTTTTAGTTTCATAAACAAATTCCCTTAAGAAGGAAAAGCCAGTGACTTGACGGTGACCGGCACCACTGCGCCGCCAAAAAGCGGTGTGCCGATATCGATGTAATCGCCGGTTCGAGTGATCACTTCATCGATCACCGCCAGCTGACGTTGTGCCATCATCGGCCGCAGCAGCATGCCCAAAGCCTTGCCAAAATCCTGACAGGCAACGACCAACAGCGGATGCGGATTCGAAAAGCGGGTGCTAAATTCCTGCAAAGCCTCGATACAGTGCTGTACCGAGGCGTAGTTCACAGGCAGCTCGGTAGGCAACGCCAATGCATAGAGATCGTGCTGCGGCTGTAAATCCATTTGAGTGAGCGCCTGCAACCACGCTTCTACCAACGAGGCCGCATGACTTGCGTCAGGATGAACAACCGGAATATTGCGAATAGGCAGAGACAAGCCATCCAGCCAGATGGTGCTGCCAGAAAGAGAAAGCGTGTGTGCGCCCGCGCCAATGACGGTGGCACGCACGGTTTGATTCGGTACCTGCACCGGCAGCGCGGCAAATCCCGGATCGAGATGAATAGCCTGCGCCAGCAGCGGGCCAATATCGCCAAACCGGAACGGATTGCTATTGTCGTCCGTGCGAAAACACTCACCCACCCCGCCCGAAAGCGTTAAGGCATACAGCGAATCACAGGCGGGGAGCACATCGGTCATCAGTAAACGTTGCGCTAACGGAGAAGGTGCGCCATTGAAGACTTCTAACAGCAGTTGCGCCATGCGTGCGGCAATCTGATCAAGCTGTGCTCGCGTCAGGCTCGTAACGTTAACCCCTTCGCCAAACAGAGAATCCGCGATCCATTGCCCAGCCGGATGAGCGCGCAGTACGCGACCGTCGGTGCTGGTTTCAATCAACCGCCCACCCACGTTTAAGCAGGCGGAGCTTACCACCCGCCCCGCTTCGAACAGCGCGTAGTTTGCCGTGCCACCACCGATATCAATGTTTAAAACCCGCGCCATTTTTTGCTCGGATAAAGCCTGCGCCCCCGAGCCAAAACCGGCAATAATCGACTCTAAATGCGGCCCTGCGGTGGCAACCACAAAATCGCCCAGCCGCTGAGATAGCGACACAATCGCCGGACGTGCATTACGGGTTTTGGCCGTTTCACCGGTGATAATAATGGCACCTGAATCTATGGTTTCAGGCGCAATGCCCGCGGCCTGATACTGTGCGAGCACCAAAGCCAGCAGCTCTTCTTCCCGCAGAAAACCGGCAAAATCGACCGGTGTAAACAACACCGGGCTTTGCCAAATAATCTCGCGCTTCACGAACTCATAGCGAGGCACCTGAGAAATGGACGCACGGTTCACCAATGACAGGCGCGAGAAGATCACCTGTGTGGTGGTGGTGCCAATATCAATACCGACGCTAAGCAGTTCGAGAGTTTTCACGCTAGGCCTCCTCAGACACAGGTTGCTCAGCGTTAACGGCGACGTCTTCCCCTTTCGGTACCAGCATCATGGCAACGCCGATAGCCGTAACTCCACCGACTAACTTGCCGACGATCATCGGGAAAATCATGCTAGGCATATTCGCTGCGGCAAAACCGAGGTGGTCACCCAGCGCAAAGGCGGCGGATACTGCAAACGCACAGTTGATCACTTTGCCGCGCGCATCCATTTGTTTCATCATGCCAAACATCGGGATGTTGTTAGCCAGCGTGGCAACCATGCCACCGGCGGCCATGTTGTTAATCCTCAAAACGCCCCCAACGCGCATTAACGGTTTTTCAAACCAGCGGGTTAACAGCAATACCATTGGATAAGCGCCGAGCAGGACACAGGAGATTGAGCCGATAACTTCAATTGCACGCATCACCTGACCGGGCTTATCGCCTTCGGTCATAAAGATAGGATCTAGACCAGGAATGATCGTCCAGCCGACGGCAAACTTAGCTACCGCAGCTGCCAAACCCACAGTGATAATCGCCACCAAGATTTTGGCGAAAATCTGAAAACCGTTGATCATTTTTTCGGGGATCAGCTTCAGACCTAACGCGACCAGCGCCGCCACGATGAGAACGGGGATCATGTTCATCAAGATCAGGCTCAGCGTGAAGACCACCGGCTGACCGTTCACTTCCACGCCGGAATACATCGCTACCAAGCCGCCCGCAATACAGCCAATCGGGATGGTGACAATGCCCGCCAACACGCCTAGCGCCAAATAACGACGATCGGATTTTTCAATAATCCCCAACGCCACGGGGATAGAAAACACGATGGTTGGCCCCATCATGGAACCGAGAATCAAGCCAGAGTAAAGCCAGGCGGCAATGTCTCCGCCCGCCAGCTCTTTGGCGAGGAAGAAACCGCCCATATCACAGGCCAGCAAAGTGCCTGCAAACATGGAAGGGTTCGCCCCCAACATTTCATACAGAGGAATAATGATTGGCCCGAGCAAATAAGCCAGCACCGGTGCCAGCGCGGTCATACCCACCATCGCCAAGCCCAAGGCGCCCATCGCCATAAAGCCTTCTTCGAATTGACCGCCCGAGCCAGAAATACTCTTTCCCACCGAGCCAAGGCCAATCTTGCCTAAAATCTGCTCCGAGCCGCCAAACTGGGTAAATATGCGATCCACTGCCGCAATCAGCATGAAGATCATCATGATGTACATGATAATTTCGTTAATGCCCATAGCCTGTTCTCCTTCAAAGCCTGTTTAAGTCAGCTCACGAGCCCCGATACAGCGCCACAATTTGAGCCTCAGTGACGGTGCGTGGATTACTTTGAATGCACACGTCTTGTAATGCTGCACGGGCGAATTCGGCGTAGTCAGATTCCTGCCCGCCATAGCTCGCCAGATTGCCGCCCAATCCCACATCTTCAATCAACTGCGCAATTGCACGAATGGTGCCTGCCGCGTCGCAGGTTTCCCGCGTCAGAGCATGACCAATTTCGGCAAACGTTCTTTTACACACCAAACGGTTAAAATCCATCACCTGCGGCAGCATGATGGCGTTCGCCACGCCGTGCGGGATGCCATACGCCGCGCCAATCTGATGTGCACAGGCATGACACAGACCCAAACCCGCATTCGAAAACGCCATTCCCGCCATGTAAGACGCCATCATCAGCGACTCACGCGCCGCCAGATCTTGCCCCTGCCCAACCGCCTGCGGTAATGCCTGACCAATCAGCGTAATTGCGCGATGTGCCAGCGCTCGGGTCAGCCCAGTGACATTGGTGGCAACATAGGCCTCAATGGCGTGAGTCAGCGCATCAATGCCGGTTGCGGCCGTCACGTGCGGCGGCACGCCCAGCGTTAAACAGGCATCAATAATGGCCATATCAGGAATGAGCAGCGCGTGAACCAAAACCTGCTTGCGGTGCTGGGGCATGGCGATAATGACTGAAACGTTAGTTGCCTCTGAGCCCGTTCCGGCTGTGGTCGGAATGGCAATCAGCGGCAGACGACGCTTAAGGCGTAAAGACGGAGTAAGCTCGGCAAAATTCAGCGTTGGATTGGCCGCCTGTAACGCAGTGGCCTTCGCCGCATCCAGCACCGAGCCGCCGCCCAACGCAATCACGCCGTCGCACTGCACCTGTAGCAGCTGCGTGACCGCAGCGTTTACATCGGTATCGATAGGTTCACCCGGAGGACACGCCCAAATCTCATAGGCCACGCCGCTTTGCTCAAGACTTCGCTGCAAAACCTGAGTCATTCCGGCCTGATGCAAGCCGCCGTCGACCATCAGAAAAACGCGTTCAATGCCGCGATCCACCAGAGATTGACCGCAACGACTGACCGCCCCCGGCCCCATCAAGGTAGAAGGAGGTACCGCAAACTCACGCACCTGACGCGCATTCATCATGTCCAAGGCCTGATAAAGCGCGGTCTGAACTAAATCGCCCTGTGATATTTCCTGTAATGATGAGTTATGCATGGCACCCTTCCCCTTCGCTGATCCCACAGGCGGCAATCGCCAGCGGCGTCATAAAGATCGACTGCGGTGGCAGATGGATTTGGTGTTGCGGAAAGCGCTGTTCAAATAGCGCCTTAACCCCTGGCTGCATACAAGAACCACCCGCGAGCCAGAGCTCATCCACGCGGTGACCTTGCAGATGTTGCTCGACGATATCCGCCATTTTTTCGTAAACCGGACGCACCGCAGGCCAAATCTCAGCGCCGCGATCGCGTTTTATTTGCTCGGCCTCTTCTAACGAAATCCGTTGGTTTCCCGCAAGCGTGAGAGAAATGTGATGGCCACCGGTAGCCTCATCACCGGAGTAAACCACCTTGCCCTGCGCCACCACGGCAATACCGGTTGTTCCGCCACCGATATCCACTACCGCCGCGCGGGTTAAACCCATCATGTCCGCCACGGCGGTGGGTTCATCCAGTACTTTGGTGACGGTGAGCCCCGCAGCTTCCAGCACATTGATAGAAATACGTGGATCGGTACCCGGTGGAAATGAGGTTGCCGCGCATTCAAAACGCCGACCAAACTGCGCTTCTAAGGTGTTCAAGTGCTGACGCACGATATTGACGGCGCCAAAGAAGTCCCACACCACGCCATCTCTCACCACATCCGCCCAGTCCAGACACACCGCGACGGGAACAGCGTCCGCATCAACCACCATCGACACCACGTCGCAGGTGCCCAAATCAATCCCTAACCAAAGTGGCTGGTCGGTTTCAATTGGCGCGGCAGATCCTTGCTGCAATTCGGCGGCACGTAACAAGCGCGGGTGAAGCCATTCCTGTGCGGTTCGAGTCATTGACGCCTCCGTTATACGATGCGGAATGTATCCACCAGCACGCAGCGGCGCAGACGGACAAAGGTTCTGGCGGAAGTCACACCCTCACCGGTTGGCGTGGTAATCGTCATTGACGTCCAGCCTTCACCGCCAAGCCCTAGCCCTGC
Source organism: Hafnia sp. (assembly GCF_036648275.1). Taxonomy (NCBI): domain Bacteria; kingdom Pseudomonadati; phylum Pseudomonadota; class Gammaproteobacteria; order Enterobacterales; family Hafniaceae; genus Hafnia; species Hafnia sp. Next base: position 285,322 of record NZ_JAVXIQ010000001.1, on the reverse strand, counting down.
GATACAAGGCCCGTTTTTGACAAAAATGCTGGTATCAATGGCATTGGCCATCTGGTTGAGGTTTTCAATGTGACGGGAGTGCATCGCCGCCGTATGGTGGCAGCCACCTTCCAATTTCACCGCCAGCGCAATCGCCTGTTCGACGTTGCCCACGCGGATCACGGGCAGTACTGGCATCATCATTTCTGTTACGGCAAAAGGATGTGAGGACGACGTTTCGGCGAGCAGCAGGCGCGTTTTGGCATCCACATCTAACCCAATCGCAGCGGCAATTTTAGCGGCGTCGCGGCCCACCCAGTCACGACAAACCGTTCCTTTGCCATGCTCATCGATATTTTTCAGCAGCAGAGGCATTAGCTGTTCCACCTGCGCCGAGCTGAGTAACACCGCATGCTGAAGCTTCATTTCAGCCAAAAGCTGGTCAGCCACGCTGTCGACGACGATCAGCACTTTTTCATCGGCGCAGATGATGTTGTTATCAAAAGAAGCACCGTGCACGATAGCGCGTGCCGCACGAGGAATATCGGCCGTTTCGTCTACGACGACCGGTGGATTACCCGCGCCCGCCGCGATCAAACGTTTGTTCGTATGCTTGCGCGCCGACTCCACCACGGCTTCGCCGCCGGTCACCACCAGCAAACCGATGCCAGGGTATTTAAATAGGCGCTGCGCGGTGTCAATATCTGGATTGGCGACGGTCACCATCAGGTTAGCTGGCCCACCTGCGGCAACCACTGCTTCATTTAATAGCGTGATGGTTTTCTGTGAGACTTTTTTTGCCGCCGGATGCGGTGCAAAAACCACGCTGTTACCCGCAGAGATCATGCTGATCGCATTGTTGATCACCGTTGCTGCCGGATTGGTAGACGGTGTGACGGATGCCACTACGCCCCACGGCGCATTTTCAATCAGCGTTAAGCCGTTATCTCCGGTAAGCACCTGCGGCGCTAAACATTCCACGCCCGGCGTACCGCGAGCCTGAGCCACATTTTTAGCGAATTTATCTTCAACCCGTCCCATGCCCGTTTCAGCCACGGCCATTTCTGCCAACACCTGAGCGTGTTTTTCCGCCGCGTGGCGAATAGCGTCCACCGCGATCTTGCGCATGCTTACGGTTTTGAGGCCCGCAACGGCCGTTTTGGCGGCGGAAACCGCGTCGTCCAGCGAAGCAAAAACGCCTGCGCCGTACACGTGCGTATCGGTTGTTTTAGGTGCCGAAGCCGTTGCCGCCGGAGCTGACGCTATGCCAGCGAGTACCGCCTTCACCACTTGTTCGATTTCTTTCTGATCCATGTTCACTGTTCGCCCCGTTTTATGACGGCCTGTACTTAAGCCACCCTCGGTAAGGAATACTTGCCACCTAAGCTCGATTTTAGGGGGAGTACACCGATGGGGTCGTAGCAGCTTTAGCTGCCGGAGCGCCCCGCGGTGTGCTAGACCCGTGTATCTCGATCTCTTAAACGAGCGGCATTACCCACGCTGGGAAATTACTTATGGAAAATCACCTGACTCTCCATCACGGCTTCATCTACGATGCCAATGACGCTGAGATCGACCGGTGACGCCTCGCTGTGCTGTGCGCGGCGGGCGGAACTTCCCCCCACCACCAGCACCCATTCACCGTTGCCTGCACCAATACTGTCGGTGGCGACGCTACATTCCCCGCTTGGTTCACCCTGTCGGTTGATGGTCTCAACCAGCAACAGCTTGTCGTGCTCAAGCCCGGGATGCCGCACGGTACATACGATCTGTCCTATCACGACGGCCAGTTTCACGTTTAACTCCTTGCTCTGTTAAAAACGTTTTGGGTAAACGCAGGGTAAAAGCGTCCCGCACCGCCCGCAGGCAGCAAAAAATGATGTGTTGCTAAAATAGCGTGACGTCAGATGGCGACGTCACGCGAACATCGATTAATCCAGCGGGTTGTCGCCAGACATTTTGATAGGGAAGATCTCTTCCAGATCGCCATGCGGGCGTGGAATAACGTGCACAGAAACCAGCTCGCCGATACGCTGCGCCGCGGCTGCGCCCGCATCTGTGGCCGCTTTACACGCCGCCACATCGCCACGAACCATCGCGGTAACCAAACCGCCGCCAATTTGCTTCACGCCCACTAATTTAACGCGAGCAGCCTTGACCATGGCATCCGATGCTTCGATCAGTGCGACCAGACCCTTGGTTTCAATCAATCCTAATGCTTCCATGATATATACCTCTCAATGAGATCCCGTTGGGACCGGTTTTATAACCACGTTTTCACTTGATGCAGCAGCGTGGGCTACATCAATTCATTTGCAGATGCCGCCATTTCTGGCTGGCGCTGCGTTACAGATTTATTCGCCGTGACTGGAGCGATTGGCGAGGCGCACTGCGTTTGTGCCACCAGCACCAGTTCAATAATTTCACGCGCGCTACATCCGCGAGACAAATCATGCATAGGTGCATTAAGTCCTTGGATCAACGGTCCTAAAGCACGATACCCGCCCAGACGCTGAGCAATTTTGTAGCCGATATTTCCCGCCTCAAGCGAAGGAAACACCATCACATTGGCACGCCCTTCTAATACGCTATCTGGCGCTTTTTGCCGTGCAACGTCAGGTACAAACGCCGCATCAAACTGTATTTCACCATCCACCGTTAAGGCCGGTACGCGCTGACGAACCAGCTCCGTCGCCTGTTGTACTGACGCAACCGCCGGGTGTTTGGCGCTGCCACGGGTGGAAAATGACAGCATCGCCACGCGAGGCTCTTCGCCCGTAATCGCGTGATAGGTAGCCGCGCTGCTGATAGCAATATCCGCCAGCTGTGCCGATGTCGGCTGAGGAACCACGCTGCAATCGGCAAATCCCAGCGTTTCCCCCTGCGGCGACAGCATTAAAAAAAGCGATGACAGCGTTTGTGTTCCCGCTTGAAGTCCAATAACCCGTAGCCCTGCACGTAATACCGCAGCCGTTGATGAGAGATTTCCGGCAATGCATAAATCGGCTTTGCCCCCATTCATCATCGCCGCGGCAAACCACAGCGGCTGACGCATTTTCTCTGCGCAGTCAGCGGGCGTTTTCTCACCCAAACGCTGCGTTAAACGCTGGCAAAATTCGCTGTGCCAATCATCAGCATTGTGCGGATCAATCACCGTTATGCCGTCCAACGTAAAACGATGACTGAGCGCGAAATGGCGCAGAGCAAACGGGTTGGCGAGCAAAATAGGCTGAGCCAAACCGTGATGTAATAAATAGTGCGCGGCCTCAAGCACGCGCTTATCCAACGCATCGGGGAACACCACCCGCCGTGGATGGTTTTGCGCTAGGCGGCGGCAGCGATCAATTAACATGAGCGCCTCCGCGTGCGATCGATTGTTTAAGTTGTTCTGCACTCGGCCATTCGCCTTGGTGCCTATTTTGCCGCACGCACAGGATCATCAGCACATACACCGCGCTGGATAAGCGATTAAGCGCCTGTAGCAAATCGGCTTTCTGCACATGATAATCCGCGCCGATAAACACTTTAGCCGCCGTGATTTCCGTTTCTCGCACCGAGGCACGCAGCAAATTCAGCAGCGCAACGTCGCGCCCTTGATTTACGTCGGGAACAATATGATCGTGTCCGAGGAATTTAAGCGGCTGATGCGATAAGCGATGGATCTCATCCGCCGTTAGCCCTGCAATCTCCTGAGCCGCCAAGGGAATGTCCAAGGCATCGGCCCGCATAATGTTGCCCAGCAGCGAGCGAATATCAGCCAACCAGTGGGCTGCCGACGCCATTGAGCTCAGTTCGCTTTGCAACCAGACGGCGGTAGCGATGCTGGCATCTAAGCGGGCACGAAACGCCAGACGTGGATCGTTTTTAGCGACCATGACCTGCGCATTAAGATGAGTCAGCGTATCGGGCTTATCCACGACGGCCTGATGGCAAAGCTCACAGCTTGCTGCCGCAGCGCGATCTTGGCTGGTCAGCCCATGCACCGGCTGCAACTCAGGCAGCGCTTTATCTTCATCCAGCGACGTAGCAACAAATAACCGCCCTTGCTCATCCTGAAATTTCACCAACAAACGACGCCCTTCTATCAGCTCACGCGCCGATGGCGTCATGCGACTATCTGATGGCAAACGAATTTCGCTCCCTTCGCTCAGGGTATGATTGGCTCGTAACCAGTCTTCAGTGATAAAAGTTGTCATAATCGTCCCTCTGCTTAGGGCCTACCCCAGTAGGCTCTTAGCATTCCTGCCAATTAGCGGGCCATGCAACGTAAAGAAAACGCACATGGCTGGTGGTGCCAAATTCGATGCTCGAACCGCGTGGAATAAACATCACGTCGCCCGCTTTGCCCACCAGCGTTTCGCCTTGGTGGCGGATGTGCAGTTCGCCTTCCAAAATCATGTCAACTTCGTCGTAGTTCAGCGTCCAAGGGAAAAAACCGCTTTCCCACTGCATGAATCCCGCCGCCATACTGCTGCCGTCCTGAGCCGTGATCAGGTCGGTCAGCCCTACCTGATGCTCTTTCGCGCCGTCAAAACGGCCAAAGGTTACGGAAGATCCATCCACGACCTTGACCCCGCCTTTACCCGTCACTGAGCGAAAGCTCGGCTGGCCGCTATTTGATGCAGCCGCTGGCTGCTTCTGCGCGCGCTGCTCTTGCTGTACCTTTTCAATAAGCTGCGCGAGGAGTGTTTCCGTCACGCTACCTTCCGGCAACTGGGCTAAGATGTGTTCACGAATACGCTGGCGCTCAGCGGCTGAGCTGCCCTCTTGCGGCACAGCGGTTTGAACATCCGTAGCCGTGCTTGCAGAAGGTGTGGGTGTGGGTGTGGGTGTGGACGGTGCCGCCGTTAATTGCTCGATGATTTCAACCCCAAGCTGCTCGGCAACCACGCGCGCCTCTGGCGTCACGATGTAATCGGCTAAAACGATGTTGATGCTCTTTTGGCCTTGAACCTGTGCGGTGCGAATGTCATTCGCCGTGATCAGTTTTTTCATCACTTAACCCTTTTGTCCTGACCGTATTGTGCGGTCAAAAATGCCTTAAATTCGTCTAGGCTGTCGCTCGAGTGGCTATTCACCACGAACATCGGAGGCTTAAATCCGGCCTCTGCCAGCATCTGTTTTACGCCTGCTACATCTGCGTCGGGTAAATCGGCTTTGCTGATCACGGCAATGCGCTGTAAGCGCGGATAAATATCCAGTAATCCTGTTGGAATACGGCATTCAGGATCGTTGGCGGCGTGAACATAAATAAGCAATTCGCACTCAACTAACGTATTGATTAACGCGTGATAGAGACGTGGGTGACTAAAATATTCTCCGGGGGTATCAATATCGCCCTCGTTATTAAACTCAATGGCCTGCGTTTTTCTGGCCAGCGAATAATCACCCTGTAGCGCATTAAATAAGGTTGTTTTCCCGGCGCCGACCGCGCCCACAAAAATAGCGCGCGTCATCGTTAGCTCCGCGTTAACGAACACACGGCATAGTTGAGTAAATTGCCCAACCCCGTGACCGTTTGTTGTAGTGACTCTTCCACCGCACCGACCGAACCATAAACCACTAACGCACCGGTAAAACGGTCGAGAAAACCGATTTGCACGTTTGCCGCTTTGGTTGCCAAGTCACCGGCAATCATCGCGGTTTCGCCCGGCGTTAGCGTCATAATGCCGATGGCTTCTGCACCGGGAACGCCAATCTTTTTGGCTAAATCCTCACCGGGATGCGCAATGATATGAGCCAGAGTCACCTGTTTACCGGGAACAAACTCTTGAATAATCCGTTCCTTTTCCATTGTGTCCCCTGTTTTTCAGCTCAATCCCCGCTGCTACAACGATTACGTTCAGCCCCATAAAGTGATTGATATCATCTTATGGCGGCTAACCTAACGGCAGCGCCCATTCATCTGAGGTCATCCTCGCAGCAATAAAGAAAAGGGAATAACAAAAATCGGCACACAAACAGAAAGGTTGAAGTGGGTCACAGCCGGAGAGTTTTTAGCCAGAGGATTTTGAAGCAGAGTTAAATACTCCCTCACCGACACACGCAAAACTGGCGTAGATACTCCGCCCATTTTAGCTTCTGGCGTATAGTGATTCGCATGCGGCCTATGCTCGGCATCGGCTCCCTACAAACGTGTTTTCACGCCGCAATCACGGATATGACCATTCAAAAATCAAGAGGCGATAAATGACAATTTCTCTGTTTACACACAGTCCAACTAGGTTGCTAAAGTGTATGCCTCTGGCTTTCATCGCCGCCAGCATGCTAACCACGGCAAGCTACGCCAGCGAAACCGAACCTTCCGGATATCAGCTTGAAAAGGTGGTTATTCTCAGCCGGCATGGCGTTCGAGCGCCAACCAAAATGACGCAAACCATGCGCGACGTAACACCTAATGCGTGGCCTGAGTGGCCAGTCAAACTGGGGTATATCACGCCGAGGGGCGAGCATTTGGTGAGCCTGATGGGTGGGTTCTATCGGCAGAAGTTTCAGCAGTTGGGGATCTTGTCTAAAGGTCGCTGTCCAACGGCAAATGATGTCTATGTTTGGGCAGACGTCGATCAACGCACTCGGAAAACAGGCGAGGCGTTTTTAGCGGGTCTCGCACCTGAATGCCATCTAAGTATTCATCATCAGCAAGACATCAAGCAGGCCGACCCGCTATTTCATCCGGTGAAAGCAGGTGTCTGCACTATGGAAAAAACGCAGGTACAGCAGGCCGTCGAGCAACAGGCCGGTATGCCCATAACTCAGATAAACCAGCACTACCGCCCTGCTCTGGCGCTGATGAGCAGCGTGCTAAACTTTCCAAAGTCAACGTACTGCCAGCAACATAGCGCAGACCAAACCTGCGATTTAGCACAAGTCATGCCAAGCAAGCTCTCAATCAAAGACAATGGCAATAAAGTGGCACTTGATGGGGCCGTAGGTTTGTCGTCAACGCTGGCCGAAATTTTCCTGCTTGAATATGCGCAGGGCATGCCAAATGCAGCGTGGGGAAAAATCCATTCAGAGCAAGACTGGAACGCTTTGCTAACGCTACACAACGCACAATTTGATTTGATGTCACGCACGCCCTACATCGCCAAACATAACGGCACACCGCTATTACAAACCATCGTCAGCGCAATCAACTCACAACCTAGCTCGCGAGAATTGCCGGAGTTATCAGCGGATAACAAGATCCTGTTTCTTGCTGGACATGACACCAATATTGCCAATATCGCGGGTATGTTCGGTATGTCGTGGGCGCTACCCGGCCAGCCGGATAACACGCCTCCAGGCGGTGCCTTAGTTTTTGAACGTTGGTCAGATAAGACGGGGAAAAAATACGTGAGCGTACAGATGATGTACCAAACGCTGGCACAGCTACGTAATCAAACCCCACTCACTCTGGATAAGCCCGCTGGCAGCGTGGCGCTAAAAATACCGGGGTGTGACGATCAAACCGCGCAAGGATATTGCCCACTAGATACCTTCACGCGTCTGGCGAAACAAAACGAACTGGTGGAGTGCCAATAATTATATCAACTGGAACCCTTTCCCTTAATTAGGGAAAGGGTTCATAGAAAAAATACTGTATTATATTTAAACAATATACATTAATTGCCTCCCTTTTATTCCTAATGCTTTTATAAAAAAAAGATATTGCTTGCATCTTTATTTCATTATTTTCTATGGCATTTTATGTAAATCATTTTCATAAAATTGATGATGTATTAACAAAATTTAGCTACCTGTATTAATAAAGGATTATTTATGTCATGGAATAAAAATAAAGCTTCAAGCTACGCGCGCTGGCATGCAGGTTCTAGCTCTAGCGATAACTGCGCTATGTTTGTTCGACATGCTATCGAAGCGGGTGGCCTTAATATTGGCAGAACCGGCGAAGCTAAAGATTATGGTAGCCTGCTTGAAAGCGCAGGATTTCGTTCTATAGGCTCAGGCGAAGCACCGCAGGAAGGTGACGTTGTCGTTATTCAGCCATATCTCGGAGGCAGACCTGAGGGACATATGGCCATATTCGATGGCACCAACTGGTTCTCTGACTTTCAGCAACGAGATATGTGGGGCGGCCCAGGCTACCGCTCGCATAAACCACCTTATATAATTTACAGGAAAGACTAATGCGCCTATTAATCCTGATTTTTATTTTTTTCATCTCGGGTTGTGTGCACCAAAGCGCTGAACAGCGAACTAAGGATTTTTATCAGCAATACCTGCATGCTTATGCCGATGGTACATCGGAGATCAAAGACGATTCATCAGTTTCTTGCGAGTATATTGCCACCGATACCGCACGGCGACTCATGGAAATTCATGCAATTCCCGAGCAGGAAATAACGGGGGCGGACTACTTCACCTACACGCAGGATTACGCTCCAGAATGGATATCTCGACTTAAGGTTGGCCATGCGAGAGATTTCATGGGGGGCAAAGTGGTTGATGTCTGGCTGGGCGTCGAGAATACGAAACGTATTAAAATTGAGGTTTATCTCCGGCTAGAAGATGAAGTCTGGAAAATCTACCGCGTCCGTAATGTTTCAGGCAATACGGAACAATACATTTTCGACAACCGAGCAATTGCTTCAGCAAAAGCCTATGCCGCAACTATGCCTGCCGAATGATCTTCTATGCAATAATCCTCCTTAACTTGCTAGGAGAAGGAGGGTTATATCGCCATCTGAGCACTAAGGAATAAAACACACTTTAGACTGATTAGTTATTTGCAGCGTCACTTTGCATAGCGTAATTAATTCTACGTTGTTTTTAATATTAAATTTTCGCATCACGCGACGCTTGTGCGCACTTACAGTTTTGACGCTGAGTCCTAAAATATTCGCAATGCGTGCAATAGTGAAGCCATGGGAGATATAGCTGATGATCTTTATTTCTTGCAGCGAAAGCTCCACCGATTTACAGTCGCGGCATCCTTTTCGACAACCCGTTTTTCCATCAATTTTCACTTTTGCACGCATCCATGCAAACAGAATTCGATTCACCAAACGTTTTATTGGCTCCGTTCGATGAATAAAAATCGCATTATCAAAACAGTACGGCATTAATGATGAGTTTAACGTCTGTATATCCCCTTCATAAATCCCGACCAATAAGCTCCCTGGTTTACGTTCAATCAGCTCTGGGTGACATAACGTTTCTGCTCCTGCGGGATAGGCGCGAATAATAATATCCGCTCGCGATATGTTTTGCCTTAATCCTAAGAGATGTATTTTTTGATCGGTATGTAGTTCTATAATCTCATGCAATAGTCCTAACAGCCCAAATTTATAATATTCATTCTTATCATCAAAAAAGATGTTTATCACTCATTAAGCCCCGATAAAATAAAAACGACATCTACGCATAATTAACACCCTTATCGAATGAGTATCATCGCTTTTACTATCCAAAAATAAATATCTAACTATCGGTATTAGGGCATTTATTCATGCTTAAATGCCCTAATAGGATTATACGGATGGCGTCACAATAACTTCGTACGTTCCGCTGTAGGTGCCGAGTGGATAAGTTTCACTGCGTTTAGCCGAGGTAAACTGCACTTTTACGCCCTGAGCAGGATCGGGAATATCCTGAACCGTTGGATAAACAACCTGATTATTCAGCGGATATGACGCTGAAACCTCCCCGCCATTTACGCGGATCCACGCAGGATTTATCTGCATGGTATCGCCGTTATCCCCCATCAGCAGATTCCCCGCGGGCGTATTCAGTGAAAGCGAGACCGCGCTGGCATTTCCCACAAAGTTAAAGGCGGGCGTAACACCGTACATATAGCCATTTTTATCGTTGAGCTTCAGGCTAATCGAACCATTGGTGACATCGTTTCCGGCCACATAAACCCGCACGCTGGTGCTAATTTCAGCCTGTACATCGATGCTGGTTCTCACCGAGATCGCAGCCTGTGAGCTACTTACCGTCATCAATGACATTGCCGCGAGGCTGAGCGCTAAATAATATTTCATGTCGCTTTTCCTTTAACTATTTGGCGTAATAACAGCCGTCAATGTATCGATCAGCCGTGTTCCCGCGGCCAATCCGCGGGTCGATTTACCGCTCAGGGCAAATTGGATATCCACCCAATCCACCGTTGCTGTGCCGCTTGGGATCGTTCCTCGATATTGAAAACCGGGCGCTATCTCTTTGCCGTCAATACTTATTCGATATGGGATCGACAGGGCTCCTTTCGACGCTCTCAGCTGGTAATGGTTATCTTGCTGCTGGGTAGACTCGAACGTCAGAAGATAAGGCAATGCCTCATCGCCGGACTGCAACGTTTTCGCTATTTTTAAGCGTGCATTAGCCGTCGCGTCGTTGAGTTCGCCCACTAACCCCATCGATAGTGCTGGCTTATCAAAAGAGGCCTGAATGGTGACCGCTTCGGTTTGTAATGCGGTGAGATCCAGATAGATAGGATAATTTTCACCACCACTATCGCCCTCAACGTTAAAGCTGACGTTACCTACCTGCACGCGTGGAAACGCACCAAACTCGCTGAATGAGCGCTCCCCTTTAACGCTACGATTTACCGCCCGCACCCCCACCCGCGTTTCATTCGGCTGAGCTGAAAACTGCACCAGATCGCCACATACGACGGCACGTTCCTGCATAAAAAGCTGCAATGGGAAACGGAGCGAACCGAGCACCAGATCGCCTCCCTCACAGCGTCCACCGCCTGCGGGAGAAACCAGTAAAGTCAGCGATTTATTCGCAGGCTGACGCATCGTGAGCGTATCTGCTCCGCTCGCATCGCTGATCCCTTCATGGAGCATACGAATAGCGCCATTCGGCTGGGGCTGAATCACCCAAGCGCCCGCCATCACGCTGCTTGCCTGTAGCAGTAACGCAGCAAATAACACCGGAGATTTCATTAATTACTCCTTAAGCTGGCACTTTTCATAGGTATAAAGTTTGCCATCCATGTTAAATGCCAAGTTGTTATGCACCGCCAACGTACGCGCATGCTCCGGATACACATTGAATATGGCTTTGTCCTTACGCCCATCGATCACCAAATCACGCATTTCGCTACGCACGTTACCGGTTGCCGTCAACGTCCACTCATTACTGCTACAGGTCACAGCCAGCCCCTGATTCCGCTTACCTTCGGGTAAATAACGCAGCAAAACGTCATAGCCGATGGCAAAGCGCACCTTTCCTTTATCCACTTCTTGCTCGGGATAACTTGGCCGAATACGCAGGCGATATACGGTTTCACGTTCAACCGACTTCAGCGGCATAATTCTCACTTTGCGTTCTTCGCCAAAGGGAATAATCAGTTTGGTGGGTGAAAAAACTAGCGTCGGGTCTTGAGCACCGAGCTCTTTCACCTTATTTTCCTTGGTATCGCCTGGATTAGTAATATGGAATAGCTCCAGCGTGACAAATTCGTAGCTCTTATTTTCTGACTTATTAACGTCTACGCTATCCACCGCGCGATACATTGATTTAACGGTAATAAAATTATCACGCGGCGTTTCTTGTTTAATTTCTTTCACGATAGGAAAAACTTCAATGGCCTGCGACAGTCCCGCAGTCATTAGCAAAGCCATACCCACTGGCAGAATTGCCAATTTACTCAGTTTCACAATTAACCTCACGTATTTGCATAATGCCTTGAGTCATTTTGACGTTTGAACTATTTAGCGGGCACACATAACTTTGCCCCTCTTTACTCACCTTCAACTTTTCTAACTGGCTGTCGGTATCTAACGTGAAGTCACCCACAAATAAGCCTTCAGCATCGGTCATGGCATTGCCACCCACCACGCGAGCATTGGCTAACGGCACACCGTCGAGATATAAGCGCCCAGTGACCGTTTGGTTTTTCGTGGCGTTCACTTTGACGTGATAGACCTGCCCCGGCATGGCCCAGGTTGAAGATGATTGAGTCGAAAGGTTATAGAATGCGTTAGTGTCGGTGGTATAAACCTGTTCAGCCTTTGGCGATATTTTTTGGTATGGCTGAATCGTGAGGGTGGTTTTTTTACCGCCCTCAACCACAACTGGCTCATTACTCCGGTTACGCACTTCAAAATATTGATCTTCAGGCAATGAGCTCGCATCAACAATCAGTGCGGCGGTATTATCGACCTTGCCGTATCCGAACTCACCCTCACCAATAGCGAACCCGCTGCGTTGAGAAAGATATTGTTGGCTATAGCTGTTATTACCAAATGATTTAGATACGCCGACCGAGGTATAGCCATAATCGTTATCCATAACGATACCTGCACCGCTATTATTCTCGCTGTTTGGCCCATGATTGACGCTGGCGTTGACCGTATATTTCCCCCCACGGTCAAACTCAGGGTTGTCTAAATTAAGTGAATAATCGGCGCTATAGATATTTTGGTTGCTGCCCTCATCGCTCATCCGCGAGCGTAAATAGAGCGACTGGTAATGGTTATAGCTGCGCTCACGCATGCCGAGGGTAAACTGAGCAAAAACTTTATCTTCCGTGGTGCTGTTATGAGAGTAACGGTTAACCAGCTCATTAATACCCCGGTGATAGCCCAGATCGACGCGTAAATTAAGGTAATCCGACAGTGTAAAGTCGCGATTTAAATTCACATCCCAGCTTTCAAATTCGGTTTTATTTTGCCGTCCGTAGTCTTGATACAGCGTATTCAAGCCGAAGTTAACGCCTAGACCGATATTCCAAGGTAGAAAGGTGTTCGCACCAAACTGGAGATATTCAAAATCGTAGGCAGGAACCAAACCATAGCGGTGATAGTCCTGTTCATCGCCTTTAAATCGGTTATCGCGATAGCTCAAGTTCATACTTAAGGCATACAGGTTTTTCATCAGCCCAACCTGATAGCCCGTGCTGCCATCCGCACCCATAACGCCATCGGCATAAAGACGCTCGGCAAACCAGCTATTAACCGGCAAATCTAGGCTAGCATTGGCATAACCATCCTCGTTATCAAGGAGAAATCCACTGCCCAAAGACATCACAGAATTGGTGGTATATCCCAGAGATACTCCGGCAAAGTGGCTCGGGCTATCGTTTTGATTAGGGTCATTGTCATCTTTGTCACAATGGCGGCAGGAGTAGCGGTTCGACGAAAATTGCCCCTGATGATCGTCATAGCGCCCGAGCTGAACCACATACTCCAAATCGCCGGAGCGAAACGAGCCATTACGTTTGAGAAAAGGCTGTATTTTCTCTTCACGACTGCCGTTCACCAGCTTAGAAACCAGCAAAACGTCATAACCGCCAGACGGCCATCCTTCTGTCTTCAAATGCTGCAAACCGGCGGGAAACTGCTGTAGGTCAATTAAACGCCCGTTGCGATAGACCTCAACCGTACCGGCCTGCGGCAGATAAACCGTCACCGGCGAGGCCGCTCCGTCACCGGGATTCAGGTAGTTATCCGTCATATACCCCAGCGAAATGCCGTCGAAGCTGACAGGATTAAAAAAACTGTAGGTCACCGACGGCGTACTGGACACCAGATTATCGCTTAACCGCTGACGCCCAGCTTTAAAACGGGTATTTTCATGTTCAAGATACAGCGCCAATTCATCCAAATTAAAATCAATCTCTTTGGAATAACTCCAGGCGCCTTTCACATAGCTATTACCGGTAAGGTTTAAGGTATCGTTGGAAGATAAACTTAAGCTATCGCCATAGGTATCAGAGAGATAGTTCAGATTATGACTATGAACAAAGCCGGCAAGACTGCGGTGTGGAATATAAGTTTTGTCATAGGCCTTATCGCTCGCTTTAAACAACGAGGCGGGAAATATCAGATGCACTGACGCATCCGATTCATTCACCGTTGCGACAATTTCATCCTGTGAAAAGCCTTGTTTATTCACCCGGCGTAACGGAACAGAAAGTTTTTTGAGCAGCTCAGCGGCAGACACGCTGAGTGCGGGCATATCCACGGCGGTTATTTGATCAACAATCACCTGAGGTGACATCAACAAAACATCGTTTTGGTCGAACTCCACGCCAATAGAACCAATGGATGAATCTGCATAAATAATATCAAGCACGCCGCTTTGTTTGGCATTAAAAATGTCTTCAAAACCAGCAGGAAGCGGAATAGAAGACGCCATCAGCGGAGTTAATGCGCAGCCAAAACCGACACCAAGAATAACAATGCTGGCAGTTATTTTATTATTCATTATTCTCTGTCTCTATCTATAAAATAGGCATTACAATTAATGTAAAGGTATTTGCGTATTTACCCTTGGTATAATTTCCGGCTAACAATTCAGAAATAAATTTAACTTTGACGCCGTTTGCTGTGGTGGCCTGACTAATATCTTTTAAAACAGGCACGCGTAGATTTTTAGTCGCATCGGTTTCTATTCCTTGATGAATAAAGCTGCCATCAAGATTAATATGCGTATTGCCCCCAAACACCTGAGGAAGAACAAACTGTTTTTCTAAAAATACAATCTCAGCATTTTTCACATTCCCCACCAGATGAAAAAAACTCGATGTTTTTTCAAACTTTTGAGAGAAACCGTTGATCGGTAATGGGAAATCAAACTCTTTGCCACTCAGTGGCTTATCTTCATAATATAAGGCGATTCTTGCTATAGACTCAGCAGAGACATCCAAATCGACCTGCGAATTGGGTACAGAAAACGCAGCCTGACTCCATAACAAAAGCACGGCAATAATTCCGGCGGCACAGTTATTTTTAATCATGTTTTAAACAGGGCCAGCATAATGCTGACCCTGGCCTGATTTAATGAAGAGGATTAAGGCTTGGCATTTACGTTAGCGTAGACAACGCCGGTATAATGACCTTGGCCCAATGAATCATAGGTTTTATCTGAGACAAATTTGAACATCACTGGCAGTTCGCCATGAGTACCGTTTGCATTCAGAGTAAAGTCTTTAGAATCACCTGATGCAGCGAACTCCTGGCTCCCGGCAGAAGTGATGCTGCTGATTTTATAAGTCATATCGTTGAGCGTGCCGCCCTGAGTGCTATACAGGGTGAACGCGTCGCCGGTAACAGATTGGCTGTCATCCATGGTCAGAGCAACTTCCAGCTTGGTCACGTCGTTGTTCCAGAGTTTCAACGCTGTAGTTTGTGCTTCCATGTAGCCTGATGCCGCTGGCGTCAGCTCTACGTCCATATCGGTGATAGGACGACCACCTGGATCGGTGATAGTTGCACTATCAGGAACGTTGGCGCTAACGTTGAACTTGGTATCATAGCTGGCAGGCGTAGAAGCCATTGCAGAAGCAGACATCACTAGACCGGCCAATACAGACAACATAGTTTTGGTTTTCATTTAAAAATTAAGTCCTTGTTATATAAAATGCATCTTTTACAGATAGAGCAATACCATGCAGGAAAATAAATAGTTCTCCAGCAATAATATTTATCCGTTCTATTCTGTTTCATTGCGTAATAGGCAGACGACAATGCTGACAAAAAAGTAGTACGCATCGTTAAATAAATCGTAAAACGTTGCGATGCAATAGTCCTTATTACACGTTTACTTTTTTCGCATATCAGCGTCGTTATATTACGAAAGCAAGCTTACGAAATGGCTCAGTTTAATTCTTGAAAAAAACCTCACTTTTCCTCACAAAGCTTTAGCAGTAATTAAAGCGATAAAAGTAAGACGTATGAATTAAGATGAAATTTAATTATCTTTAAGAATATTATGCCCCACCTCTTCAAATACGGCGCGCCGCAGGTCATCTTCCAGCTCGCTAATCGTTTGAGGCAGATAGAAGTTTTTATCACCTACGCAGCTTTTCCAATCTACGGTAGGAGAATAAGCAATCCCAATAAATGAAATTTTTCCCACTGATTCATCCGTACTCAGTACCTTACGGATTTTATCGCACATACCTGCTTGAATAAGGTTTGGTGTAATAGAGATATCTCCGGGGTCATCCGTCCCATCAGAAACAATCACCATAACTTTTCTTGAGGCTGTTCCTGAGGCTAAATAAGGCACGCCGAGCAGAACACCAGAACTGACCAAGGTGCCACCGAAGGCCGTCATATTATTAATCTGGTTAATTTCATTTGGATTACTGGTCAGCGGTACTTTCCACGAAGAGCTCTGCTGAAGACAGGTACTGGTATTCACGGCCGAAAGCGGGATTTGAATATCATGCACTGGGTTCGGAATGGCTGCGACGCTGCCCGCAATATTCACATAGCGCTCTAACGCTTTGTAATTACCACCGGAAAGGACATCTGATGGCACAGGGCCATTACTGACAAAGGGAAAATCACAGTTTGCGCCCTCTTTGCCGCCCCAGCCAAAAGGAACAAACCCCACTTTATTGTCAATATTGTAGGAAAACAGTTCATCTGACAGCTTTAACACAATGCGTTTTAATTCGGCCAGCTTATTGCTGCCGCCGAAACCGTCATTCATCGACCCCGAAAAGTCAGTCACAAAAATTACATCCATATTTGAACGAAATTTACGCGCAGCGCCGTTGTCGCCGATAACGACCTGATCGTCAAAGCTAGGAAAAAAACTAGAGGAAAACCAAGAGTCCTGCAACGTCTGTCCGCTGACGCGATATTCTACGTAGGACAGATTTTGATTATTGGGTGAAATACCGCTTTTCACAATGACCTTAGGTTTAAACACGTCAACGTCATGACGCATATAGGCGCGAAAATAGTCACTCGACAGATCATAATTTCGCTGCGCGCCATCGCCGTTATCCTCTGCGGTTAATGCCAGAGCAGCTTGTTCCATCGCATCAGAAAGACGTGCGCGCTCGGTAATATAGCGCGATCCTTCCAGCCCAAAAGCCGCCATACTGAGTAAAAAGCCAGACATCATGACAAAACTAATCGCAAATGCCCCACTGCGATCCTGCTTAAAGCGTCGGATACTGGCTAACAATGGTTGGTACACAAACATAGTTGCTCCTTAGTATTCAAAGTTCCACGACTGCTGGCTTTCTTTCCCGTTTGGCAAATTAAAAAAGGCAGCGGCCCCGGACGATATTGCGCAACAGCACGTCCAGTTCGGTCATGGATATATTTAATCTCACCGATAAACTCGGGCCCATCAGGGTTTATATCGAAAACATTAATACTGACTTTGGCTCTCAGCGTTGGGCTGTAAAAAAGCATTTGGTTTATTTCACCAATTAACGCCTGCTGATTTACCTTGGATGAATCAATAAAAATAACTGCCTGATTCTTTGCCGCGTGAACTGGAAGAAACAACAACAGCAGGCTGAATAAAAGTCCGTATCGCTTCATCTATCGCAACATCACGATGGCGAATGAAGACATCATCGGTGTTTCTTCCGTCGACGTTAACCGCGTGAACCAGCTGAAGGTCGGCAAACATACGGTCACCTGATACAGCGGTACCCAGCGTCCATAACTGCCGCGCGGCGTAAGCTGCTGAAGTTGATTGAGCGGCTGCGGTGGCAAACATTGCCCAGCACTGCCGCTGTCCCACGATTTATACAGTTTGATCTGTTTTCTGTCATCGCCAAGACGAATTGGGTCTTCAAAATGCATTTCTTCAACGTGTATGCTCATTTGAGAAAGATCGATGGTGCTATTCATATCCGTGAGTATTTTCCTCGCCAAATCAGCGGCTGCATCCACATCCTGCTGATTCAGCGTTTCTCTTGCGTCAAACAGTTGGATCCTTTCACGTAAAATACCGGCAACCGAATACGATACGCGGTCTAATTTTCCGACCGTTGCCTGACGGACAACCAGATCGGTGAGAAAGAAAATAAAAAAGATCAGCGCAATGGAAATCAGAACAAATTCGACGGAAACCGCAGCGCGTTTATCAGTCCATAAATTTGGAACGCTCATATTCTTGAACAAAGATCACCTCCCTATTTAATAAGTTATTGACCCAAAATCCGGGGAATGGGAAAAACATTGGCGTATATTTATATTCCAAGTGATAACGTGCTAATGGCTTGTAACGAGAATTTCCTGCGCTGCCACCGGTATTAATCATGTCGGTAATTGAGTCGGCATAGGTAATATCCATGGTCACGGCATCAGGGCGTGTCAGAAATCCCCATATCGCGCCACCTTGTTGTGTGATCCGCGCCTGAAAGCGGCTGTCATAGCCGCCATTATCGGAGGCAGAGGCATTCTTAGATTCTTTCGCCGCTTCGGAAACCGCCAAATCAATGACGGAAGAGATATAGGCCATTCTCGCAATCTCGGCGACAAACAGCACCAAGGCAATAAACAATATGACCGTTAAAGAAAACTCAATGGAGGCGACGCCTTTATTATCTCTGACAAAATGTCTACATCGTTTCATTATCCTAATCCTTTTTCTGCGGGATTAATCATGGCCAACGCATCAATTAATTCATCGCTTTTTTCTGATAAGCTCTCATTTTGAATAATGTCTCTGGCATAACGCCGATCGCCGACCTTAACCAAAGATAAAACCAAATTATGCAGAAGTTGAGACTGCTTACGTCCGCGTAAATACTGCGGTAGCAGCAAACTCACCGCATCCTGATAACGGTGATCTAATATGGCCACCATTGCCATATTGTTGATAGCAACATCATCTGCAATGAATAAGCTACGTGATTTCTCAATAGCGGCGAGGCCTTCCGTTAGCTTTCCTGACTGTGCCAATGCGATTCCTTTGAGGTTATAAGCTTCTGCACTCTGCGGTTCGCGCTGCAACATTTTTTCAGTGACGCGGATAGCCTGAGGGTAATCGCCTAAAGCGATCATATTCTGCGCCTGTAAGGTATAAACATTTAAGTCCGGCGTTTTAAATAGCGGCTGCATAAAATAGATCGACGATTTGTAATCGCCAGACTGGTAGTAATAACGGGCGAGTTTCAGACGTGCGGCAGGATCTTCTTTTTTCTTCAGCGAACTGCGGTAAAGATTAATCAGGCCGTTATAGTTTTTTGCCTTAAGTAAAATATCCTCTTGATAATTCATATCACTGGCAGAAGTCGGTGCTCGTTGCACACATCCACTTAATAAGGTGACACACAGAAGTCCCATCGTGATTTTTTTAGAAATGTGCATTTTGCATAATCCTTAGAATACCTGGTGCGGCAATTAAAATAGTAATCGGGAACATAATAAAAAGAATAAGAGGTACGCTCATTTTGGCTGACAGCTTGCCTATTTTTTCCTCCGAGCTCAGCAGCTGCATATCACGAATGTCTTTAGAGAGTTCCATCAGGTTTTCATACAACGAGGTTCCGTAATGGACACTTTGTTGCAACGTGGCACAAAACATCCGCATCTCAGTCATATCCATTGAGCGGTAAAGGTCCATGAGTCCCTCTTCCAAACCGCTCACCTCGGCTCGCCTGACGAGATGCGACATTAAATCAGCCAAATTTTTGTCCAAATCATCCGAGCGTTCAGCAATAAATTTCACCGAACTCTCCACCGTCATCCCTGCTTGAACACATACGGCGATCAAATCAACAAAATAGGGCAGCGCATCCATCATTAGCTTGATACGCGTATTAATCGCCGGATTCAGCATCATGGCCGGTAGCACTAAAACAATCATGAATACGAACAACATAATCATAGCTAAGGCTTTCATGCTGATAGAAAGCACACCGATAACTGTAAGAACCAGCAATACGCCGCCAATTGCGCCACAAATACGCGCTTTGAGCGGAAGGCTTTTCTCTAATTCATTGAGAAATATCAGCCAAGGGCTATTGCTAATAATCAATGCACGATAGTCGATAGTGGAAAACTGATTCTGCTGTTTACCCTCTTTTTTAGGCTCAATGATGTCTCGCTGTTTCTTCCAGTGCTGCTGCTGGCGGATAGCCATCAGCACCAGCAAAATACCGAGAGGTAGCATCGTTAAATAAAGCATCGTCATCAGAGCGCCCTTCTTAATAAGATCCAGATAATGATCATGCCAATGGCTTCACTGGCAATGACGTAATAAAGGATCAGGCGACCAACGGGATCGTGAACCACGAAATCAAAGTTTTGTGGGCTGAAATACTTCATGCCACAGAAAAATAGTAACGGAATAGATGCCACTATCTTGGCCGACGTTCTGGCCTCTGAGGTCATGGCAGATTTACGCCGCGCCATATTTTTACTGTTATTCACGATCCGAGATAATCGGCCAATTAAGGTGCGCAGTTGCCCACCGTGTTGCAGGCTCACCAGCATCACAACCACGAAGAAATAAAACTCCCGATAGCGATAGTTTTGCCACGCGTCATTAAAAACACGCTCGGGTTCTTCTCCAAGATTTAAACGCCGATCGATACGATGAAACGTTGCGCCTAAGTCACCATCAATGCCTTCACCACAACGGTGCAGCGCCTGATGAATACTATTTCCCGCTGATACCGCCGCATTCACCACCGATAGCACTTCAGGAAAACGATCTTCGAAATAGCGTCGATGCAGGCTGCGTCCAATTCGCAGCTGTGCAATAAACATCACGATTAACGCCACGGGTAGAAAAAAGGCCACGTCAAACTGTAGCCAATTAGCATTCAAAAACAGCAATACCAACAGCAGCGAAATAGCAATGATGCCGCCCTTCATGCCTTTCAGGCTGTAATCTCCCAGCGCATAGAGTTTCCACTCTTGCCACGTATTTTTGATATATCCAAAGACTAGGGATTGTCTGGGATTAAACGTACTTTTAGAGGCTATCTTGGTCAGCTTTCGCCAGTTATAAAAATTAAGGCTAAAGACTGCCAAACCTATAAATAGAATCAGAAACGACATTTCTCACTCCATACCAAATATATGCTTTAGGTCATCACTCACGTTGAACATCACCGCATTGCGCATCACCGTTGAGCGCATTAACAAGCCATGATTGATAAACTCGCCTTTAATTTTTCCATTTTCATCACGGTCAGATTGGCTTTGAAAAGTAAAAATATCCTGCAGAATTACGCGATCGCCTTCAATCCCCATAACCTCACTAATGTTCATTACTTTTCGGCTACCATCATTTAATCTCGATACTTGAATAACGATGTTAATGGCCGAGACAATATTTCGACGAATCGACTCCATAGGAATATTCATTCCTGCCATCATCACCATATTTTCCAAACGCGAAATTGCGTCTCGAGGATTATTCGCATGTAGCGTTGACATAGACCCATCATGCCCGGTATTCATGGCCTGAAGCATTTCAAACGATTCTTCGCCACGACACTCCCCGACAATAATGCGGTCTGGGCGCATTCGAAGTGAGTTAATCAGTAATGCTCGCATGGTGATTTGGCCGGTGTTTTCCACACCCGCCAAGCGCGTTTCCATTCTTAAAACATGCGGCTGCATCATGCGTAGTTCTGCCGCATCTTCCATAGTAATAATGCGTTCGCTGGGATCGATATACTTCGACAGCGCATTGAGCAGCGTGGTTTTCCCCGAGCCCGTTCCACCGGAAATAATAATATTGACCCGACAACGCGCAGCAATGATCAGGAAATTAGCCATCTGTCCGCTCATCGCATTCATCCTGATAAGGTCTGACAGTTCAATATTGCTTTTACCAAACTTACGGATGGAGATAGAAGTTCCATCTAACGCAATGGGCGGGATCGCGACGTTTAAACGGCTACCATCATGTAACCGGGCATCCACCAACGGTCGTCCTTCATCAAGGCGGCGGCCTACTTTTTGCACCAGACGCTTGGCGATATCCGTTAGTTGATTATTATTAATAAAACGACATTTTGTGAGCTCCAACTTACCGGCTCGCTCAATATAAATATTCTCGGGGCCATTAACCAAAATATCACTGACGGTTTCATCCTCCAGCAAAGGTCTTAATGGGCCGTACCCTAAGATTTCATCCGCCATCATTTCAGCAAAACTATTTTGGTTTTGTGAATTTAAATAGATATTTTGCTGTTCAGCCACACGTTCTAGCACGCGATTCATTTCAGCTAATAGCTGAATACGGTCGTCGACTAATGCTTCAATCGTGTTAATGTCGATATTTTGTAATACGCCATCGCGCAGTGCTTCTTGAATTTCAACGCTGATATCCATTTACGCCACCTGACTTTTTTTCAAGCGCCCATTTTTCATCAAGCGATTGATGAGCGATCCCTTATGGATGGGTGCCCCGCCGAGAATTAAGCGAGTGAGCTGGTCGATAGGCGCAATTTTACGATTTAGCCCAACGAAACGCGTGATACCGTCTTTTTGTTTGTTATAGGGAAATACCACATCCAACGGTCGCCCTAATAGCGATTGCAGGTCTTCAATACTCAGCATATTCATGCTGAATGGGCGGCTGTCGTTGAGGCATATAAATAGCCTACGCGGTGCGAGCTGAGCGCGATTAAGCGACTCAGCCACTTCAATCATGCCGCGCGCAACCCGCACTGACGCCATCGAGCGATCCATGACTAAAACCAAACAAGATGAGCTTTCAACCAACTGGCGTAGCGTCTCTTTGTTGGCGGTATTAATAGCCTCTTCAAACAGTACAAAGTTATATTTTTGGAAGCCATCTAGCGAGAGATCGGGATAGAGCGAGCTACTGCTGCTCATAAGATCAAGATTCTTTTGCCCAGCCACGATTTCTTGCACCATTTTTTTGCCGGTTAGCAAATCAAGGTCGCGCGAACCGCTTGCTCCCTGAACAAAGAGCGACGGCATTTCTTTGGCTTGCACAATATTGCTGATGGTCTGGTAGGCAATAGAGCTATTTCCAACCCCACCTTTACAGCCCAATATACTAATGCTTACCGCCCAGCGCGTTGATTTCAGATTGGTGCTCGAAATAGCTGACTGAACAAAAAGCTCACGCTGAGAGTTTAAATTGAAATATTGGATGCCATCACGCAAGAAGGCCTGCGCTAACATAATTGAATCGCTGTCACCGACTACGCAGCACCATACGCCTCGCGGCACCATGGCTAAAATAGCGGGCACAATATTATCGATATATTCTTGGCGGCCTATATCAATAACTATGCCATAGTCTTTTTCAGAGATAGCAAGATTATGACTAGTATCTAAATCTTGCAGCACGCTGGTGACCTGATTAAAACCGGCTAATCGCAGTAATTGGCTTAGTTCTTCATTAATGACCTTGCGCGAGGATAAAACATAAAATGCCTTCTCATTTTGCGCTGATTTAGCATCGTCCTTTTGTGGGAATAACAGCATTTTTGCTCTTCCTCAGAAATAATATTTGTATGGGCTAACCAATGAGGAAGCGAGATTGTTGTTAATGGCACATCCCGTATCATCATAAAGATCAAACTTATAATTCTGTGTCATATAGCGACACTCGGGTAAACGCAGAATGATTTTTTGAATATGAACCTGAATCCCCGAGGTTTCTTGAGTGCGATAGCCGCCGCCCTGATAGGATAAAGTGATCCTCTCCGGCGTGATGCCTTTGGCAATCAGGTCTTGCCTCACCTGCTTAGCGGTAGCCGAAAAATCATCATCAAACCATTCAAGGCGGATATAGCCGTTAAACCCACCGCTGGCCTGATTAATAATCTTCCCAATCGCAATTTCTTTAGAAATTTGATCGCTTGCGGTCAATGCGATGATCTGTTCGGTTATTTGTGGTGAGCCGTGCTTTTCTAATTGGCTAGCCCAACCGGAAAACGATGCCATCATCATGAGTAAAAGCGCGCCATGAAATAGATGTGAGATCCTCATTTAATAAATCCTCCCTGCTCCACAAATCCTTCAGCCAGTTTTCTATCGCGTAGATTGCTAATCCCCTCGAAATTCATAAAACGAGCCAGCGTTGAGGTACGTTGAAAATCAGGCAAAACGATATCGCGCATGGTGACGGGTTTAACGAGATTAACGGTGGCTACCACCACCAGCTCGCCGCGCGTCCGCTCGGTTTTGGCATTTCTAAACAGCGCTCCGAGAATTGGCACATCACCAATAAACGGTAAGCGAGACAAATCTTCACGCTCGTTGTTGCTGATAAGGCCGCCGAGTAGGAAACTTTCTCCGTCGGCAAGCTCAACGGTAGTTTTTGCACGACGCGTTTGGAATGCAGGGAACGAGTCACCGGCGTTGGTACTGTAGGTGCTATCCACGTTGCTAACCTCTTCCCCCAGCGTTACACGGATGCGCTTGCTGCTGCTGACTTTAGCGCCCACGTTCAGCTTGATACCAAAATCCTTATATTGGACATTGGAACCATTGGCAGAGCTGGTGACCACCGGCACTTCGCCCCCGACCAGAAACTCAGCGGACTCACCCGACAATACGGAAAGATTCGGCTCAGCCAGCACGCGAGCCACCGAGTCGTTGCTGATGGCATGCACCAGCGAGCTCAGCGTGTCGGCGTTGAATTTCACAAAACGAAACGTGCCGGGCGTAATATTGCCGCCGGTGCCGCTGATGGTTCCCCAATCAATGCCCACGTTGTCGCTGAATGTCTTGGTCACCTCAACGACCGAAAGCTTTACGTTGACCTGATTTGTGATCGGCAGCTTCAACTTGTTGATCACTTCCTGATACACCACCTCATCAAGCCAGGCATTGTTGTTTTCACCTCCTCCACCGCTGCCACCGCTCATGCTTGGCACATCTTTTTTATTCGCCGTGCGTTTAGCGCCCACGCCTTCACCCACAATTTGATAAACGCGGTCGCGGTCTTCTTCTGTGGGCACGGTTCCGCTCAAAATGTAGGTTTTACCCACTTTCTGAATCGAAATTTGGCTATCCGGCACCAGTTGCCCCACCTTTTTTTGCACCGCGCTTAAAACGGGATCAACCACCAGCGTAGTTTTAATGAGCTGGTCACCATTTTTGTCAAAAGCAATGAGATCGGTTTGGCCGTCGCTTTTGGCATAAACCATGACGCCACGGTCGCCAATAATTTCATAGTCGGCCACTTTGGGAGCAGAGATAAAAATAGTGTCAATATTTCCATCAACTTGAATAACCTGAGACTCTCCGGCTTCCATGTAGACCTCTTGAGCATGCACATAATAAGAGAGAAATAATCCCGTCATACCCAGTAGCCATAACGCGCCCACATTGGCTCGGACTCGCCCTATTTTTTGACGCTGACCTTGCTGCTTCGCTAAACAAAAACTCACTCTCCACCTCTCAACTCTTTAACGGAATTAAACTGGGGCAATACTTCATCCATTCTTATTTTTTGGTTGTTCTCGTCCTCATACTGATCAAACGGGAATAATAAGATTTCACCTGCTTTTTCTACGACTTTGAGTTCAGCCAGTTGCTGAGCGTCTAATCTCAATACCACCGTTCCCACCGAATCATCGCCGCTATAATTCTTGGTCACTGCCTTAGGTGCCTTTTTAATATCTACGATAGAAATAGGCCCCATTACGCGGCTAATCGCATAGCGCTTCATATTTTTGTCAGGGCTATTACTGCCTTCCGTTACCAGACCGACATTATTTTTTTTACTTTTATCCACCTCAACTAATCGGATGTAGAGTGAGACTTCATCCCCAATTGAAAGCGAGGAAAGTAGATATTCATCCTCCGGTTTAATTTTATAGCTATATGGCGTCTCATTGCTTCTCAGTGAATGAGCTGAGAAGGTTGGACTCGTTGGTGATTCCACCATTTCAGGTAAAATAATGCTGCCTTTTGAAATATTGTGTCTAATTAAGTATCCCTGAAGATCTCCGTTATCTAATGAGGAAATATCACGGCGATCTTTGCTTTCTTTGGAAATCTCAATCGACGTTATTTTGTAATCATCACGACCTAAGATGTCATAAGGTTTTAGTTCCCTTATTGCTTCCGCAACCATGATGGTGTGACTTGATTGAGGCACCGACTTTACCTCAGCCACCTCTGGCGTTTTCTTTTGCACAAAAATGCCGGCGATGCCGACTGCAATAACAATTATTGAAAGAAAAAAAAGCATGCGATGGTTCATTAAGATGTCCTAAGCAGGATTAATAATAAAAAGACGCCACGGGGTAAATAAGGATAAATGCCAAAGAGATAGCGACACCGTAAGGCACGCCGTGACTACGTAAATTATTACGAAAAAAAATAAGACCGCCGATAGCGACAAGGCCGCCAATAAAAGCAGTTAAAAACAAGAAATCATAAAATGCGTTGCTTTGAAAAGAGAGCGCTAATACGGTTACTAGCTTGGCATCACCGCCACCCCATAAGCGGGCGACAAAAAGGATAAATCCTCCCACTAACGCGACAAGACCAAACAAAATATTTGGCAGATGTGATTGTAAAAGAATCAAGGACAATAGCGATATGGCGAGTAATGCAAGACTCGTGTGTGTGATCCTTCTAAAAAAAATGTCCTGCCACATAATAAAAATCAAAATCATGCAGGTGACAATAAAATTAGCTTTGATTAACCACACCATGTCTATTTCCACGCCTATTCCACTTCGGTTATTAGAAAAATGCACAACAAAATGCAGCAAGAAAATCATCCATGATGTTCTTGCTGCTAAACAGAGAGCCTTACAATAAATACGTTCTAACTTATTGTTATCGCGTTACGGTGTTGTATTCCGTTACGGCGTAGTTTTGCTGATAGTAACGCTTTTGATTGCTTCAGCAATTTTATCAAACGTTTCTTTCAATGCGCCCAAGAAGCCTGAGTTCTGATCACCAAGAATAAATGCCAACAGAGTAGCCATGGCTACGCCGATTAATGCATATTCAATCGCAGTCACGCCGCGTTGATCTTTACCAAACTCATGAAAACGAACATGAGCAGCCACATAACATTTAGTTAAAAAAGTGTTCATCGATATTCCTTGTAAATTTAAATCCGCCATTTCGGTGGCGTGTTAATAACCATCTTGTTGTTGCCGATGCCCCATAGGTAACGACGGAGCCATTAGAATCTATTGCGCCTCAGGAGTCCTTATTGAGGTCATATTTGTTTTTATAATTTATGATTGATAAACAACGCTGAGAATTATTTAGCAAAAAATAGAATAACTACCACAGCAAGTGTCGATATCCAGCACACCGCTAGCAACGATAATATCGAGATAAATACATTCCAGCGGCGTGAGTGATACCACTCTTTTCCGTTATTCGATGACTCCTTGTGGTGAGCATATCTCATAGTCTCTAAGGGTGACGCTAGCGTTTCATTCATTCCAACCGAAGTCGCCAAAGAGAGTGCTGGCACTTTTTCTTCTTGACCATTATCGGGAAGATATTTTTTCTCACGCAGCACATTCCCCATATACTTGACCCCTTTTCTGGGTATCGTTTTTATAAATGCGCTTGAAAGTCCAATCTGATCAAATGACTTTCTCAACATATAGATTTGGCCATAGTAGCTACTGTCACTCACTGAACCGCGCTGCTCATGCCATACCTGATTGATAATATTTTGTTTATCGGTCTCCCCTTCTAATAAAAGAAGCAAGAATCGATAACTATTTTCTGGCAGGTTAATCACTGTTCCAAAGTCGTTAATCAGACAGCGCTTTTCAGGCTCAAACCGAATGCCATCCCCAAGGATGAATATCGTGTCATCCTTACTTACATCATTCATTAGCCGTAAGCTCCAGTGTGACTTCAATCTTCACTATTATTAGCCTTCGCTGTTAAAAATAGAATCTCATTATCCTCATCTATCTTATCGAATAGCCTATTTAAGATTGAA
This sequence comes from Hafnia sp., assembly GCF_036648275.1. Taxonomy (NCBI): domain Bacteria; kingdom Pseudomonadati; phylum Pseudomonadota; class Gammaproteobacteria; order Enterobacterales; family Hafniaceae; genus Hafnia; species Hafnia sp. The sequence continues at coordinate 257,758 of NZ_JAVXIQ010000001.1, read as the reverse complement.
TTATACAAGAGAGAAATAATCGAATAAACCCTATAGACCTCATTTGATCTCATTCATAAAAATTAAGAATAATATAGCGAATATTATATCGATACGCCTTTTTTTAAAGGATGTCAGATCGCGAGAAATACAAAATAAAGATTAATCATTAGTACTATTTTAAAATAACCATAAATAACCTCATGTTGATAAAAAATATAACCATTATAAATAAGAATATTTCTTAGGAATTTAAATAGAACTATTAATTTCAGAAGGATTGTTTTTTGCAATCAGGCATAACCTATACGCTTAGAAAAAACTTATTAATAAGAATATACTGAAGTTTGCGAGATTTATAATTATTTACTGAGAGTTATTGATATCTGCCTGCGAGGTTTAGCTATGTTCTGAAGCCCTTCCTGCGTGTATCTAGCCCACTCTCACGGCTCAAATACAAAGGGTTATAAGTATAAAAAAACCACGCCGAGGCGTGGTTTGAACATCTAAACATGTGTTTGACTATTTGGCTAAATGATTCGCGATAGCATTAAACATCAGCGAAGCCTCAAGCGGTTGCGCACTGAAGGACGGTTCCGCCTGTGGCCAAGTAGACCACTGCACAATAACCAGCTTCTCTTTTTGATTCACAACGATCATTTGACCAAAAATGCCCAAGGCCCACAGGGTATCATTGCTTTCCAACCCTTGTTTCGGCCCTACGTTAACGGCATTCGCTGGTACGCTATTATTCCACCACTCATAACCGTAGCTGCCATCAGGGTGCGCTGCGGTCACCGATTTCTCTGCTCGATTCCATGTGCGCGCATCCGCAACCCAATGATCGGGTAGCATTTTAGTTCCGTCAGGCAGCACGCCGTCATTCATGATAAACAGGCCAAACTTGCCCCAATCTTCGAGCGTGGCGTTAAATCCATGAGCGCCTACATCATGTTTGCCCACCTGATAACTGTGCCAGACACCGTCGTGGACCATTCCATCGGGCTGCCATATTTTGTCCTGAAGGTTCTGTGCCAGCGATTTTCCGGTCGCCTTTTCTAGCGTATCGCCCAGCAGCCATGCCCCGCCAGACGAGTAAGACCATGCCTGTCCCGGTTTGGCGTAGGCTTTCCGCTGTGGATCTTTCACCAATTTATTGACGCAATGGTAGGTGTCACTGTTGGCTTCACACTGGGTGAGTTGCGCAAAGTCAGATTTAGGATTGGTGTAATCCTCGCCCCAGGTAACGCCCGAAGTGTGCTGTAACAGCTGGCGGATCGTGACATGTTCCCATGCCGTACCGCGTACATCAGGATTGTATTTAACCACCTCATCGTCTAACGAGGTGATTTTCCCCTCTTTCAGCGCCACTCCCACCAGCGTTGATACCACGGATTTCCCCACTGAGCGTGATGTCCACAGCGTGGTCGGCGTATTTCCCTTACCGTAATAATCCCACACTATTTTGCCATCTTTAATCACCATCATGCCCGTAACGCTGTTGCGCTTGAGGTAATCTTTCAGCGCAATGTTCACGCCATGATATTGGTAAGTGACACCAGATAAGTTCTGTGCCGCACGCGGGATTGGCTTCGCTTTTCCGGCTTTGAAAACGTCACCTTCATAGGAGCGGTAGTCATTACGAAATCCGACGACCCGCTGTTGTTGATCCCACGTCAGCATGTTTTTAACATCGGGTAGTTGTGTGTCTGTCGGTGCAGGGCAGACCGCGAGTTTCAAGCTATGGCAGTCGTTAGCCGCTGGCGCAGCATTCACCTGTAGCGCAGCCCCCAAACATAGTGCCAGCAGGCAAATACCGGTTTTAATTTTAGTCATGATGTTCCCTTAGTTTCGGTCATGGTCTTGTTTGTAAGACCACTTTATGACGAGTTCAGGAATGTACCGAGGCGGATAGTGTGGGGAAATCCCACATAAAAACGTGTTTGAATCGTTGAGGTTTGGAAAGGAATTGAGTGAGATTTTTTGCAGATAAACGCCCCCGGCTAGCACCGGAGGCATCTCGATTTACAGCGCCATATCGTGCTGTGGAGAATCTTGGCGTTTTTCTTCCGCCTGTATCGCCATGTGGCCTTGATCGTTCATTTGAATCACCGGTGGTTTAGTTAATTGCAACGCTGCCGCGGTGTCATCCCATGTTTTCTGCGTTAACGCCGCGTTACCATTCAGCTTTTGACCGTAGCTGGGTACGATATCGCGAATTTTGCTCTGCCACTCTGGGGAATTGAACTGTTCTGGGAACATCTGCTTAATCACATTCAACGTGATCGGTGCGGCAGTTGAGGCTCCAGGTGAGGCACCCAACAACGCAGAGATTGTTCTTTGCTTATCAACAACCACTTCAGTGCCCAGTTTCAGTACGCCACCTTTCTCAGGATCTTTTTTGATGATCTGTACACGCTGACCCGCTTGGATGAGTTTCCAATCTGCTTTTTGCGCCAGTGGGTAGTACTCTTTCAGTGAAGCAAAGCGATCATCATCACTCAGCATAACCTGGCTAATGAGGTATTTAACCAAATCAAAATTATCCAAGCCGACATCCGTCATTGGAATAAAGTTGCTGGTTGTGGTGGTGCTCAGCAGGTCAAAGATAGAGCCATTTTTCAGGAATTTAGTCGAGAACGTCGCAAATGGCCCAAACAATACCACGCGTTTACCATCAATAAAGCGAGCATCTAAATGCGGTACTGACATCGGCGGCGCACCAACTGATGCCTGACCATACACTTTTTCTAAATGCTGCTTGGTAATCTCAGGGTTTTCTGTCATCAAGAAAGAGCCCCCAACAGGGAAACCGGCATAGTTTTCCGCTTCAGAAATCCCCGTTTTTTGCAGCAATTTCAACGCCCCACCGCCCGCACCGATAAATACATATTTGGCGTCAATCGCATGCTCGCTGCCATTGTTGATATCTTTGATCGTGACATGCCATGAGTTGTCATTATTACGTTTAAATTCAGTCACTTCTGCCGAGGTTTGCAAAGAGAAGTTGCTGTTTTTCTTCAGGCTGCCGATCAGTTGGCGGGTAATCTCGCCGTAGTTAACATCAGTCCCCACAGGAGTCCAAGTCGCGGCCACTTTTTGGTTGGCATCGCGACCATTCATCACCAGTGGAGCCCACTGTTGGATCTGAGCGTGATCGGTTGAGAATTTCATACCTTGGAATAACGTGGTTTGCTGTAAGGCATCGTAACGTTTTTGCAGATAATTAACGTTTTTATCACCCCATACAAAACTCATATGCGGCGTAGAATTAATAAAAGCATGCGGATCATTCAAAATCCCGCGCTTAACCTGAGCAGACCAGAATTGGCGAGAGATCATGAACTGTTCGTTTATATCCAGCGCCTTGCTGACATCGATGGTGCCATCTGGTCGCTCCGGCGTGTAATTCAGCTCCATATTCGCAGAATGGCCGGTTCCGGCATTATTCCAGCCATTGGAAGACTCGAGCGCAACGCCGTCGAGTTTCTCTACCATCACCTGTTTCCATTCAGGTTGTAGTTCTTGTAGCCAGGTGCCAAGTGAAGCACTCATGATGCCGCCGCCGATCAGAAGAAAATCGGTCTTTTGCGTCGCATCATCTTTCGCCCAGGTAGCCGTGCTGACGAACAGCGCGACCGCGGTTAGAGAAACAATAGTCTTTTTTAGTGCAGGCATAATAATAATTTTACATTTCTAAGATATATTCAGTGAATACATGCTACTCCATTTTTACCTTAATTTAAAATTGCATTCACATCTCTATTTATCCATAGGGTTTCTACACGTTCTTAAACTCACGAAATAAAGGCTCATTGATAAATGTAGCAATCTTAATAAGGGTATAAATTAACCACCGAGCTGTACGTACAGCTTTATCTTAGTGAGCATCGCTGCTCTGGATATATATCTTTGAGGAGATAAAGAAAAAGGGTTTCCTATTTCACTCTCTTGCTTGCACATATTATGAATAAAGCCCCCTAACAACAGGCTGTTATCCTTGTCCGTCTTACATCAATCACATCGCCTTCAATTAATGAATTTAACTCATAAAGGTTAGTGCATTTAGGTATCTAATCGAATAAACCCGTTTGCGTTATGCTTTCTCCATCGCAACAAACGGAGGACTGCATCATGCAAACGGTCACACTTAACAACGGTATTGAAATGCCTTTACTCGGCTTTGGCGTTTTTCAGATGACGGACGCAGCCGAATGCGAACGTGCGGTGATTGACGCTATCGAAACGGGTTATCGTCTCATCGATACCGCGGCCTCTTATCAAAACGAAACTCAGGTGGGGAATGCCCTGCGGCAGAGCGGGATTGCTCGCGATGAGCTTTTCGTAACCACCAAACTTTGGCTACAAGATACCAATTATGAAGGTGCAAAAGCGCAGTTCGAGCGTTCACTCAATCGCCTGCAACTTGATTATGTTGACCTTTATTTAATTCATCAGCCATATGGCGACGTGCACGGTGCGTGGCGGGCGATGGAGGAGTTGCAGCAGGCGGGGAAAATTCGTGCCATTGGCGTAAGCAATTTTCACCCCGATAGACTTGCCGACCTGATGGCGTTTAACCGCGTTGTACCAGCGGTGAATCAGGTGGAGGTTAACCCCTTTAATCAGCAGCTTCACGCCGTGCCATGGATGAACAGCCGCCATATTCAGCCTGAGGCTTGGGCACCTTTTGCGGAAGGGAAAAATGGTCTGTTTCAACATCCGGCGCTGACGGCTATCGCCAACCAGTATGGCAAAACCGTCGGACAGGTGGTGCTGCGTTGGCTATATCAGCGAGGCATCGTTTCGTTGGCGAAATCCGTTCGCAAAGCGCGGATGGAAGAAAATATAAACATTCTGGATTTTGCACTTTCAGATGCGGACATGACGCAGATTGCCGCGCTAGACACCGCGACCAGCGCCTTTTTCTCTCATCGCGATCCGGCGATGGTGGAATGGCTCACCCAGCGCAAACTTGACGTGTAACCCTCTTAATATGTCAGCAACACTTACCTCAATAAAATAATGACCTCAATAACAAGGCTTTTAAAATGCAAAAACGAATTCTTGGTAAGTCTGGGCTAGAAGTATCCGCAATGGGTCTGGGCTGTATGGGGTTGAGCTTCGGCTATGGCCCTGCTACCGACACTAAACAAGCAATAGAACTGATCCGCGCAGCCGTTGAACAGGGTGTGACCTTTTTCGACACCGCAGAAGTCTATGGCCCTTATTTAAATGAATCACTGCTTGGCGAAGCGCTTGAGCCGTTCCGCGATCGCGTGGTTATTGCCACTAAATTTGGTTTTACCTTCGGTAATGATAATAAGCAGCAGATTTTAAACAGTCGCCCTGAGCATATTCGTGCCGCCGTTGAAGGTTCGCTGAGCCGATTGAAAACAGACGTCATCGATCTGCTATATCAGCATCGCGTTGATCCCGAGGTTCCTATCGAAGATGTTGCTGGAACCGTGAAAGATTTGATTGCTGAAGGCAAAGTGAAGCACTTTGGATTATCTGAAGCCGGTGTTCAAACCATTCGTCGCGCACACGCCGTTCAGCCCGTTACGGCGCTGCAAAGTGAATACTCAATGTGGTGGCGTGAACCTGAGCAAGAAATCATGCCGTTGTTGGAAGAGCTAGGCATTGGTTTTGTTCCCTTTAGCCCTCTGGGCAAAGGTTTCTTGACTGGCGCTATCAACGCACAAACCACCTTTGGGGCAGATGATTTTAGAAGCAAAGTGCCGCGTTTTGCCTCCGAAGCTATAGAGGCCAACGAAAAACTCGTGTCTCTGCTTGCTGCGTTAGCCGCAGAAAAAAACGTCACTCCGGCACAAATTGCACTAGCGTGGCTGTTAGCGCAGAAACTATGGATTGTGCCAATTCCTGGCACCACCAAACTTCATCGTTTAACAGAAAACTTGGGCGCAGCCGAACTGGTGCTGAACGCAGACGATTTGCGTAAAATCGCCAACGCCCTCGAAACCGTGAAAATCGTGGGCAATCGCTACCCTGCTTCATTGATGGCGCGCGTCGGACGATAAGGGATTAATGGCAGGCGGCCATTGAGCTGTCTGCCTTCATTCAATATTCCAATCATTCACGCCGTTTGATTATGTTGGGTAAAACCTGAGGCCTGAACATTTAAAGTTTGCCACATAATGTGTCGCTCTTAGTTCAGTACCCACTTGATAATAAGCCCTGACATGAAAAAATTATCCGCTCTCGCCTTAGGCTCAGTATTATCACTGACGGGATGTGCCGCCATCGTTGGTGATGAAGCTCAAACGGTTTATGTAGACAGCTCACCGTCTCAGGCTCTGTTCGTTATTTCTGATAATCACGGGCGAATTGCCGCCACCGGAACCACGCCCACAACGGTGACGCTGCCGAAATCTGATGGCACTTATTTGGGGTGGCTGAACTATCAGATAACGTTTTCCAGAGCTGACTTCCAGCCTGTTGTCATGCCGCTCAAAACGCGTCCTAATGCTTGGTATATATTCGGTAATTTGACCACATTAGGCGCAGGCTGGCTGATCGATCCTTTTTGGGGCGGCATGTATAACCTGCATCCCGACTCGGTTCATATCAATATGCTGCCGTGCCCGGTCGGCCGATTCGGTTCATTCTGTTCCTAATCTCGCCTGCATAACCTAATGACTATCCCTTCCCATACGGGAAGGGATACTTATATCTATCACTATATTCAGAGCTTCGCCTAATGATAAGACGGCGTCGCCTTTAATTGATTCCCAAGGTGTACTGCGCAATTTTGAAATAAATAATCAAGCCGGTTCCATCGATAAACGTGGCAATAAACGGTGCAGACACTACCGCTGGGTCAATGCCCACGCGTTTCAATACCATCGGAATCACGGAAGAAACCACGGCGCTCCACAGCGTAATACAAACCAGCGTTAAACTGACAATCAGCGTAATTTCAGGGCCGATGCCCATCATCCATGCACGAACACACCCCGCAAGCCCTAAGGTCGCCGCGATCATCAACGACGTCGTCATCTCTTTACGGATAATTTTGCCCAGATCGCGTAACCGCACCTCACCTAGCGCCATCGAACGCACCAAGGTTGATGTTATCTGTGTACCACTGTTTCCGCCCGTGCCAATAAGCAACGGAATAAAGAAAGCCAGCGCAATGGCAGATTCCAGCGCCTCTTCAAAATGTTGGATCACGCTGCTGGTGTAAGCTTCGGCAACAAACAGCAGTAACAACCACACCGAACGCTTCTTCCACAGCGTTATTGGGCTGGTTTCTAGATACGGTTTTTCCAATGGCAAACTGGCACCCTGACGCTGCGCATCCTCAGTCACTTCATCTTCTAATAAATGCGCAATTTCTCTTTCGGTAAGGCATCCTACTAATTTACCGCCCGCAACGACGGGAACAATATCGACATCCTCCTTGGAAATACGGGAAATAACTTCGGTTCTTTCATCTGCGGGGCTTACATGGAAAAAGTGATGTTCCATTAAATTTCGAATATCTTGGGTATCATTTGTTTCCTGAAGCAATTTCTTAACGGGTAATACCCCGCATAATTGCTCACCGGCAACCACGAAAACTTGTGCCGGTATATCGTTGCTTTTAAGTTGAGAGAGGAAGACCTTACGTGCTTCTTGCACGCTAAGAATATGAGATAGCATGATAAAGTCAGTACTCATATATTGAGCAATGGCATCATCTTCAAACTCATCATTATGATTATGGATCGCATTTTTTACATGGTAAGACATAGTTTGATTCCCTATAGAATTAAAACCTCATAGGGGCGAACAAGACTAAGATAGGAAAATAGATCCCTACGTCTTGGGTTTAGCACTATACAACGTATTCAGCAACATGTTGAATTTACTGAAAGTTACCTTGGCAACACCTTGATTCGATGGATGCCTGTATTTCCCTGTGTGGTCTCTCTCGATACCATCAGGGCGGTAACTTATGTTTGTATAGGAGCCTCGCCATAACGAGATCGTCATAAAACACGGAAATCCTACACTGCAAAAATAAACCCGTTTTCATAATCCGATTTTGGTTTATTGAATATTTAGAAAAATGCATTCAAGTTAAACGAAATCTATTTAACTTAAACAAACCTTCGCTAGTGATTACTTCTTTTTAGTTATTCACCTATCATTTTTTGAGCATCTATCACGATCTAATAACGTCCACATCACGTTATTTATTGGTCTCTTTATCTGTATTTTTATCTGCGGGTAAAATAATCGTTTCAATGTCTTGGAATATAGACTCCCACTCGGTTTGATCAATATCCATTAAACCAAAATAACGCAGCATAAATGCGCCCTCGGTCGCTAAAAACGCGATTCTGGCCTGCTTTCCTTGCTCTGAATCGAGGTCTAAATTTGCAATGCGTTCACGGTACCAGCTGCGCGTATTTTCCAGATGCTCTTTGGTCTGTAGCAGATTGACCAGTAACCCCGCAGCTTTGGCGCTGGAAGCCTGATCGTATTTATGCGTGGCAACTACATGTGCCGCAACGCGATGAGTCGGTGAGTCATCCTGCGTAGCCACGAGATCAAACACCCGATCGTAGGCATTTCCCCAGCGTTCGAACATGGCATCAATCAGCGCGTCTTTGTTGCCAAAACAGTATTGTACGCCGCCTTTTGAGATCCCCATCGCACGCGCCACAGAGTCGATAGTCAATGCCGCAGCGCCATGGTTCGCAATGATCTCTTCCGCTGCATCCAGCACTTTTTCTCTATCGATACTGCGTTGACGTCCCATTTAGGCACCCTCGTTTTAAATACGTACGTATGGATTGAAACTATACATTATCATTCATAAACTTTGTTAGCTGAATGATTGTCGCCACTAGCGGCGCCACAAATTTTAGAGACAAGATGATGAACGTACACTATCGCTGGCTAACACTCACACTCGTATCCAGTGCGCTGTTTTTAATCGTTGTTGATATGACGGTACTGTACACCGCGCTACCTAAACTAACGCTGTCACTGAACGCAAATGCTTCCGAAAAACTGTGGATTATTAATGCCTATCCGCTGGTTGTAGCTGGGCTATTGCCTGCCACGGGCATGCTAAGCGATCGCATCGGTCACAAAAAATTATTTATCTATGGCCTTCCGGTTTTTGCCGCTGCCTCACTGTGCGCCGCATTCTCCCCGAGTGCTTCGACGCTCATCGCCTCACGCGTATTTTTGGCCGTGGGCGCAGCTATGATGATGCCGCCTACGCTTTCGATTATTCGCCATACGTTTACCGATCCTAAAGAGCGCGCTTTGGCCATTGGCATTTGGTCTGCTGTCGCCTCCGGCGGCGCGGCTATCGGCCCCGTCATTGGCGGTGCCTTGCTGGAATATTTCTGGTGGGGCTCCGTTTTCCTGATTAACGTACCGGTGGTTTTGCTGGTATTTCCACTGGCGAGCCGACGAATCCCAAAATGCGGCAGTACCAGTAATCGCCCTTGCGACTATCTCGGCTCCGTTCAGATCATGGTAGGACTGGTAGCATCGATCTACGCGTTGAAAGAACTCAGTAAACCGGATGCGTCATGGACGATAATGTTGCTATCCGCCCTGATTGGCATCGTATTTTTAGTTCTATTTTACAAACGCCAGCGCAGATCTGAGTCACCTATGATTGATTTTTCGCTGTTTAGCAACCGCATGTTTTTCAGCGGCGTTTGTATTGCGTTGGTCGCCATGCTGGCGATGGTCGGCGTTGAATTGGTACTCAGTCAACGCCTCCAGTTGGTGGTTGGGTTGTCACCGCTACAGGCGGCGTTATACATCCTGCCGATCCCACTCGCCTCAGCGCTGGCGGGGCCTTTTTCTGGCCTTTTGCTACCCAAATATGGCGAGCAGAAGATCGTACTGGGCAGCCTGCTGATAACCGGACTCGGTATCCTTGGTTTAGCCCTGCGCTATCAGGAAAGCATTATTGAAATCTTCGGCTATTTGATTGCGATTGGATACGGTATCGGCGGTGCATTTACCGCGTCTTCGACCGCGATTATGTTCAACGCGCCAAATGAAAAATCGGGTATGGCCGCCTCCATTGAAGACGTGGCGTATGAATTGGGCAGCGTCCTTGGGATTACTCTATTGGGGGGAATGATGACGGCCATCTATAGCAACAGCCTGATACTTCCCGCTGAGTTTGAGGAGAATATCGAAGCTTACGACAGTATCGACGAAACGTTGAAGCTGGCGGGAAACATGGATATTGAGCAGGCGCAGACCCTGACTCACCTTGCCCACATGGCATTTGATCAGGCGTTTGTTTCCGTTTTGATTTCCGCCTCCCTGTTACTGTTGTTGAGCGCCGTTACGCTAAAACGCACTCAATAATGCCGCTGCTTTGGAGATTATCATGGCGTGGTTAGAAACCTTTTTGTCACAGATTGTCGATCGCCCAGTGCTTATTTTTGCCCTGTTATTTGCTATCGCGCTCGGTAAATCAACCGTGATGATCTCCTCAATCCTGCCACCGGCATCATTGATGTTGCTGGCGGTGATCGCCATCAGCCAGCCGTCGCTTTCCATCACGCTGGTTTGGCTCGCGATCACGCTGGGAGCCACCTTAGGCTCGGTGCTGACGTTTCATTTTGGTCAACTGATTAACCAGAGAATGCTTTTCCCACGTTTTTTCTCTCGTCATAACAGCAAATTGCAGCGCATCAGCGAAAAGCTACAGCATAAAGGCGGTCTGCTGGTTTTGTTCACGTCGCGTTTTGTCGCCGTATTGCGCTATATGGTGCCTATGGCCTCCGGAATGATGACCTTTAGCCGCACGCGCGTTTACTGCGTCACCGCATTTTCAGCTGCCGTGTGGGCGTGCCTATTTATCGGTATCGTTTCTGGCGCGCTCTATTTCGCCGCTCCCATCATTTAGCCATCAGCGTTAAGAGGTATAGAATCCGTCTCATCAATACATGTATTATAGATGAATATTATGTTGCGATGATGCAGGGAGACTTAGCGATGGCAGATAGCCGAATTCAAAGAGAAAAGCTGACGATCAGAAAAATGATCTCGCTTTATCAGCACCGCTGCCCCGATGCTCAGCATGACGACGAGCACTACGACAACCTGTATGCCTATGCGGTCAAACGCCTCGACCGCTGTGTGTTCGGTGCAGAAAAACCGGCCTGCAAGCAATGCCCTGTGCACTGCTATCAACCTGCCAAGCGCGAAGAAATGAAGCAGATTATGCGTTGGTCAGGCCCGAGAATGCTGTGGCGGCACCCTATTCTTACCGTGCGTCACCTGATTGACGACAAACGCCCTGTACCCGAATTGCCGGAAAAATATCGTCCTAAAAAACCTTAAACGATGAAACGCGTGGGCGCTCAACCCGCGCTGTTGCTGTCCTAATCACTTTCACACTGATAGGCTTGGAAAACATAAACATCGTATTAAATCTATATAGAAAGTACTTACTGTATTTTTACTCTTTTTAAATACCAAAATTCAGAACTAAAAACTCTCTCCACGAAAATATCACCCCCCTCTCTTTTTTGACCTAAATCAATTATGCATTTGATTTACACCTTTATTTGTAGACGTCAGATGCAAGTTTAACTATAAAGCCAAATGATAATCATTATTGTTCGCTTTAAGGTTAAAGACTATGTTCAGTACAAGGAATACGTGCTTTTTACTTTCAGCTTTATCTCTGTTTGTTTCACAGCAGGTTAGCGCAGCATCGGCTCCCCAGCAGTCCGGTGGCAGCGTTGACGAAGATCCTATTTATGTCACCACCACCAGCCGTAGCGAAACAACCCTATGGGACAGCCCTGCAACGATTCAAGTTATCGACAGCGAGCAGCTTGAGCGTTCCACCCGTTTATCGTTAGCCGATGAACTGCAAGATATTCCCGGCGTTGAAATCACCGATAACGGTTTAGCTGGCCGCAAGCAGGTGCGCATCCGCGGTGAAGGCTCTTCACGCGTGCTGTTGCTAATCGATGGTCAGGAAGTCACCTACCAACGCGCAGGACAGGATTTTGGCCCCGGTATTTTAATTGATGAATCTTCGCTCGAGCGCATTGAAGTGGTCAAAGGCCCCTACTCGGTGCTTTATGGCTCTCAGGCCATCGGTGGCGTGATCAACTTCATCACGCGCAAAGGCGGCGATAAGCCGGTCAGCGGTTCGGTCAAAGCGGTTTCTGATACCGCCACCAACGGCTGGCGTGAGTCTGCCAGCGCATGGGGCAGCATCGGTAATTTAGATTACCGGCTGAACGGCAGCTATGCCGATCACGGCGATAGAGACACCCCTGATGGCCGTTTACCGCATACCGGCTTCAACAATAATAGCCAAGGCCTGTGGCTCGGCTACACGCTGGATAAGCATAAGTTTGGCCTTTCGCTAGACCGCTATAAGCTCTCCACCCAGACCTATTATGACGATCCGGCTTATCAGGAATTCAGCGTCAAAATACCAAAGCTGGAACGCGAAAAGATTGGGTTGTTTTATGACTACGCGGTAGACGGCGAATATTTAAAGAATATTCACCTCGACGCTTACAGCCAAAAGCTTGAACGTAAATTCGAGAATAAGGTTACGGTTGTCACGCCTACCGGCAGCCCGATGATCGGCGATCTGCGCGTGGCTAACCAAACGCAGTCTGAAGATACACAGAATACGCGCGGGCTCACCCTGCAATCTAACTTCGAGCTACCCGCGAATAACAATCTGGTGATCGGCGCTCAATATCAAGAAGACCGCGTCAAACAAACCTCCAACGGCAGCACGCAGTCCAGTAGCTCACACGGCTTCCCTGCCGCCGTGAATTACACCAAAGATACGCTGGCACACAACCGTTCGGAGCAAACCAACTGGTCAGCCTTTGGACAAAATGAGTGGCAGTTTGCTGATAACTGGAAATGGACGCTCGGCGCACGCCAATATTGGTTGAAATCTCAGCTATTGAACGGTGACGAAACGGTTTCTCACTCTTCTCAAGGCACGACCACCACCACGCTCGGCTCACAGTCCGTCAGCGATAGCGCGTTTGTAACCGCCACCAGCCTGCGCTATTCCGGTATCGCCAATACCGAACTTCGTTTGGCCTTCGCGCAGGGCTATGTATTCCCAACCCTAACGCAGCAATTTATGCAGACATCCGCAGGTGGCGGCGTGACCTATGGCAATCCGGATCTAGACGCCGAGCACTCCAATAACTTCGAGTTTGGGGCGCGCTATAACGGCAACATGTGGTACATCGACGGCGCGATTTACTACTCCGAAGCCAAAGACTATATCGCCTCAATTGCCTGCTCAGGGCAGAAAATCTGTAACGGCAACAGCAACTCTTCGCGTACCGATTATTACTACTACGATAACGTCGACCGCGCCAAAACCTACGGAATGGAACTCTCCGCCGAATATAACGGCTGGATGATTTCACCGTATGCCAGCGGCAACATCATGCGCCGTCAGTTCATCAGCCCAACCATGAAAACATGGGATACCGGCGATCCCAGCGTCACCGGACGTTTGGGGGTAAAAAACACGATGTTGTTTAATGCGATGAACTTGACCTCCGACCTTTATATTCGCGCGGCCTCCAAAGCCACGGACAGCACCGGTAGCGAAAAGGAAAATCACGCCGGTTGGGCAACCCTAAACCTGGCGTTTAACAGCGAATTTGGCGCTGACGATCAATATCAGGTCAACGTTGAGCTCAACAACCTCACTAACAAACGCTATCAAACCGCGCATGAGTCTATTCCTGCTGCGGGCATTAATGCAGCCGTTGGTTTTGCTTGGAAATTCTGATGATGAAAAAATTGATTATCGGCGCACTGGCGCTGCTGCTCACCAGCGGCGCGATGGCTCAAGAGCGCTTAGTGGTCGCTGGCGGCTCGTTGGTGGAGCTGCTCTACGCGCTTGGCGCGGGTGACACTCTGGTTGGCGTAGATGAAACCACGGCCTATCCACCTGAAACTAAAGCGCTGCCGCACATTGGTTATTGGAAACAGCTGAGCGCCGAAGGTATTTTGTCGCTGGCTCCGACCACCTTTATTACTTGGCAAGACGCCGAACCCAAGCTGGTGCTAAACCAACTCGCACAACAAAAAGTGAAGGTGCTGACGCTGCCGCGCACGCCCGCCACCGTGGAACGGATGTACAGCAACATCCATACCTTAGCTGCCAGTGTGAACAAAACAGCGCAGGGCGATGAGTTAGTCGCCAACCTCCAGCAACGGCTAGCCGCTGCCGACAAAAAAAACCAGCAAATCGCTAAACCCGTACGCGTGATGTTCTTGCTATCACCGGGCGGCGGCGTGCCGCAAATTGCCGGAACCGAAAGCGTAGCGGGCACTATTTTGTCGTTGGCCGGTGGGCAAAATATCGCAAGCCACGCGGAATATAAAACCTACAGCGGCGAAGCAATTATCGCGGCTAATCCCGACGTTATCGTTGTCACCACCCAAAGCTTGGCTGCCGCCGACGGTAAAAAGCAGCTGGGCAACGTAGCCGGTGTCACCCGCACCGCCGCATGGAAAAATCAACGCATCGTTGAAATCGATCAGTCGCTCATTCTGGGGATGGGGCCACGCATCGTTGATGCGGTTGAATTCCTCCAGCAGCAACTTTATCCAAACCCTGCTTAATTTTTTCACTGATACGACAAGTACTTATAACAAGGAGCAACAACAATGACGCATTCTGAACTGCATGCATTCATGCAAACCCGCCCTGATGGCACGCTGGAGGCCATCGCTGAAAAATTCAACACCACGCTGCTTGACGTGATCCAGCATTTGCCGGAGCACACCTTAGTTTCTGGCGATAAATTCGATGCGGTGTGGGATAGCGTCGTGGAATGGGGTAGCGTAACCACCTTGGCGCACACCGCCGATGTTATTTTGGAGTTCACCGGAGAGTTACCTACCGGTTTCCACCGCCATGGTTACTTTAACCTGCGCGGCAAAAAAGGGCTTACTGGGCATATTAAAGCCGAAAACTGTCACCACATTGCGTTGATTGAACGTCAGTTTATGGGCTTGGACACCGCCTCTATTCTTTTCTTGAACCAGCAAGGCAGCGCCATGTTTAAAATTTTCTTGGGCCGCGACGAACATCGCAAACTGCTCGCTTCACAGGTCGAAGCCTTCCGCGCCTTGGCGTTACGCCTTAAAGCAGACACAATCTAAACATGGTTGCCGTCAATCATAACGGAATAGCTCAATATCACTGCGTCGCCTTGGCGCAGTGACTTTTCGATGCGATGGAGATCCTGAGTGATGATTAGCTCACTCTCATCTCCCCAGATGTTCTGGGGACTGACTTTTATCCTGCTGGCCTTGGTGCTGTGTGCCGCAAATCTCGGCGCGATCAGCATGCCGTTTTCAGTGCTGTGGAACCGTGAGCTACAGGACTATTATCTCGATATTTGGCTCAACGTGCGTATGCCACGCGTTTTGCTGGCCGTGTTGGTGGGTGCCGCGCTGGCAACATCGGGCGTGATCATGCAGGGTTTATTTCGTAACCCGATGGCCGATCCGGGTTTGTTAGGCGTTAGCAGCGGCTCGGCATTGATGGTCGGTATGGCTATCGTTTTTCCAGTCTCCCTGCCTGCACTGTTTTTAATGTACGAACACATGCTGTTTGCCGTGTTGGGCAGCCTGCTTATCTGCACATTCATCTTTTTCCTCAGCGGTCGCTCCAGCCACGGTGGCATGCTGCATCTGCTACTGGCCGGTATCGCGATTAACGCGCTGTGCGGCGCAGCGATTGGGATACTAAGCTATGTCGGTGACGATCAGCAGCTTCGCCAGTTAACGCTGTGGATGATGGGCAGTTTGGGACAGGCGCAATGGCCCACGCTTCTGATATCCGCCTCGCTGGCACTTCCGGCGATTTTTTTCACCTGGCGCAATGCGGGAACGTTAAACCTGCTACAGCTGGGTGATGAAGAGGCGCACTATCTTGGCGTCAATGTAAAACGTAAACGCCAAATGCTGTTGGTGCTGAGTTCATTATTGGTGGGCGCATCCGTCGCCATCAGCGGTGTGATTGGTTTTGTCGGATTAGTGGTGCCGCATCTGGTACGCATGACAATCGGCTCAGACCATCGCTGGTTAATCCCCTGCTCTGCGCTATGCGGTGCCTGTTTGTTGTTGCTGGCAGACACCTTGGCTCGAACCGTGGTTCAGCCCGCAGAAATGCCGGTGGGATTACTCACCAGCCTGCTGGGTGGCCCTTATTTTTTATGGCTGATATTTAGATGCCGCCGTGGGCTTTAAATAAGCGCCATGAAATCTGATACAAAGGGCGCGACGCCCTTTGTATTTTACTCATCCTTGTCAGACTGTTTTGAGCGATACCACTTCACACCGATTAATCCCACCAGCAACGCGACCATCAGCACCACAAAGGCGATGCGTCGTTGATGCTCATGGGCAAACAGGCGGAACAGCACCTCGCTGGCGGCATAACCGAGCGTGACAATAATAAATGCCCAAATCGCCGCGCCGATAACATTCAGCAGCACAAACTTGCGCAGCTTAACGCCGGAAGATCCGATGATGATCGGTCCAATGGTGCGGAAACCGTAGGCAAAACGCATCCCTAGGATTAACAGCGTCTCGTGCTCGCGCACTCGCTGTTGAAAGCGTTGGATCTTTTTCTGCTGTCGCTTAAAACGCGCTAAGATCTGACGACCAAACCGCCGCCCCACCAGATACAGCGTAAAATCCCCCGCCGTTGCCCCCAAGAAAGTCATCAACAAAACTAAAGGATAGGACAGTAGATGTTTGTGAGCCGCTGCGCCTGCCAGAAAAGCAATTGTTTCACCCTCAATAATGCTGCCAAGCACCACCGCAACATAGCCGTAATCTGAAATCCACTGGCCTGCATCCGTCATTTTTAGGTTCCTCTCACTTATCTCCCCTTAATGATACCGCAAAAAAGTCATTCCCTTTGGTTTCAGAAAACTAATGAATGTATTCTCAACATTTCCCAAGAGATTAAACGTATCGCGAACTAGCATGATTTAATTGAGCAGACCGTGATAAAAATTCATAAAATAAGTAAAGCTAGGTAAAAACTAATCGATAAAACACATTTTTTTGATAGGCTATACATAGTTTTATCGAAGTATTGATTGGATTTTGCGATTGACCGCCTGCGCATCGTTACACGGAGAATAATCATAATGAAGTCAGAAACTGAAGCATGCCGCGTGAAAACACGGCATAGCGAGTACTCATTAGCTCTACCTGTTATCGCCTTAGTTGTCCTGACTCTGTGGGGCAATACACAGAGTTTACCCGCCGTCGCTGGCATTAATATTCTCGCGCTGATCGCTATATTGAGCAGCGCGTTTAGCGTAGTGCGTCACGCTGACGTGCTGGCACACCGTTTAGGTGAACCGTACGGCTCATTAATTCTGAGCCTTTCCGTGGTTATTCTTGAAGTCAGCCTGATCTCAGCGTTGATGGCTACCGGCGATGCCGCTCCGGCGCTGATGCGCGATACGCTCTATTCCATCGTGATGATCGTCACCGGTGGTTTGGTTGGTTTTTCATTACTGCTCGGCGGACGTAAGTTTGCCACTCAGTTTGTCAATCTGGCCGGTATCAAACAGTATTTAATTACGCTGATCCCGCTGGCGATCATCGTGTTAGTGTTACCGATGACCTTCCCTGGTGGCAACTTCACCACGGGTCAAGCGCTTATGGTGGCGGCTATTTCCGCCGCGATGTACGGCGTGTTCTTGCTGATCCAAACCAAAACTCACCAAAGCCTGTTTGTTTATGAGCATGAAGATGACGGCGATGACCCGACCGATCCACATCACGGCAAACCTTCAGCTCACAGCAGTGCATGGCATGCTGGTTGGCTAGTGGTGCATTTGATTGCCGTTATTGCGGTCACCAAGTTCAATGCCAACCCGCTTGAAAGCCTGCTAAGCACGCTGAATGCGCCGCAGCAGTTCACCGGTTTCTTAGTTGCTCTGCTGATTTTGTCACCGGAAGGATTGGGGGCATTGAAAGCCGTATTGGCCAATCAGGTGCAGCGCGCCATGAACCTGTTCTTCGGTTCGGTGCTAGCCACCATTTCACTGACGGTGCCTGCGGTTACGATTATTGCTACCTTGACCGGCCAGCCGCTGATCTTTGCGCTGGATGCCCCACAGGTGGTGGTGATGGTCGCCGCATTGATGCTGTGTCAGGTTTCATTTAGCACAGGGCGTACTAACGTTCTGAACGGTGCCGCTCACTTGGCCCTGTTTGCCGCGTACCTGATGACGATATTCTTGTAGTCGCCCTGAAATACCTATCATCTCAAAGCGGAGGAACTCATTCCTCCGTTTTGCTTTTTCACAAAGCGCGTTATCAGCACAAGCATCGCCTCTATAGCAAACCGCATTGCGCATGTGTATAGCAATCTGTTACCCGCCCTGCTATTATTTACGTATAGCAATTTGTTACCAATCGGAGATTTCTATGCAAACAACTCCCCGTAAATCTACTCGTAATAAGCAAATAAACGTTCGCGCCAGCGAAGAAGAGAGAGCTGTTATAGACTACGCTGCAAGCCTAGTGAATAAAAATCGGACGGATTTCATCATTGAGAAAGCCGTACATGAAGCCCAAAATATCATTCTCGATCAACGTGTATTTGTCTTGGACGATGCCCGTTATCAGGCTTTTATTGAACAGCTAGAAGCGCCGGTTCAAAATGTTGAAGGTCGCCAACGCTTGATGGATGTGAAACCTGAATGGGAATAAATATCACGTCTCCTGAGTTACTGACCGAAGAGCACGATCTGCAATCTTTCAACAGTGGAAATGATGTGCTCAATGATTGGCTTCGCCGCCGCGCCATAAAAAATCAGTACCTTAATGCCTCCCGCACCTTTGTTATTTGCCTAGAATGTACCAATCGCGTCGTTGGCTATTACTCCCTTGCGACCGGCTCAGTAAGCCACACCGATTTGGGACGTGGCTTGCGCCAGAATATGCCAAACCCCATACCTGTTATTCTGCTGGGCCGCCTTGCCGTTGACGTATCTACTCAGGGTAATAATTTTGGGAAATGGTTACTTAAGGATGCGGTGATGCGCGTCTCTAATCTGGCCGATCAGGTGGGAATTAAGGCCATTATGGTACATGCCATCAATGAGCAAGCGCAGGCGTTCTATGAATACTTTGGTTTTGTTCAGTCTCCCATTGCGCCAAACACGCTGTTCTACAAAATTTAAACACCGTGTTATTGGGGACTTTACCCCAACCGCGACAGCATCACGCCCGTCACAATCACCAAACTGGCGGCGATCCTTGCTTTTCCCATCGGCTCTTTCAGCAACCATACCGAAAATATCATGGCGAATAGCACGCTACTTTCACGCAGCGCGGCAACAACGCCAATCGGCGCCTGAGTCAACGCCCAAATCACAATGCCGTAGGCCAGCAGCGACATCGTTCCCCCCGCTAAACCTACCCGCCAATTGCGCTTAATCTGCCCCCAGGTTTTCCCTCGCTGATGCAGCCATAACAGCGGCAGCATAATGATACCGTTGAGCGTAAACAGCCACAGCGTGTAGGTGAGCGGAGCTTCGGCGGCGCGGGCTCCGGCACCATCTGAAAGCGTATATCCTGCGGTAAACATGGCGGTGATTAAGGCATAGCGCACGGCTTTACCATTCAACTTTCTGCGCCCGCCGCCGCGTAGCGCCATTAGCAGCACACCTGAAACCAACACCAGCGCGCCGATAACGCCGAGCAGAGGCGGATATTCACGCAGAAAAAGCGCGCTGAGCATCATCGCCAACAGCGGCGCACTGCCGCGCGCCAACGGGTAAATTTGGCCGAGATCCCCTTGTCCATAGGCACGGCTGAGAAACAGACAATAGCCAGTGTGCAGCACCAGAGAGAGTAACAGCCACGGCAACGATGAGAGGTTTGGTAAGCCGACCCACGCTAAGCCGCACAGCGAAACCGCGCCGGAGAAAATCGCAATCAGCGCTACGCCAACAAAGCGTTCCTCACCGATTTTAACAAGGGTATTCCAGCTCGCATGCAGCAATGCGGCACACAGCACTGCCAGAAAAACCGGGGTCGTCATACCAACTTCTCACTAAATTAATCGAGATACCAACAGCATAAAGTCTCCACGCTGGATTGTCATAAATACGTCATAGAAGTGTTATGTCTAGGCGATTAAATAAGCAAGGCCACCCGAAGGTGGCCCTGAGAGCAAAATTGGATGGGAAAAGCTTATTGGTATGCGTTTAAGGTGCGCTGGCAAAGCGCCGAGCGAACGCAGTCTTGGCTGTCGAAGCGGATAATACTGACCATCCCATCCTCGGTGAAGCGTTGCAGCGCATCTTCGAGGCCGGATTTCACTCCGCGAGGCAAATCACATTGGGTAATGTCGCCGTTAACCACCACGGTGACGTTTTCCCCCAGACGGGTTAGGAACATTTTCATTTGGCTAGCCGTGACGTTTTGCGCCTCATCGAGGATCACAAAGGCGTTTTCAAAGGTACGGCCACGCATATAAGCGAAAGGTGCAATTTCCACCTTGCCAATTTCAGGACGTAAGCAGTATTGCAGGAATGAAGCCCCTAAACGTCGAACCAGAACGTCATAGACAGGGCGGAAATACGGTGCAAATTTCTCGGACACATCCCCAGGTAAGAAACCGAGATCTTCATCGGCCTGTAATACGGGGCGCGTAACGATAATACGGTCGACTTCTTTATGGATCAGCGCTTCGGCCGCTTTCGCTGCGCTGATGAAAGTTTTCCCGCAGCCTGCTTCGCCTGTTGCGAAGATTAACTGTTTGGATTCAATTGCAGACAGATAAGCGACCTGTGCTTCCGTTCTGGCCGTGACTGGCGCGTTATCACGTTTTTCCCGCGCCATGCCAATGGTTTCAATACCGCCCATCTGAACTAGAGAGGCAGCCTGATCTTCCTCGCGCTGACGTTGACTACGACCATCACGTTTGACTACACGTTTAGCCTCACGACGCGCTCTGATAACAGCTTTCTGTTTTCCCATTTTGGCA
Organism: Hafnia sp.; assembly: GCF_036648275.1. Classification (NCBI taxonomy): domain Bacteria; kingdom Pseudomonadati; phylum Pseudomonadota; class Gammaproteobacteria; order Enterobacterales; family Hafniaceae; genus Hafnia; species Hafnia sp. Next base: position 236,739 of record NZ_JAVXIQ010000001.1, on the reverse strand, counting down.
CCTTACAGTTGGTTTCAATCGTCATTCCACGTTTCATGAACGAACTGTCACTCGCTTATCTGAGAACCTCCTTATAGGAAAGAGACGTGCTTAATACGAACCCACGCGCGAAGCCAATCCCTGCGGCGCGCAGTCGTAACCGATAAAGTGAAAATAGAGGAATGGATAAATTTTTCGGGGAAGAAAGCCGTGACGCCCATTTTGCTGCGTCGACTTTTTGGCTGTCAGAGACAACCTGTTGAGTGGTACTGATTTGACATCGTGCTAGCCCAGGTAAGGACTGTTTCATCCGCGCTCCTCACAAACCTGCTGGTTCAATAACCTGCGTTGATGTGAATACTTCCGTCGCCTCATGAAAATGTACTTCTTAATAATGACAGTATAATGACAGTATAATGACAATGTTAATATTTTCACCATTAATTGTTAATAAAGATTTAACTTTACTATTAATTCTCTGACAGCCAGCCAAAAGCGCCATAATTATGTTATAAACATGGCTAATATTCTTTCTTTTACGCGGCTTCATGAAATTAACCACCTACACCGATTTTGGCTTACGCGCTCTGATGTATCTGGCCTCAATGCCTTACGGTCAGCGCACCAGCGTGGGCGAAATTGCCACCCATTACGATATCTCACGTAATCATATGGTCAAAGTGGTGGCGCAATTAGTGGGGTTAGGCTACATCCATGCGGTGCGCGGCAAAGGCGGCGGCATAGAACTGGGCAAGCCAGCAGCGGAGATAAATATCGGTCAGGTGATCCGTGCGTTAGAGAGTAATCTCAGCGGCATTGACTGCAATTCACCCGGCTGCAAACTGATAAAAATCTGCAAGCTACAGGCCGCGCTAAAAGTCGGCATGGAAGCATTTTTAACGGCGATGGAAGACTTCACGCTGGCCGATTTGGTCAGCAATCGCGGCGAGATTATTGCAATTCTAGGAATTCCAGCAGAGTAATAAACATCAAGGCGGGAAACATTTTCCCGCCTTGATAAGATACCGTGAGAACGTCACCAACACATCGGTGCAACGCCAGCCTTAGGTGATTAGAAGCCTAAACTTCCCAGCAAATCATCCACCTGCTCCTGATTCGCCACAATACCTGGGCCGTTTTGGTTCATCTGCGGACCATTAAGCAAACCATCGTTGTCACGTTTTGGTTTCGCCGTCACGTCTGGAATGTTTTCGACCAACACCGCCAACAGTTCTTTTTCGATTTCTTGCACCACGCCCATCATGCGCTTGATCACCTGACCCGTCAGGTCTTGGAAATCCTGTGCCATCATAATTTCAAGCAGCTGAGCATGCGTGAACGCCGTGTGTTCTGGCACCGTAGCCAAATAGCTGCGGGTGTCAGAAACCAAAACGCGCGCATCAGAAAGCTCGATAGGATTTTCAAACCACTCATCCCAACGCACTTTTAAATCTGTCGCCCCTTTTTCTAACGTCGTTTGACGTGGCTGAGCCGCTTCAACACAGTTTAAAGCACGCTCTGCGGCCTGAGCCGTCATCTGCACCACATAATCTAAACGATCGCGGGCATCTGGAATCGCTTCTGCCGCCTGTGCAATAGCCTGATCCAGCCCAAGTTCTTTTAGGCTGTCGCGCAACATGCGAGTTAATTGCCCAATTCGAGCAATAATATCGTTGGCCGTCGCCGCATCAGTTGCAGGCATAGGATGTTCGTTCATTGTGACTCCTTAGATCCCCAACTTTTCAAAAATCTTATTCAGCTTTTCTTCTAGCGTTGCTGCCGTAAACGGTTTAACGACGTAGCCGCTGGCACCTGCCTGCGCTGCTGCAATAATGTTTTCTTTTTTCGCTTCCGCGGTCACCATCAATACCGGTAATGTTCCCAGACTGCCGTCGGCGCGAATCGCCTGCAACAGTTGCAGACCATCCATGTTAGGCATATTCCAATCGGAAACCACAAAATCAAACGCCCCTGTGCGCAGCTTGGTTAACGCATCCGCGCCATCTTCCGCTTCTTCTACATTGTTAAAACCCAGCTCTTTAAGCAGGTTTCTTACGATGCGGCGCATTGTGGCAAAATCATCGACAACCAAAAAACGCAGATTCTTATCCGCCATACTGACTCCTCAAAAGTCCCCCTCAGCAGGGAACGTTAAATACGCAGCGCCTGTCCGGCACTAATTTGCGTCAGCATTCGCTGACTGACTTGTTGCAGATCGACCACTTCATCGACGCCGCCCGTTAAAATGGCCTCTCTCGGCATGCCAAACACCACACAACTGGCTTCATTTTGCGCGATAGTATAAGCCCCTGCCTGATGCATTTTGAGCATTCCCGCTGCGCCATCGTTACCCATACCGGTTAAAATCACGCCCACCGCGTTGCGTCCTGCATAGCGCGCCACTGAGTCAAACAGCACATCAACCGAAGGCCGATGACGGTTAACCGCAGGGCCTTGATGCAGGCGCACAATATAGTTGGCCCCGCTGCGCGCCAGCTCCAGATGCATATCCCCCGGCGCAATATAGGCATGCCCTGGCAATACACGTTCGCCCTCTTCGGCTTCTTTAACGGTGATCTGGCACAGTTTGTTCAGACGTTCGGCAAACGAACGCGTAAACCCTGGTGGCATATGCTGCGTAATCAGCAGCGCCGGGCTTGATGAAGGCAGCGGCTGTAGCACATGGCGAATCGCCTCGGTTCCGCCCGTTGATGCACCAATCGCAATCAGTTTTTCACTGCTGAGCAACGGGGTATGGCTAAGCGTCACCGGCTTCACCGGCATCGTGCCACGCGCAGGCAGACGCGCTTTCGCCGCCGCACGCACTTTATCGGCAATCATTTCGCTGTAGGCCAGCATGCCTTCGCGGATACCAAGCTGAGGTTTGGTGACGAAATCCACCGCGCCAAGCTCAAGCGCCCTAAGCGTAATTTCTGAGCCTTTACCCGTTAGCGATGACACCATCACCACCGGCATCGGACGTAAACGCATCAGCTTTTCAAGAAAATCGATGCCATCCATGCGTGGCATTTCAACGTCTAGCGTGAGCACCTGCGGATTAAATTTTTTGATCAGATCGCGGGCCACCAGCGGATCTTGCGCCACCGCGACCATTTCCATATCAGGATGGCTATTAATAATCTCGGTCATCAATTGACGCATCAGCGCTGAATCATCAACGCACAACACCCGAATTTTACTCATCGACTCTCCTTGGACAGCCCATACACGGTTTGTCCGCGCAAATAAAACTCTTGGCTGATATGGCTAAAGTTTTCCGAATGCCCCGCAAACAACAACCCGCCGGGTTTCAATAGTTTGATAAAACGATTGAGAATGCGCGCCTGAGTTTCTTTATCGAAATAAATCATTACGTTGCGACAAAATATGGCGTCAAACGGCCCCGGCAGATCCCACTGAGGAGCCAGCAGATTCAGCATTTGAAACTGTACTCGCTGGGCAAGCTCTGGCCTGACACGGACGAAGCCCTCCTGCGGCCCTGTACCACGCAGAAAAAAGCGTTGTAGCTGCGAAGGCGTAAGATGCTTGGTTTCTTCTTGTCGATAAACGCCACGCACCGCTTTCTCTAACACCTGTGTATCGATATCGCTCGCCCAGACCTGCGGCCCCACCGGCGTCGTGCCTAATGCTTCCGCAAGGGTCATCGCGATCGAATAAGGCTCTTCTCCCGAAGAAGCCGCCGTACTCCACACGCAGTAGTTGTGTGGACGCTTACGCGCATGCTCCGCCAAAATCGGGAAGTGGTGCGCTTCGCGAAAAAAAGCGGTTAAATTCGTGGTTAATGAATTAATAAACGTTTGCCACTCTCCGTGGCTCTGGCTGCTTTCCAATAGCGCCAGATACGCGCCAAAATCATTCAGATTCAGCGCGCGTAAACGCCGCACTAGTCGGTTATAAACCATCTCCCGCTTATGGTCGGCCAACACAATCCCTGCGTGTTGGTAAATAAGTTGGCTGATGCGACGAAAATGGGCGTCTGCCAGAGGCACTCTCTGCATCATCAATGCAGGTACCTGAGCATCATCGTTTCCTGACTGTGTAAATAAATTCGCCATCACTCACCCAATTTGCAATACGCGGGCAGAAAACCTCCGCCCGCGATTAACTACCGTTTAGCCGGTGCTAAATCGGTTGCCATACATCTTTGTCCTTGGGCAGCGACTGCTCTGAGCTGGCAATAGGATCATCGACAACTCGGGCAGCGGGTGCTGATACCAGATGGAACGCGGCAACAGAGCGGGTTAGAGCATTTGCTTGTTCTTCAACCGCCTGCGTCGCTGATGCAGCCTCTTCGACCAGTGCCGCGTTCTGCTGCGTCACCTGATCCATTTGCGTTACCGCCAGGGCAACTTGTTCTATGCCTCGGCTCTGTTCATCGGAAGCAGAGGAGATTTCCCCCATAATGTCGGTAACGCGAGCCACCGAACGCACCACTTCATCCATGGTGTTACCGGCGTTTTCAACCAGCGCCGATCCCTGCTTCACACGGCTGACCGAATCATCAATCAGCCCTTTAATTTCTTTTGCCGCCTGCGCGCTGCGCTGCGCCAAATTACGAACCTCTCCAGCGACCACGGCAAAACCGCGACCTTGTTCACCGGCACGTGCCGCCTCAACCGCCGCATTCAGTGCCAGAATGTTGGTTTGGAAAGCAATGCCGTCGATCACGCTGGTGATATCACCAATTTTCTGCGAACTGGTGGCAATCTCGTGCATGGTGCGTACTACGTTACCCACAATTTCGCCGCCGGACGTTGCCGTTCCCGAGGCTTCTTTAGCCAAGCGTGCCGCCTGACGTGCGTTATCGGCGTTTTGTTTCACCGTTGCAGTCAGCTGTTCCATGCTGGCCGCGGTTTCTTCCAGCGACGCGGCCTGCTGTTCGGTACGCGAAGAGAGATCGTTGTTACCCGATGCAATCTCTTGCAGACCGTTATAAATCGCATCAGATCCTTGGCGGACGGTTAATACCGTCTTAGCCAGCGACTGCTGCATTTTTTGTAGGCTGCCAAATAGCTGACTCAGTTCATTACGGCCAAAAACGTGAATTTCGGCTGAAAGATCGCCTTCAGCAATGCGATCAAAATGCGCCCGCATGGTATTCAGCGGACCAATCAGCATTTTGCGCAGCCAATACAGCGAGCATAAAATCACGATAATCAGCATTGCTACGGCACCCACCACCATTAGCATTGAGAGGGTGTAGGAGTTTTTATTTTCCGTTGCCGATTTTGCCAACACATCATCTACGTGCTGGGTGTAGGCCTGCGTCTGGACTTCAAACAGGTCTTGGACTTTCTGCGTAGGCTGATCCATGAAGCCTTGCAGATCACCTTTCTCTAATAACGCAATGAGCTCGCGTAGCGTGGTACGGAGATTTTCGTAGCTCACTTTGGTGGTTTCGGTCAGCTCAATACCTTCTTTGGTCACACGCGGTATGGCTAAGAACTGATTAAAATAGAGATCCGCTTTTTGCAGCGATGATCGCGTGCCCGCCATCAGCTCATTCACTTTTTCCTGCGGGACTTTCAACGCAGCCCTAGTGCCAGCACGGTTAAGCGTGTTACGTGCCTGTAGCAAAGCAACCCATGACTGATTCAGCGCTTCTCGCTGATCGTTAACGATCTGAACGTTAGAAAAGTTGTTGTTATCGGAACGAATCGACATAAACGACAAGCCGGTAGATCCTAATTGCAGCAGACAAAACACCATCAGCAGCAGGAATAGACTGGTTGATACTCGGATTCGGTTAAACACGATGCTTTCCTTTTGGGCCGGTTCGTTTGTAGGGTACCCGGCACTGTCACGTTTAATGATTTCCAACGCCATTGGCGCCGTGTTGCCAGCGACAACGCCAATGCGTGGAAGACATACTCATAATTTCAAGGTGCAGCTCGCTTAAACATAAAGCACATAAATACATTTCAGCTTTTCTGTGAGGCAGTTTTGGCTGCCACACAGACGGTGATCTTCGCCACCGTGTTGCTGTTTAGATCGTCATAGCGAAAACTTAAAACGTTTCCCAATTGTCCCCAGTCTCCGCAGCCGCGATACGCGGTGCAGGCGTGGAAATAACCGGTTTGACGCTACGGCTTTCGCCGATGTCTTCTTTGAAGTCTTGTTGGATACGGAATACAGATACAGCCTGCGTTAGCATGCTGGCCTGCTCTTCCAAAGCAGCCGCAGCAGAGGCCGATTCTTCAACCAACGCGGCGTTTTGCTGGGTAACGCGGTCCATTTCAGACACCGCCTGACCGACCTGATCGATCCCACGGCTTTGCTCATCCGACGCAGAGGCAATTTCCCCCATAATGTCGGTGACGCGCGTCACCGCACTGACGATATCGCCCATGGTTTCGCCCGCGCTTTCCACTAAGGTAGAACCGATATCCACGCGATTAACGGAATCTTCAATCAGGCCTTTGATCTCTTTAGCGGCCTGAGCACTGCGCTGGGCGAGGTTTCGAACTTCACCGGCTACAACCGCAAAACCGCGCCCTTGCTCACCGGCACGCGCGGCTTCAACGGCCGCATTCAGCGCCAGAATATTGGTTTGGAAAGCGATACCGTCGATCACGCTGGTGATGTCAGCAATTTTTTGCGAGCTGCCCGCAATTTCGTGCATGGTTTGCACCACGTTAGCCACGACTTTGCCGCCGCGCTGTGCGGTTTCAGAGGCACTCAACGCAAGATGGCTAGCCTGACGCGCATTTTCGGCGTTTTGTTTTACCGTTGCCGTTAGCTGTTCCATGCTGGCAGCGGTTTCTTCTAGCGATGCGGCCTGCTGTTCGGTACGTGAAGAGAGATCGTTATTGCCGGCTGAGATTTCACTCGCCCCGCTATAAATAGCGTTAGCACCCTGGCGAACGTTACCCACGGTACGCACCAACTCACCCTGCATATGTTTAAGGCTTGCCGCTAACTGCCCCATTTCATTGGTGCCACTAACATCAATGCTGCGCGCCAGATCACCGTTGGCAATATGCTTGATACTGCCAATTAAGCGGTTCAACGGCACGATGAGCGTTCTGCGGATACCAAACCAAACCAGAATAATCGCGGCGGCGACCAAGGCGAGAACGCCGACTAAGATCCACATCGCCATGCTGTAAGAGCTGTTGTTATCATCAACGGCTTCCTGATACAGACGATCGTTTTGAGTCAGATAGGTGACGTAGCTTTTCTCAAAGCCATCTTGATAACCCTGAGTCGGCTGGTCAAAGAACTCATTGATTTTGCCAGTAGACAATAACTGAATAAGTTCAGACAGCGCGCCGTGCAGGATGTCATAGTGACGTTTTAATTCGGCTGTCGCATCTTGGCTTTGACGCGGATCGATAGGCAGCGCTTCATATTCGGCCCAACGACCTTCAGCCTGTTGCAGCGTAGTTTTGGCAATTTGCAGTAAATCATCGACCGTCGCACCGCTGCCCGTTTTGTTAACATCCATCATGTAGCGAATGCCAGCACGGTTTAGCGTGTTTCGTGTTTGCAGCAAGGCTACCCAACTTCCGTTCAGCGTAGACTGCTGCTGTCGGATGGTTTGTAAAACAGTGAAGTTTTCCTTGTCGTTTTTCAGGGCGTTAAAGAACAATCCTCCGGATGTCATTTGCAAAATACCAAACAACCCCAGCACCAACAGCAAACTGGTGACAACTTTTATACGGTTTAACATGGTTTCTCATTCTCGGTACGTCGGATAGAAGGGATATCGGCGTAGCTGAGAAAAACTTTATGGGGAAAGTATTTTTTATTCGGAGTTTTTGTTGCGGAGTTTTTGCTACCCCCTCCCAGCTTCCCCCTTCTCAGGGGGAGGGGCACACCGAGCGCTGAGGATAAAATAGAGCTAAGTTCGGCTCCCTCCCCTGCGAAGGGGAGGGTTGGGGTGGGGTCATTTCAATGGGGCAATATCAAAGTTACACCGTAACACTTTCCACCAACGCCATTTCCTCACTGCTTAACAGCTTTTCAATATCAACCAAAATCAGCATTCGTTCGCCCAGCGAACCTAAGCCGGTGAGATATTCGGTCGATAACGTGACGGCAAATTCAGGGGCAGGACGGATCTGATCGGTGGTTAACGACAGCACGTCAGATACACCATCAACCACAATACCAACTACGCGCTGGCTAAAGTTGAGCACGATCACCACGGTATTATCGTTATAGGTCACGTTTTCTTGTAAGAACTTCACACGCAGATCGATGATCGGCACAATGACGCCGCGTAGATTGGTGACACCTTTGATAAACGCAGGCGTATTAGCAATACGCGTGACCTGATCGTAGCCACGGATCTCTTGTACTTTTAAAATATCGATGCCGTATTCTTCATCGCCGAGAGTGAAAACCAGAAACTCCTGCCCTACAGTTTCTCCCGCCAGTTTGGTTACAGAAGCCAGTCCTGTCATGTTAGTTCACCTTTATGCACAAATTACTTGGGTATAAGAGCCAGCAGTCACCTGCTGGCTAAAATAAAACGTTCACGCTATGCCGCAGATACCGCGACGCGTTTTTCACGGTTGATGTTCTGCAACGCGGCGACGTCCACAATCAACGCGACGCTACCATCACCGAGGATCGTAGCAGCTGAAATCCCTGGTACTTTTCGATAGTTGGTTTCCAGGTTTTTCACCACCACTTGATGCTGCCCAACGAGCTGATCGACCAGCAACGCATAGCGACGTCCCGCACTTTGCAAGATGACCACAATGCCCTGCATAGCATCAGTTTTAGCCCCTTGTACTTCAAACACGCTGTACAGTTCAACCAGCGGTAAGTATTCGCCGCGCACTTGCAGCACGCGCTCGCCGCCCGCTAACGGATAGAGATCTTCTTCACGAGGCTGAAGGGATTCCATCACCGCATTTAATGGCAGAATGAAGACTTCGTTATTCACTTTAACGGACATGCCATCGAGAATTGCCAGCGTTAACGGCAACACGATGCGGATCGTGGTGCCCTTCCCACCCTGCGATTGAATTTCAACGTGGCCGCCCATCTCCTGAATATTTCGCTTCACAACGTCCATACCCACGCCGCGTCCAGACACGTCGGTGACCTGTTCTGCGGTGGAGAAGCCCGGTGCGAAAATCAGCAATCCAACTTCGTCGTCGGTCATGCTGTCGCTGACCGCCATACCCTGAGAACGCGCCTTCGCCAAAATGCGCTCACGGTTCAGCCCTGCACCGTCATCACGGACTTCGATGTAGATATTGCCGCCCTGATGTTCCGCAGAAAGCGTCAGATTTCCAACCGCGCTTTTTCCCGCTGCGACACGAACTTCGGGTGTTTCAATGCCGTGATCGAGGCTGTTGCGTACCAAGTGCGTTAGCGGATCGATAATGCGTTCAATCAGGCTCTTATCTAATTCGGTTGAGCTTCCGAGCAGGGTAATTTCTACCTGCTTGTTTAGCTTACTGGCTAGATCGCGTACCTGACGTGGGAAGCGGCTGAATACGTACTCCATCGGCATCATTCGAATCGACATCACCGACTCTTGCAGGTCGCGCGCGTTGCGCTCTAGCTGACCAAGGCTGTTGAGCAAATCGCCGTGTTCTACCGGATCGAGCATGTCTGAACGCTGCGCGAGCATAGACTGGGTAATCACCAGCTCGCCAACCATGTTAATCAGCTGATCGACCTTCTCCACGGCCACGCGAATACTGGTACTTTCAGCCGCTTTGGCTGGGCGTTTTGGCGCTTCGGTTTGACGCGGGGCGGCCTGCTCAGGAACCAGTTTTAATTCTGGCGCTACGGCTGGTTTAGCTTCTACGGCGGGTGATACAGGCTGAGCGGGCGCTGCGGTATTTTCAGCCGGCGCTCCGTGATTAAACGAAATTTGCTCAGGTTCCAACACAAAGCAGAGAACGGCGGCAATATCGTCTTCGCTGGCCGTCGTCTCCAGAATGGCGTCTAATCCGTGCTCGGTTTCAGCGTGTTGGCGGATGGTGCCTAAATTGCCCAGTTCCTCCAGCATCAGCGGTACTTCTTGCGACTTCAGCCCGCATAAGGAAAGAGAAATACACCCTTCTGGCACCGCCATTTCGCCGGTTTCGTTATTGTTGCCTGCGGTAGTTGCACTCTCTTGCGCGACCACTTTGAGATGTTGACCGTCGGCGGCCTCGGGCTCATTGGTTTCTTGAGCTTCTAACGCCAGTTGCCTTAATGCCTGACAGATATACTCAAAACTAGCGTGATCGGGATCCTGAGTGGATTTATAGGCATCGAGCTGGTCCTGCATAATATCTTTGGTTTCCAGAAACAGGTTGATGATATCGGTGCTCAGGCGCATTTCATGGCGGCGCGCACCGTCGAGTAGGTTTTCCAGCAAATGCGTGGTTTCTTGCAATATATTGAAACCAAAGGTTCCGGCACCGCCTTTAATGGAGTGCGCGGCACGGAAAATCGCGTTAAGTTGTTCTATATCTGGCTCTTCTGGGTCCAGCTCCAGTAGGTGCTGCTCCATATCTGCCAGCAGTTCATCGGCTTCATCAAAGAACGTTTGATAAAACGCAGTAATATCCATGCTCACAGGTCACCTCTTTTCGGTCGGTGTTGTTGTAATAATGTGGTCATTCATCGGTGCTAATGGACTGGCTTGCACCGGCGACGCCTGTGGCGCAAGGTTTACCGCGCCTCCTACGCTCCACTGCTTCATTGCCGCAGGATTAGAAAAATCCATCTCCTGACTTTCTGAATTCTCATGTTCAATGTTGTGCTGGGCGCTTTTGTTTAACACTAAAATACTGATACGACGGTTTATCGCAGCGTCACTCGATTGGGATTTCAAACTCATGGTGTCGGCCATACCGACCACGCGCAGAATTTTTCCTTCGGCAAGCCCACCGGCGATCAGCTCGCGACGCGATGCGTTGGCGCGATCGGCAGACAGCTCCCAGTTGCTGTAGCCACGTTCGCCGCTGGCGTAAGGCAAGTCATCCGTGTGTCCCGACAGGCTAATTTTGTTCGGAACATCATTCAGAATCGGCGCAATGGCATGCAAAATATCGCGCATATAGGGCTCAACTTTGGCACTGCCGTTTTCAAACATCGGGCGATTCTGGCTATCAATAATCTGAATACGTAAACCTTCGTCCATCATGTTAATCAGCAAATGCGGCTGTAATGCTTTTAGTCTTGGATCGGTCAGGATGAGCTGATCGATTTGTTTGCGCAGTTTTTTAAGCCGTTCGCTGTCTGCTTTGGTGGCTGGGTCCGGCATGGATTTCGCAACCTCGCCCTCTTTTTGCATCATGTCGTCACCACCGCCAGGAATTGGGCTGGTGCTGGCGCTTGAACGGTCGCCGTGAGTTAACGCAACGGCTAGCGGCGTTCGAAAGTACTCGGCAATCTTGGTCAGTTCTTGCGGGCTGGCGATGGCCAGCAGCCACATCACCAAAAAGAACGCCATCATTGCCGTCATAAAATCGGCATAGGCAATTTTCCATGAGCCGCCATGATGCCCCCCCTTATGGGAGGACTTCCGTTTTTTAACCAGAATTATCGGGCGGTTGCCATTTTTCATACTTCCTCTTCCACCGCCGACTGTTGTACCGCAGGCGCTTTCACCTGACGCACATGCTCTTCAAGTTCGATGAACGAAGGGCGCTCGGTGGAGTACAACGTTTTACGTCCGAATTCGACCGCAATTTGTGGCGCGTAGCCATGCAGGCTCGACAGCAACGTGGTTTTCACGCACTGCATCATCTTGACGGTTTCAGCACAGTTTTGGCGCATCAAAGACGCCAACGGAGAGACAAATCCATACGCCAGCAGAATCCCTAAGAACGTACCGACCATCGCATGAGCAATCAGCGCGCCCAGTTCTGCGGCAGGACGATCGGCTGAGGCTAAGGCATGAACAACGCCCATGACGGCAGCCACGATGCCAAAGGCCGGCAGCGAATCTCCGACCATCGCCAAGCTGTCTGCCGGACCTTCAGCCTCGCTTTCGAAGGTTTCAATCTCTTCGTCCATCAGCGCTTCAATTTCAAAAGCATTCATGTTGCCGCTTACCATCAATCTCATGTAGTCCGTGATGAACTCGATGAGGATCTTATCGGCAAGAATTCGGGGATAATTAGAGAAAAGTTCACTTTCTTGCGGGTTTTCAATATCGCGTTCGAGTGTGAGCATGCCTTGCTGGCGTGCTTTCGCCAGTAAGAGATACATCAAACCCATGACTTCCATGTACAGTGCTTTGTTGTATTTAGCACCGCGCCCCAGCTTGGGCAGCGTGCGCAACGTCGCTTTGATGGCTTTGCCGTTGTTGCCAACGATAAATGCGCCAATACCAGCACCGGCAATGATGAGCAGCTCTGCGGGCTGATACAGAGCACCAAGATGCCCCCCAACGATCATGTAACCGCCAAGCACGGCGATAGTTACAACGGCATAACCCAATAGAATAAGCACGCGAATTCCTTAATGCTTAGAATGGAAATTGGGTGTAACGCGCTGTCCAGAAGGACGGAGAAGAAGAATTCAGAAGCCGTCAGATGACGGCTCGATAGGAAGTTAACCGGTGGTTTAGCTAAACAATAGCCTTCTTGCTACCCCACCGATCGTCGACCTATAAGACTGATTGCCTCAATCAAGTTACACCACGCGTTTCTCTTGCTCATTGAGCAATTGTGGGAACATATCGGCAAGATTGTCAGAAAGTTTACGTTTTTTTATCGCACGTGACGGTGGTTGGCACAAACTGCAAACAAACGTGCTGAGCGGTTGATGCGCATGTGCAATAAACGAGCCACCGCAGCAAGAGCATGGAGAAGACTCCAGCATCCCGCTATCCACAAAGCGAACCAATGTCCAAGCGCGTGTCAACGCCAAAACAGGTTGTTCACCCGGCATGACAGGGCATTGTTCAAGATAGAGTTTGTAGGCACGTATCACTGCCTCCACGCCACGGCATAATTTACTGTTAATCATGAAGGCATAGACGTTATAGAACATCGAAGAATGAATGTTCTGTTCCCACGTCATAAACCAATCGGTTGAAAACGGTAACATGCCTTTCGGCGGAGGACTGCCTCGCAGCTCTTTGTAGAGCCGAATAAGGCGACCGCGGCTCAATTGCGTTTCACTTTCTAACATCTGAAGGCGGGCCCCCAGAGAGATAAGCTCCATCGCTAGCTGAATGTCGCGTGCTTCCTGAATAATGCTTTTTTCACTCATTATCAGACTCTTTTGTGAGGGGGGCAGGCATCTGTTGGCGAGAGCTGCTTCAGCAAATGGCTGGAAAGCATAATTCCAGTATGTATCTGCTGGAGATCGTCAACGCGAGACTCTTGCGTCAATTTTTGAATCGTTTCGTGGTCGCTGAAACGGAACTGGCAAACCAACTGGTTAGTTTCAGCTAATTTAACCATCTGTGGCAGGGTTAAGAGAGCCAATGAATCTGCCATTTCATTGTTAATCCCCAGCCTGAACATCGCTGAAGCCTTCTCTTCGTGAATTAGACGCTGTGCTAATAACAAATATGACAAATTGATGTCATAAATATGCTTGAGTATTTCAGAGGTACTCATTACTCCCCCTGTAAAATTTGTTTGCCAACATAATGAAACGCACCATTAACCTGTAACGCTCTAGAGGAGCGAAAAAGTAATGGCGCCTGATAACTATCTACTCAAATGAAAGCCTGACCCTATCAGAGGTCACCCCCCTAAAAAGCGGGGGAATTCAACCGTAATATCTTTGGAGGTTGTATCTTAGATGTACAATTTTTCAGACTTACAATATCTAGGAATTTTACAAGCAAATAAGAATATTCCTGATTCGTGGCAACTCTACCCCCGTTTAAGAGATATATACAACGAGCGCCTCAGGTTAATTTAAGAAAAACGTGACACAGATCACATAAAATCAGTAAATAAATATTACGAATGATTTAATAGTTCATTAATGCGTCAAAGATTGCGACCTCTTCATCGAGTCGCTAAGCGATTGAATATCAAACACATCACATACAAAAAACACATAAAAAAAGCAGGTATTTCGAGTTAAAAATCCTTAAATCTTAAATTAAAAGCTTAAAACGCTACTTATATAGCTTTTATAGATATTTAGCCCTACATCCATGTTGAAAGTATGTTTTCTATAAATAACCCATGTAAATTATGTTGCTGCTAGTATAGATTTTCACTGTCATTTGCAGCATTAAAACGAAACATCATTTTATAATTTTAAGCTATCTTTTTCCCAATGTAGAATAACAGTGAATAATGTGAAATACGTCACGGTGTAATCGGTTTCAGTGCAGACTGAAACCAACTTAATACCTTTCAATTTATGTTTTATTCGGCCTATTTACGCCTCATTAATACCTATAGACTCAATATTTATATGTAATTGCAGAATCTATTTTTGTTTTTAAATACGCTATCCCTAACTCTTTATGGCAATACCACCCAGCAAGAATAACCATAAAGAGGTAGTGGAAATACATAGCTCACGTAGCAATACATTCCCTATATCTACCTTTTTATGCCCTCCTCGCCCACGATGATGCTCGGCAGTCGCTGGATTAGACATAAGTGCTATTTTCCGATGAGGTAAAACTGGTTGTGATTTTCCCCACAGCTTGTCTGTGGTCTATTCTTTATCATGGTTATATTGTCATAGGGAATGGAGGCAGATATGAGCTACAGGAGAGTACTCGTTGCCGTTGCGCAAGCACCGGACAGCATCAAACTCGTTGAGAAAGCCATCGCAATCGTTCGCCCTTATCAGGGTGAAATTACACTACTGACCTTGTGCAATGAGGCCGACCTTTGCTCCAGTTTTGCGGGGGCGATGCTGGGCTCCTTACGTGAGCTTATTCATGAAGAGGCCAATCTGTTTTTAGAGCAGCTACGTTCACAGGCAGACTATCCGATTAGCCGCACTATCGTTTGTAACGGCGAGTTGGCTGATGGCGTGATTTATGCTTGTAACGAGAGCCCGATGGATTTAGTGATTTGTGGTAATCACTGTGAAGGGTTCCTAAAGCGCATTTTAAACTCGGCGACTCACATTATCGACAAAACGCATACGGATGTTTTAATCGTGCCGCTTTAAGGGCGATTCCTAATTTCTGCCTCGTTTGGATACTTATCCACCAGCAAGGCGACGACATTAATGCCGTGAGGGTCATTTTTGGCTAATCTTGATCGGGTTATACACCATAAAGAAGCAGATCGACTCAGTCTGCTCACTGCAATGTCGTAGGAGAACACCCATGGATCAAGATCTACAAGATGCGGGTTACCGCCTGTATCACGGCAAAGAAATTGACGTCTATTTTAATCTCAGCATTTGCCAACATTCTGGTAACTGTGTCAGAGGAAATAGCAACCTATTCAAACTGAACCGCCAACCTTGGATTATGCCTGATAACGTCGATGCAAAAACCGTGATAAGCGTTATCAATACCTGCCCCAGCGGCGCACTGAAATATCGTCAAAAATAGGGAGCTTACGGTGGAAATTCTTGAAGGTAACAACAATTTTTATGTGAATGATGCTCAAGGCAACTTGATTGCTGAGGTTGTTTTTGTGCCAACCGGCGAACATCTGGCCATTATCGACCACACCGACGTAGATGAGAGTTTGAAAGGCCAAGGCGTTGGTAAGCAATTAGTCGCCAAAGTGGTTGAGAAAATGCGTAAAGAAAATCGCAAAATCATTCCACTGTGCCCGTTCGCCAAGCATGAGTTTGACACCACGCCAGAATATCAAGATATCCGTGCCTGATTGTTTTTTGCTTTGGCGTCATGATAGGTCTTGAACCGTTTACTCTCGGCGAGCGCCGAATGCTCAAGACAGAAAAGGAATTCACATGCGTAGTTTTAAAAGTCACCTGTTTAAATATGCTATCAAGCGCCATTTTGCTCATGCCGATCTAGACGATGTGGCCACTATGCGCAAACAAATGGATGAATTGGGAGAGCGACTCCCTCTCGCTCCAGGGACGCACCTTGAAAGCGTTGAGCCATCCGGCATTTATGCTGAATGGCTCACGCCATCCAATGCCCACTCGGATGCCGCTATTCTCTATTTGCACGGTGGCGCCTATCACATGGGATCATGTTCCAGCCACAGATCGATGGCGTCATTTATTGCAGATGCCGCCAAAATACCTTTATTGCTGGCGGATTATCGCTTAGCGCCCGAATCGCCCTATCCTGCCGCGCTCAATGATGCAGAAACCGTTTATCGTTGGTTGCTGACCCAACCAGAAATTAACCCCAAGCGTATTTTTGTAATGGGCGACTCTGCCGGTGGCGGATTGGCCTTAGCACTCACACTGCGGATAAAGTCAGATTTAGCGCTTCCTGTTCCCGCAGGCGTTGCCGTTTTAAGCCCTTGGGTCGATCTTTCGATGAGCGGTGAGTCGGTAAAAACACGCCTCACGCGCGATCCATTTTTTGCACATCACCTCCATCAAGCTGAGCGCTGTGTAAACGCGTACAGTGGTACAGCTGCGTTGACCGATCCGGGCGTTTCTCCACTATTCGGTGATTTAGCTGCGTTTCCGCCGCTATTGATTCAGGTGGGAAGTGAAGAGATTCTGTATAGCGATGCCGAACGTTTTGCCCAAAAAGCTGCAAGCGCCGGTGCTGACGTACATTTATCTCGTTGGCAGGGGATGTGGCATGTTTGGCAATATCTGGTGCCGCGCATGAAAGAGTCTCGATTGGCGATTGCCGAGATTGGTGACTTTTGCCGTAAACAGCTTAAATAAAAAAGGGAGTGGCTACGTATGCCAACTCCCTCAACAACGGCGGTCGTCTTCAGTGATTAAACGAATTTTTTCGCCTGATCCAATACCATGCCGCACACTTTGGTTTTAATTTTTGCCTTCATGTCGGTGGTTAGAGAACCTAAATTGTTCAGATCAACGTCATCTTTACCCTGCAGATCCAAAATTCCGTTCAAACCATTCTGGTAAGATTTGCTATCAGTTTGCGTACCCAACTTACTCAGCAGAGAATCTTTAACAGATTCGATCTTTTGATTACCCGCTGCGAGCACGTTGTTCTGCACGCAGTAGCTCAGCACGCCACCAATGTTTGCGCTGCTGGTAGATTGTAATGCCTGAGAGTTTCCTCCCATCAATGAACCCAACGCGCCGCCCAGCAGTGATGTGCTGTTTGCGCCAGTCGATGTATTCGCACTGCTAGACGAAAGCTGTTCACTTGCGCTTTTCAGTGAGCCCATGAGATCTGCATGAGCTGCGTTCATACCGATAACACCGGCTAAAATCAGGGCCGCACGGCTCAGTTGTTTTAATTTTTGGTTCATATTTAACCTCATTCTCTTAGTGAGACGGATAATAAGGTTGCCTATTAGAGAGATCAATATTTGTTTAATGTATTCCATCTATTAAAGAATAATCTGTATGTATGGTTCATTATCAGTACAATGCACCAGAGAATTCTCACTATTCCTCATTTTCATTTTCTGGCGGCATCGCAGAAAACCGTCATGTTCAGGTCTGGTGCGCCTGCGCGATAAAAAATGAGGTATTTTTAAGCATCATATTTTCAATTGTTTCATTTATTTCAATGATAATTGAAGTGCGAATAAATGTTTCATTTTCCTGCCTTTCCATCCAGTCTCTTTTATAGTTAGCGCATTCCAGCTTCTCGCTTTTAATATTTTGTTTTCTACTGGCAGAACTATGCGCAAAAAAAGCCCATCGAATCCACGTGGCAATTATTTTCAAGGACGATTTGTTCTCATCTGTTTTGGTATTGTCGTTTTTCTTGTTCTTCTGCTTGGCAGAGTGGGCTATCTGCAGTTGATGAACCATCCCCTGCTGGAAAAAGAAGCCGATCAGCGCTCGCTGCGCTCGCTCATTACCCAACCACTGCGTGGCACAATAACCGACCGTGAAGGCCAACCGCTGGCCGTTAGCGTGGCATCAAACGATATTATTGCCGATCCTATTCACGTGCTTGAACGCGATCCCAACCTCACCAGTGCACAATGGCCTTATCTCAGCACAGCCCTTTCTATGCCAGAAAGTGACATTAAAGCGAAGATATTAGAAAACGCTCACAAGCATTTCCTCTATCTTGGCCGTCAGGTTGAATCAAATATTGCTGAATATGTGAATAAACTGCACATCTACGGCATTACAACCCCAGCAGATTCTAGCCGCTATTACCCGATGAGCGACGCCGCCTCTAACCTGATTGGTATCGTCGGTATGGATCAGCAAGGACTGGATGGCATCGAAAGCGGATTCAATAACCTGTTGCAAGGTAAGCCTGGGCATCGTGTGTACCGTAAAGATCGCTACGGCAATGTAGTGAGCCTAATGGAAGACGATCCTGCTCAGCAGGCACCCACACTCAGCTTGAGCATCGACCGCTATTTGCAGTACGCGCTTTATTCTCATCTGCGCGAAGGCGTGCTGCTCAATAAAGCCGATTCTGGTGCAGCGGTACTGGTGGACGTGAACACCGGTGAAATTTTGGGAATGGCGAGCTATCCATCCTACAACCCGAATAACTATCAGGGCGTACCGCAGAAAGATATGCGCAACGTGGCGATCTCTGACAGTTTTGAACCGGGTTCAACGGTAAAACCTCTGGTGGTCATGGCGGGCTTAGAACGTCATTTAATCCGTCCTGATTCGGTTATCGACACAACGCCTTATCCCGTTAATGGGCACTTGATTAAAGACGTGGGCCACTGGTCACGCTTAACCATTACCGGCATTTTACAGAAATCGAGCGACATCGGCGTTTCACATATTGCGCTGGCGATGCCGTCTGACGTGCTAGTGAATCTCTATCATAGCTTCGGCTTAGGGGTATCCACCGGTCTGGGCATCGGCGGCGAAAGCAGCGGCTATTTCCCGTTACACCGCGAACGCTGGTCTGACATTGAACGTGCGACCTTCTCCTTTGGCTATGGCCTGCGCGTCACACCGCTGCAAATGGCGCGCGAATATGCCACCATCGGTTCTTTCGGCGTTTTCCGTCCGGTATCTATTACTAAAGTCACCCCGCCGGTATTAGGAACACGGGTCATGGATGAAAAAACCGTGCGCACCGTGGTTCATATGATGGAAAGTGATGCTCTACCTGGCGGTAGCGGCGTAACTGCCGCCGTTCCGGGCTATCGTCTTGCGATAAAAACCGGTACCGCCGAGAAAATGGGCGACACGGGTAAATACGACGGCGGCTACGTCAACTATACGGCTGGCGTGGCTCCCGCCAGCGATCCTCGCGTTGCATTGGTGGTGATGGTCAACCATCCGAATGCAGGCAAACACTTCGGCGGTTCAGTAGCAGGTCCGGTGTTCGGTCAGATCATGGGCGACGTTTTGCGCCATATGAATATTCCTCCCGATGCCTTAACTGACCAGCAGGCCATCAATTTAAATAACCAAACGCTGACACATAATATACAAAGCACCAACATCGTTCACAAAGGCGCTTAGCGCAGCTCATACCGGATGATATCAACCACGTTGGTGTCATCCGGTGAGGGTGGTTTTTTGTTCTGTTAACCCACTGAGCACTCAAACTTTTCACTGTAAACCCCGACTAAATTTCTGCAATTCGCTGTACTATAAAATTTGCCTCCTAAATCACACTAAGAACCCGCAGTTTCTGTTGCTATTCGAGCTCGCTCGGCATATCTTCTTGCAGCTTTGTGTCTCGACGTTAGGCATGGCGCAAAAAGTAAAATGGAAACTCCCCCATGACACACCAGAGACAATGATGACAGTGACCGTCAACATGCGAGTGGAGATGTATCCCGCGGTTAACTTTGGTGCCCTGCACCCTTTCAGATAATAAAAATGAACTTTACATCAAATCCTTTTGAGCCAAAAAATAAGGCTCGTGAACTACTGAGCCCTTATACCCTGCTCTATTTTGTTCTCGCCGCGCTGATTAATCTGGGCTTAGGCTACGAATTCAGCGCTATTTACGCCGTTGGCCTCGGCTGTTTCTTCTTACTGCTCGGCAGCTACTTACCACGTCTGCAAAAAGCAGTGCTGTTTGTCTGCACCTTAACCGCAGCATTTTACTATCCGTTTGGCCGCGTTTTCGGCCCGCCAAACTTCAACTCGATCCTTTCGCTTTACTCAACTAACCCAGAAGAAGCCGGCGAGATGATGCAGATTTTTCCCTATTGGGACTATCTGATCGCCGTCTTTATCATGATCCTCGGCATCTTTATTTTACGCAGAAAAACGCCGCAAATACGCCGTTGGACAATGGCTAAATCTTTGTTCTTATTTGCTTTCATAGGTGCTTTACTGTTAGCGCCGGTGACAAACCTGCGAGCCGGTGGCGAATTCAAATTAAGCGACACTGGCTATCCGGTGGTGCGTTTTGTCGAGGACGTATCGCACGGGAAGAAAGAAGTTGAAGCCGAAATGGCCCGCATGAAAGAGCTATCTTCGGTGCCAGCCACTTGGCATGTAGACAGCGTTAAAGCCAATCGCCAAGTCTATGTGCTCGTCATTGGCGAAAGCGCCCGCCGTGATGCCCATGGCAGTTTTGGAGGTAAATGGGCCAATACGCCGTTCGAGAGCCAAGTTCCGGGCGTATTCTTCAACGATTATCTTTCTGCGGCACCTTCTACACAGAAATCACTCGGCCAAACGCTGAATCTAGTTCGTGACGGAAAGCCTGAGTACCAAAACAGTATTATTACGTTGGCCAAATCTGCGGGCTTTCATACCTATTGGTTTTCTAATCAGGGGCAAATTGGGCGCTATGACACCGTGGTGGCTAGCGTTGCCAAGCGCGCAGACGATGTACGCTTCTTGAAGAAAGGTGATTTTGAAGACGGTAAAGCCACGTCTGATTTCGATCTACTGCGCTTTACCGATGATGCTTTGCAGGCAACTACCGAAGGGCCAAAACTGGTGGTATATCACCTGATAGGTTCACATCCTAAGGCTTGCGATCGTACCGGTGACCGCTATGAGACTTTTGTTCATTCAAAAGAGACCTCATGCTATCTCTACAGCATTACGCAAACGGACAGTTTTCTCAGCCAGCTGTATAACCAGCTGAAAAGTAGCGGACAAAACTTCTCGATGATCTATTTCTCCGATCATGGCTTAGCATTCCACGAGAAAGGTACCAGTAATGAGTTCCTATCTCACGATGATAAATACCAACAAAACTATCAGGTGCCGTTAATGATGCTATCTTCTGATGACACGCGTCGTCGGGCGATAAAAGCACGCCGCTCAGCTGAAGACTTTTTAGTGCTGTTCTCTGAATGGACGGGAATTAAAAGCCAAGAAATTGCGGCTAAATATCAGTTTATTTCCAACCAAAAGCGCCCTTCGCCAACGGTAATGAACTTTGCATTAAAGCAGGTGCCTTACAGCTCTTTGGGAAACGATCCTTTTACGCCTAAAGCGACACCGGCGACTACGCATAAATAATTCACCAGTCCGGATTTAATCAGCCCTACATTGCAAACTGTGCTGTGGGGCTTTTTTATATCATCTAATTTTCCGCTAACGCTTACCCATTATAGTTATTTCACGCCCCACTACTTCCTTATTATATTGAAATATCCCCCCCATTTTCCTGAGCGAGTAATTATATTATTTCAGTCACATAACAATATTAGTGTCACTCAAACAACACTAAATGTAGCGCTACTTTTACAACGCCCCAAATTTAACCCAGAAAATTCCTATTGAGAATTATTTCTTACACCACTTCGGATAAGTTAAACTAGCACAGAGAGTGTCGTTCTTCGCTCAGCAAATATTGCTTATCAAAAAAAATAACATGATGTTTTATATCAATTATTTCTTTAAGGTAACGATACCTAATTTGAGCGAATGCAACACAGTAAGCAAGACGCTCACTTAAAACTATAATGTTAAAATAAAGTCATTAAGCATTGATATATTGTAAACACATTGCGTTATTGGAGTAATGGATATGTTTTTGAAGTTAGCCCCTAAGCGACTTCATACACCGCTTCTCATTTTATTCACTCTGGCGGTGTTTATTTTCGCTGGCAGTTATCGCAGTGAAAGTGCGCCTGTGAATTTTTACTTTATGCCGGTATTTTTGGCCGTGTGTGTGCTGTGCGATATTATTATTACCACCATCGCCTTTAGTCACTCGCGTGCTTTCAATAATCGACAAACCTACGCAATTGGCGGCGCATATTTAGCTTCCGCAATATTAGCAGCCTTTATTATTGCAGATTATCCGACGGCATTAGCCGTAGACGCTACGTTTAATTACGACAGCAACTCGATTTGGTTATGGTTTTTGTTAGAAATTAGCGCTCCTATTTGCGCAGCGATTCTTATCTCATTGCCTCAATCACTCAGTCTTAGACGCACCGTTGCCTTTGTATTATTAGGCTGTCTACTCGCCTCGTTTATCGGGCCATTAATCTCTCGGTTTATTCCATTGCTCACCGAGACGTGCAATCACTATCGCTGTGAACTCACGATTAGAACAGGGTTAGTTTATATCTCTGGTTTGGTGAATTTTCTCTGCCTAACCTTTTTGTGGTTTAAATTAAAAAACAAAGGACTCATCGAACAATGTTTTCTTTTCACATTGTTCCTGTTAGTTCTGGATGACGCCTTCAGCCTATCGTGGCAAGCCCGCTATACCGTTGGTTGGTATACGTGGAAGATCATGATTATGCTATTAAAGCTGGCGATGTTAATGATTGTGTTGCTGCGCATGATGGACGACTACAAGCTCATTGATGAGAATAATCGCCGTCATTATCGTCAGTCCATCACCGACGATCTTACGGGGTTACATAACCGCCGTTATTTCGCACAAAACACCCCCGCGCTTTGGGAGGAAAATAAAGCCTCCGGTCAGCACATTGGGCTAATCATGCTGGATGTCGATAAATTCAAAAAATATAACGATCACTACGGGCATTTAGCCGGCGATCGTTGCTTGGCCAAAATTGGGCATGCACTGGATCTTGCAGGTAATCATGATGGGAATCTGGTGGCACGCATGGGTGGCGAAGAGTTTGCGATGTTTATTCCGTCAACGGACAAACAGCAATTAGCGAAGCTCTGCGAACGGATTCGTTTAGCCATTACGGAATTAAAGATCCCCCATGTTAGAAACCCTGAGGGGGATCACTACGTCAGCATGAGCATTGGCGCAGTCTTGGTTGATCCCAGCCAAACCAACCTCGACATCAGCGGCACCATGAATCTTGCTGATAAAATGCTTTATCTGGCCAAAAAGCAGGGGCGCAATCAGTCAAAAACCATCAGCGAAGGCGAGTTCACGCCACAAATGAGTGAACAGCTTTAATCTGCGCTTAGAGATCCTCGAGTGGTACCTGTTTTAGTGCTTCAACCTTCATCAAAAACTGATATAGCGGCGCCAGCTTAGTCAGTTTTTTGGCCAGCATGGTGGCCAGTTCTGGGGTGAATAGCTGCTCGACTTGATAATCTGTTGCCATCACCGCAAATGTTTTACGGTTGTACCAATCAGCAATTTCAGGGTCTTGCTCTTTTATTAAAGGCCGCTTATAGCTATCGCCCACCAGCTCAAAGGGCGCCTTACAGCAGGCTCGTGCTGCGGCAAATTCCTCAGGTTGGCGCAATGCCAAATGACGAAAACGATCCATCGTTCCCCTCGACGCCGAGTAATAGCCCAAACCATAACGCAGCATATCGGGGCTTATTTCAAAGAAAAATACCGGCGCATCGGTCCATTCTTTGGAATGGCGCTTAAACGTCAGCCACATCCGGCTGCGGTAGCGAGATTTGTCATGTGAAAAGCGGGTATCGCGATGGATGCGAGATAGCGTTTTGCCAATCGCCGGGCGCGTTTCAAACAGCGGATCGATCTTTAGCATGGGTTTCGCGAGTTCATCAACTAAAGCGCGAAACGGGGTCAGAATATGTTGATCGTAGACCGAGCGGTGTTCTTCAAACCAGTCCTTACTATTCTCAATACGCACCTGTTGTAAAAAGTTTAATCCCTGCTGGGTAAAACCGGTAAATTTTGTCTCTTTCACACCCTATTTCCTGCTTATATTTCCACAGGCATTTCGCCTGTGAAAATGGCCTATCAGTAGCAGCCGTTATAGAATTAAGACTTCATCGCTGCAATGATTTTTTCGCTATCAGATACCCGTGAAATCCGCGGGAAAATGTACTTAAAGCTGTGTTGGTGCTGAATATCATCAAAAGCGCTACAGGCATCTTCGGCTATCACCAAAGCATAACCATGCTCCCACGCACTTCTAGCGGTAGATTCTACGCCAATATTTGTGGAAATCCCTGCCAAGACAATATTACGAATACCACGTCGGCGAAGCTGGAGATCCAGATCGGTACCGTAAAATGCGCCCCATTGATGCTTGATCACTTCAATGTCTTCTGGCTGCGCATTCAGCGCTTCAGGGAAATTCCACCAGTCCTCTGGCAGCGCATGGGCTGGCGACGGTGCATCAACTGGCTGCTTAAGCGCTTCGTCAAATGACTCATTCCAACCAACACGCACCAAAATCACCGGCGCATTCAGTTCACGAAAACGTTCCGCCAGCCGCGCCGAGCGTGCCACTACGTCACTGGCTGAATGGGGGCCGCCTGCAAAGGGTAAAATGCCCTCTTGCAGATCGATAAGCACCAGCGCGGTTTCAGCGGCATTCAATGTCAGCATACAAACTCCCGTTATCATTTGAATAAATTATCACGCTAAATTTGATTCTGTGTACGGCTCTAGTTTAGGCGCAAGGCGATACTCAAGGTGTAAATAAAACCTCACCCACGGCGAGAAAGTGTTAGTAAATGTGATAAAAATGCGTTGATTCAATGAATTGAAAATAAAACGTCATTTCTTTTTACTTTTTTTGTGTAACAGGCAAGCCGTTACAAGTGATATTATTACAGCGCAAATCTTTTCGTTTAGCCCTCTCCCCGCATATTGAGACGTCATGGAATCTTGGAAAATAAACCTCATCTCGGTGTGGTTTGGCTGCTTTTTTACTGGCTTAGCGATGAGCCAAATCTTGCCCTTCCTACCGCTGTACGTTGAACAGCTTGGGGTTCACAATCACGAATCACTCAGCCTATGGTCGGGTTTAGTCTTTAGCGCCACCTTTATGGTTTCAGCACTCGTCGCGCCGCTATGGGGAAGTTTAGCCGACCGCAAGGGGCGCAAACTGATGTTGCTGCGTGCTTCATTGGGGATGGGCGTGGTGATTGCATTACAAGGCTTAGCGACCAACGTATGGCAGCTGTTTGCACTGCGTGCACTGATGGGGCTAACTTCTGGCTATATTCCAAATGCCATGGCGCTGGTCGCCTCTCAGGTGCCTAGGGAAAAAAGCGGTTGGGCGTTAGGTACTCTATCGACGGGGCAAATCTGCGGGGTGATTGCCGGCCCGCTGTTAGGTGGTCTGATGGCTGACCATCTGGGGCTGCGCACGGTATTCTTCTCCACCGCAACCATGATGTTCGTCAGCTTTTTCGTTACGCTTTTCTTAATCAAAGAACGCCGTGTGGTGGTGCGTAAAGAAGATCAGCTCAGCGGGAAAGAGGTTTTTCGCTCTCTGCCCTATCCAACGCTTATCATTGCCCTGTTTGTTACCACGCTGATGATCCAATTAGCGAATGCCTCGATCAGTCCTATCCTGACGTTATTCATCCGCCAACTCGCCGCGGATACCAATAATATCGCCTTTGTCAGTGGGATGATCGCCGCCGTGCCAGGCATTGCTGCGCTGATATCGGCACCACGATTAGGCGGGTTGGGCGACAGAATCGGTACCGGTCGTATTCTGATTTTTGCGCTGGGATTCACGGTGGCGCTCTTCGCCATGATGGCTTGGGTAAAATCGCCGCTACAGCTTGGGATGCTGCGCTTTATGCTAGGCTTTGCCGATGGAGCCTTAATGCCAGCGGTGCAAACCTTGTTGCTGAAGTACTCTAGCGATCGCGTGACGGGGCGAATTTTCGGCTATAACCAATCGTTCATGTACTTAGGCAACGTGATCGGCCCAATGCTTGGCTCCAGCGTTTCAGCAGTACTGGGCTTCCGCTGGGTCTTTGTCTTTACCGCCGTACTGGTGCTAATCAACATGCTGCAAATTCGTCACGCATTCAAAAAAATACGCTGAATACTGACGGTTCCGCACAACGGCAACACAACATCATGTTGCCGTTATCGTTGCTGTTAATTAATTCTCTACCGGTACCGGCTTCTTATATTTCAAACATACCGCGCTTAGCATAAAGACCACGATAGTTGGAATAATCCACGCCATGCCCTCTTTATAGAATGGCAGATTTCCGGCTACCCACGGCAGATCCTCGGCGGGAACCACGCTTTGTAAAATCCCGATGATGAACGCGACCAGCGTTGCAGGCATGCACAGGGCGACAGTATGCTCACCCGGTTTAGCCAGTGCGCCGTAGATCACCAGCACAATGAATGGCGGATAGACCGACGTTAACGCCGGCAACGAGAAGTGAATAATTTCGGTCAGCCCAAGATTGGACAGCAACATGGAAATGGCGGCCAAAATCACCACGAACATCTTGTAGGATTTACCCGTTATCTGGCTGAAATAGGAAGCACAGGCGCTGGTTAAACCAATCGCCGTCACCAAGCAGGCAACGGTAATGATAAAGGCCAAAAATACGCTGCCTTGATAACCAAACCCATTCACGATGAAAGCATGTAACACATCAGCACCGTTAGTGGCTGAGCGCGCCAACGGCAGACTGTAGGCGCCTAAATAGAACAGGCTGATGTAAACATAGGTCAGCCCTACCGCGGCAATCAATCCCGTGATCACCATGTAACGCGTGATCCGCTGTGATGAATCAACGCCATGTGACTTAATGGCATTCACGATAATAATACTAAACACCAGTGCAGCTAGCGTATCCATGGTGAGATAGCCGTTAATCATGCCGCTAGAGAGCGGATTCTCAACATATTCAGGAAACGTGAATAGCTCATTTCCTGCTGGGCGCCAAAACGCATACAACCCTAAAGCACCGAGCGAAGCCACTTTGATTGGTGAGAGAAACTTGCCCACGATATCAATCAGCTTTAGCGGATTCAGCGAGCAAAGAACCACGGCAATAAAGAACAATAGGCTAAATGCGCTGAGTGGCACATGGCCTGAAAACAGCGGATTAATACCGATTTCATAAGAAACCGTGGCGGTACGCGGCGCGCCAAACAGCGGGCCAAGCGCCATATAACAGATCAATGAAAGAAGCAGACCAAACAACTTGCCCGCAGGCTTAGTCAATTCAACCAATGAGCCGTTGTTACGTGCCATCGCAATCAATGCCAGCACGGGTAAACCCACGCCGGTAATTAAAAATCCACCGGTGGCATACCAAAAATTTTCACCGGCTCTCAGGCCAATAAAGGGGGGAAAGATGATGTTACCCGCGCCAACAAAGAGCGCAAAAGTCATAAATCCAAGTGTAATAGTTTGTCTAACATTCATAGGTTATAAGCCGCTTCGTGTCTGGGTGTTCTCTGAGCAAAACCTTACCGACCACGCGGCGTGCGCACTCATCTAAAGTAATCAGAAATGATACAAGCCGAAATATCAGCCTGAGATATACATAATTTATCACATCGCTGCCCGATGATGTGTCGGATTCAAATTATCAACTGGAAGTTGAAAAATCAACATTGCGTTGAAAAATAAACTTATGCTAAGGTTCATAGCCTTACCGTCTGTCATACCAGCAATCTGCCTGCCACAGCAGTTTGACCTAGACCTAGACTTAGCTGACTCATTCATCTTTTGAGGCCCGATATGCCTAACCCAAAAAAATCCACCAGCCAACGCCAAGATAGCTATCTTGTTGCGGGAACCACTCTTGTGATGCTGGCGCTCTACATCATTATTTTGGCAGCTAATCTGATGTGAATATTTTCGCGTTCGCGAAAGAGAATGAAAAATAGGTTAAAAGGGGTTTACTGCTGTGGGGTCAGCTATCGCTGACACGATATAAAAAGCACCTGATTCTTTTCAAAATGCTGGCACCCTGCAAATCATCTGCAAAGTGCCAACACATCCTCGCTAACTGCTGACTCAATAAGCCAAAATTCCCTCAGCCGCCGGTAAATAGCGCAGCGAGAATATCAGCTTATCTTTCCCACAGGCTGAAGTTTGATGCAGCACCGAGCTGATTTCTTGCGCCGATGCGGGCTGTGCACGAAAGGCTTTATCGCCTTTAATTTGGCGGAAGATTTCAAAAACTTCCCCTGCCGCTGGCGATGTTTCATCACACCCCACCGTCGCATTGAGATACAGTGAACGTTCGCGTAGGCTGAGTTTATCGACCCCCGCCCCATCCTGAACCCAGATTTTCACCCCAGCAGCTGCAAAATCGGCCACCGTATCGCGATAAGTGTCTGGCGTCATATTACCGGCAAAGAAACTACTGATACTGACCGGTTTATTGGCGACAGCAAGCAACGACTGCTTCGTTTCAGTCAGCCATTTCACAGCAATCTGGCGGCTTGTTTCATCACGCCAGCGTAAATCGTCCAGCTCAGGAGTTAGATACCATCCTGCAATGTTTTGGCGACCAAACTTGTCTACCCAGCGCTGAGCAACGGCAACGTCCTGTGTACGCTGGCGGTTTAAATAGTTGCCTAATGCCTTCGCGGGTTGGTTCTGACGGGTAAAAAACTCAGGATCGGCATACAGACCCACCACGATTTGCAATCCACGATCGTGTGCAATGCGTGCGCGATCCATCAGCCACTGCTGCTCTGCCCCTTGGCTAAAGGCGCTGCCATATTCACTCCATTGCAGCACTAACGTATCAAAACCCGCGTCGTGTAACTTATCCATCAGTGTTTGCCACTGAGCTTTGTCCACACTCATATCTCTAAGCTGCGGTTGATAAATCATGGCGTTCATCGCATGAGCCCAAGGTGCCATCATCAAGAGTAACAAGACGCACCAGCGAGAAATAATTGTCATTACCAGCGCCCTCCAAAGGTCACAAAGGCACCATTTTTAGATTCCACGAATTGGTTCTTCCCACTAAATAAATGTTGGAATTCAATACCAACGCTGATTTTGTGCGGGTAGGCATCATAATGATTTTCGCCTGACCACATATTCCAACGCACCCCGATACCGCCGAGCTTAGCATCAGAGTACGCACCATTCTGAGTGGCGTTATATTGCAGATGCCCGTAAGGCTCCAACGTTTGCGCACTTGGGATATTAGGGATTTTCTGGTGCCAGCTCAGCCGGTAATCAGCGGTGTAGCTTTGACTGTCCTGTTTCACGTAGTGGGCTGCGTCCAGATAGAGGTTTTGTGCTATCCAGCCGTTGCCGTTAGGATGCCATTCATCACTGTACTTGCCCCCGTTAAGGAAGGATGCGCTGGCACGCAGCAGCATATCTGCTTCGCTTTCATGCCTATCCAGCGGAATTTGCTGTTCTGCGGCTAAATAAAATACCTGTTCGCGCAGCGGCTTCCACCTCACACCTAGCCCCATCATTGGTGCCTTAGTAGGTAAGAAGTTGCCCTCGCTTCCGCTACCGGCAAATACGCGACTGTAAACAGACAGCAAATCACCATCCACAATTTGGTTGTGCCCAACGCGGTATTCCGCCTCCATCTGCCCGTAACTTCTACGCGCCGCATACGGCTGGGTCGAACTGCCTAATACGCTGCTGTTTGGAATGCTATTTTTTCCAGAAAGCCCCATCGACGTATCAACGCTAAATGTCCAGCGACGAGCAGTATCTTCATGCATGCGGCGGAAATTGAACCGGCGTTCAGCATCTTGCTCACTTAGGCCCTGCGGTGCATAGCCTCGGTCGATATCGTCCACCACACGTTCGGTATAACTTTGCGCCTGCGGGATGTCATCCAAACGTTGATTCACATAGGCCAGTTGTTGAATCAACGCGGGATCGTCTGGCGTATGTTGTTCCGCCAGTTTCAGCTCATCGCGGGATAGCGCTATTTGATCCGCATCCCATAACGCATAACCCAGCGCTGCATGGTTAGCCGTATTATCAGGCTCTATGGCGATGGCCTGATGCAGATCGGCCAACGCCAGATTAAGCTGATTTTGCTGACGATACAGCGCCGCACGGTCGGCCAACGCTGATGCCATCGGTTTAATTTCTATGGAACGATTCAAGTCTGCCAGAGCGCCGGATGGATTATTTTGGCTATGAGAGTGCAGCCACCAATATTCCGCCGTTTTATCTTGCTGATGCTTCTTCGCTTCGCTAAGCCACCCCGTTAACGCACGAATATCATGGGCTGCCAGCGCACTATTTGCCGCCGCCATCGTGTCCTCAGCGCTCATATCAGCGACCGGAACCGCAGACCATGCACGTGTTGCGGCTTGGAAGTCTTGAACCGCATAGGCTTGGTAGGCGAGCGAGCGCTTGCTGAAAGTATTCGATTGACGCCGATCGGCTTGCTGATACGCGAACAGCGCAAGTCCAGGCGAATCAGTGCGATAGCAATTAGCTAACTGATACCATGCCGTAGCGCCATAGTCTGGCGACATATCCCCTAACAAACGACGCACAATCGGACACTGTTCCTCAGTGTTAAATACCGATGCTTGCTGCATACGCTGCTGTGGCGTTGGCAACGGCACCGACAATCGTTCAATGTCTTTTGCCGTCAGCAAGCGAGGGTTCTCTTTCAACAGAACCATCAAGCGGCTAGTCAGATTTTGTCCCGTTACGCCCGCGTTTTGATATGGATAGCGCGCCAGTAACAAGCGGCTAGCCTCTGCCTTCTGTCCGGTCTTAACCAGTTGATAGCTAAGTCGGTCGAGTAATGTGAAATCCTGCGGCGATCGCTGATACATCTGTCGTGCAAGCTGCACTATTTGCGCGGTATCATTTTCCGCTTCGCTCAGTTGCAACCGCTGTTCTAACAGTTGATCGCGGGAATATCCCGCCAATAGACGTTTTGCTCCGGCAAGATCGTGCTGAGCAATACGGTCGGGGATCAGCGTTTGTGCGATATACGTTTTGTTTTCAGCAAAATCAATGGGATAGCTGGATAATGCTTCACTTGGGTTCTGACTGTATTTCGCCAGTAAATAGAGCCAGCCGCGTTCTTGATCCTGCTGTACAAAACGAGGCGTACGCGTTTGCAGATAGGTACTAAGGCGAGCATTTTCATTACGCAGCGCCAGTGACTGTGCATAATGTAGCTGCTGCAAGGGAGCGTTCATCACGTTGATCCCCTGCAATGCGACTAATTTATCGTCACTATGCTGCGCCAGCAAAATGCCAAACCACTGATTTGACTGTTCGTATGTCAGCTTACCTTGCGTGCGTAGCCGCTCGAAGCTGTCGTCCACGTCATCCCATTTTTTCAGGAAGATCGCCCTTTGCATAATGGCATCCGCCAGCGTATGCCCTTCTGGGGTGGCGTTGAATTTAGCATCGTTAAGCTGCGCTTTAGCGATATCAAGCTGACCCAGACGCAGTGCGTGCTGCCCAACATCGCTGCGGCAGTAGATAGTGGGAGCGCTGTCGCAATCAGCTTGATAGCGTTTTAAATCAGCCAGCGTATTGATAGTCCAAGTTTTTCCCGGAACTGCCGCAAGTGCCGCTTTTAACTCGATATACCCCGGTGCACTGCTTGGGGTTCTTTTCAACTGCCGGTCTAATACCGCTTTCGCCTGATCGTCATGTCCAAAGTGGCGGTAAGCTTCAGAGAGATAAAGGGTTAAGCGCGCACTTTCCGGCGCTTGTTTCTGTGCCCGTTCGAATTCGCTGATAGCCACACTTTCACGCCCTTCTTTGAGCGCCCGCATTGCTTTCTCCAGATGCGGGTAAACCATAAAGTATTGGCGATCGCTGATACCCAGATCCTCTGAACTCCCTGGTTCGGCCGCCGCAAAAGCAACCGTACTCACCAAAACTGAGGCGATGAGTACGCTGAGGTGACAACGCTTAATCATGCGGCCTCCAACATCTGAATTTGTTCCTGACTTAATCCGGCCTGCGCCAGCAATGACGCGAGCGTTGGCTGTAGTTCTTTTTGTATTTCGAGCGCGCGATTTAGCGTTTCTTGACTCACCACATTTTCGGTCACTAAAAACTCTCCAAGCGGCAAAACGCTGCGTTCGTGTCGAAGCAACAGTGCCTTAAGCGAAGCGCCATCAATGCTCCCTAGTGATGCCAAGATTTCCGCAAACAACAATTGGCGCGAAACAAAGCTCGCCCAAATTGACTCACTCTGTTCCTGAGTTAGCCACTTCTCAGCTACCGCTCTTTCAAGCATGGCGTAATGGTCTTTGCCTCGCAGACGGGCATACCAATGGCGCAGCCCCACCACCACCTGTCCGCTTGGCGCAATAACGTAGCTAACCCGCTTGCCGACTTTACGCGCCAGCGCCGCCAGCGAAACAGGATCTATGGCACTTTCGCTGGCGAAGATCATTTTCCCGTTTTCTTCGCGTATCGGTAGCGCCGCATAGTGCAAAGCCACAGAGGCTGGCACTTTTTCGATCAAGGCCGGATCAATTTTGCGCTCATCTATAGACTCTGCCGTAACATCATTTTGGACAGCCAATGCTTGAGCCAACTGCATAGGCGTGATGATGCCGCGATGCACCAACGTATTACCCAGTTTTAAACCGGGAATACGGTTGACCAACGCGTCTTCAAGCTGTTCCTGCGTAACAGCACCCTGCTCAATCAGAATCGAACCTAACAGACGCAACGCGCGGTTTTGCCCCACGCTAGGGAAGTCATGGGTTGTTTTATCCCAAGCCACTCGGCGCGGATCGCCATGCTGAATCACCTGTCTTAATGCACGCCAGTTCGCCATGAAGTTAATCAAGTTGCCCCAGAACAGCCGCAGAATCGACATCAAACCTTGGCGTAGCCCATAATAAACCGTCACGAAAACAACGCGTTGGAACATACGGTTCGCCATCAGGCCAAAGTTGATCCACAGCAGCGTGTACAGCCATATGTCGCCGGTAAAAATCGACAAAAAATGCCACGCATCAGGCCAAAATCGTTGATAAAGCGCCAGCAGGGTCAGTTGAATCATCACCAACATGGCGAAGAAGCTGAGGAAGTTATTAATTGCCCCTTTTCTATCGCGCCACAGGAAGTAATTCATCATCGGGCTGCTGCTCCAATGATGCGTTTTGAACCCTTGAAAAACGATACCGATAATCCAACGTGATTTTTGTCTGACCGCCGTTGAGTATGTGTCGGGGAAATACTCGCGCACACAGATGACGTTTGCCGATCTGGCGCGCTGGCCGAAAGGCGTCGAATGCGGCTTAACCCCATCAGGCAAAACAGGGAAGCGAACAAAAATCTCCTTCATCCCCTTCTCTTTTAAACGAAAGCCGATGTCATAATCTTCGGTCAAACTTTGCACATCAAAAGCAATACCATCACCATCGGCTAACAGCGCCATCACCGCACGACGGCTAAAGCAGGTTCCAACGCCGGCGCTCGGCACCTGCCCCGCGATAACTTCACGCACAGGCACATCTTTGCCGTGCTGTTCAGCAAATTCATCCAGATAGGTCAGGCTAGTGAAACTGGTCCAAGGGCGTTCGAAGGGATAAACAGGGATTTGAATCAAATCTTTGCGTTCAACCAGATAGTTGAACAACCTCAGTTCCATCGGCGAAATAACATCTTCTGCATCGTGCAGAATAAATCCTGAAAACTTAAAGTTGGCACTCTGCTCAAACTGAAGGATTGCATCGAGTACGTTGTTCAGGCAGTCGGCTTTGCTGGTTGGGCCTGGCCTTGCACAGACAACTTTATGAATATTGGGAAAGCGGGCACACACCTCGTCGACATCGCGCTGGGTATCTGGGTCATTTGGATAGGTGCCAACAAAAATATGGTAGTTTTCATAATCCAGCGTTGTAGCGGCTAGCTCTGCCATATTGCCTATTACGCCGGTCTCGTTCCACGCGGGGACCATGATCGCCAGCGGTTTTTCGTCAGGCTTATAGAGTTCTGTGTGGCTGAGATGCTTATGTTTTTTATAGGTCGTTAAGCTTCGCCAAATACGTCTTGACCAGTAAACAACGTCGATGAAAAGATCATCAACACCGCTGATAAGCATCAGTATTGCTAAGGTTATCGCAATAATCTTTATGCCATAAAGATATGTGGTAAATGCATCAACCATCCAATCCATTAAAAACCCCAAAGTGATTTCAAAGTGGTGCAGAGCCGTAACTGAGCAGGAGACGTGGGCGTATCGTTGATCTATAGGCGGTTTTTATGCGTTTTGCTCACTCAAAAGATAAAATTTTTAGATTCGGCAAATCTTAGGTATAAAAAAACCGCCAGATGGCGGGCACAATGCAGCGAGCCCTCCTGATTACCACCGACTCTTTACTGGTTGCACAACGTGTCTACTCGCAGCCGCTGCAACAGGGGTGAATAATTTGGAGGAAAAGATGTGAGCTACACATAGCAGTGTCTCGATTACCCGCTATATATCTAGCTGCAAACTACTATAAAATATCAATAAAGTAAATTTAGGAATTTTCCACAGTTATTGGTTTTTTAATACAACACAATAACTTACCGCCTGTACCAGAGAACAGCAGAGATATATCAGCGAGCGTATTTCTGATAGCAAAAAGCCCTAACTTGCATCAGGGCTTAATAAAAAATAATAGACTTGAGGTAATCTTCAGCGTGGCATATCAGCGTTATTTTAAGATCCCCACCCAACCATGTATCGCCATATACACGCCAACTAAGCCAATAAGAGCACTCGATAAATAAGGTGCCTTTTGTGCGAGCGAGTTAAATCCATGCCACCGCTTTTGTGCCTGTTTCACGCCCACTGCAGCGCCGACACCAACGGCAACTAATGTCAGTGCAAGGCCAATACTGAAACAGACGACCATCGTGGCGCCCAGCGTCAGTGCTTTCAGCTGGATACAGATAAGTAGTACGGTAATAGCCGCAGGACATGGAATTAGCCCGCCGGTCAGACCAAATAGCAGAATTTGCCCATTAGTCACCGAGCTATTTGCAAACCGCTTTTTGATATCGTTGGCATGAGCCAAAGCGTGAGCATCTTGGTACTCTTTGCCTCCTTGCAGCAAACCATCAAATTGATGCT